>CAZUVW010000074.1:0-12621 GCA_964623875.1 uncultured Gaiellales bacterium
TTCGCCGCTGTCCCCAGGGCCGAAGCCCTGGTTCTCGCTCGACTTGCATGTGTTAGGCGCGCCGCCAGCGTTCGTCCTGAGCCAGGATCAAACTCTCCGTGAAGAAACAGGCTGCCCGATCCGAGGATCGAGCGAACTGTTGTCTCCCTTCGAGCTGATTGCTGCTCTCCGAAGAGAGCCTCGAAAGGCGTCAGTCCTCGGCTCCGCCGGGAAGGCGGATCCGAGGTTGACGGTTCCACGGCTTCGACCTCCCCCGGCCGGCGAACCGGCAGGGCTCGGAGCGACGCCGTGTTCTCGTCGCACACGCACGCTGTTGAGTTTTCAAGGACCGGTGCCGGGTCGGGGCGGGCAAAGAAAAGGCCTCACGACTCGCGCCGGAGGCCTCCGATCGACGGGCGACGTGAACAGTCGTATCCGATGCGGTCGAAGGACTCCCGGGGTCGCAGGACTTTCCTCGCCTCCCTCTCGGGCGGCTCGAAGAGTGTAGCAGAGCCCAAAGGGCTGTCAAGACGCTGGATTCAGCCGTTCTCGAGCCGCACGAAGCGGCGCTTGCCGGCCTGGACGAGCGCCCCGACGACACGTGCGCGCGGAAGGTCGAGCTCGGTGACCGGCTCGCCGTCGAGCTTCACGCCCCCCTGCGCGATCATCCGCCGCCCGTCGCTGGTCGAGAGCCCGAACGCAGCCGCGAGCACCGCAGGCAGGTGCACCGGGTCGTCCGGCGGGAGCACGAGCCCGGGCACCTCGTCGGGTGCGCCCCGCTCGCGCACGACCCGCGTGAAGTGCGCCTCGCCCCGCTCGGCGCCTGCCGTCCCGTGCCAGCGCGCCGTGATCCTGCGCGCGAGCTCGAGCTTCCACTCCATCGGCTCCGCCGCGTGCTCGCCCCCTTCGACGACCAGCTCCCACCACTGGGACACGGCCGCGTCGGGGATCGACATCACCTTCCCGAACATCTCCTCGGGAGGCTCCGTGACGCCCACGTAGTTGCCCTTCGACTTCGACATCTTCTCGTGACCGTCGAGACCCACGAGCAACGGGTAGGTCATCACCACCTGCGGCTCGAGGCCGTAGTGCGGCATGAGCGTCCGCCCGGCGAGGAGGTTGTAGAGCTGGTCGGTGCCGCCGATCTCGACGTCGGCCTCGATCGCGACCGAGTCGTACGCCTGCATCAGCGGGTAGAGCAGCTCCGAGAGCGAGATCGGCTCGTGCGCCGCGAACCGCTTGGCGAAGTCGTCGCGCTCGAGGAGCTGCGCGACGGTCAGCGTGCGCGTCAGCCGGACGACCTCCGCGTAGGAGAGCGCACCGAGCCACTCGCCGTTGTAGCGGATCTCCGTCCGCTCGCGATCGAGGATGCGGAACGCCTGCTCGGCGAACTGGCGGGCGTTGGCGTCGAGCACCTCGTCGGGGAGCACGGGCCGCTCCTTCGACCGACCGCTGGGGTCGCCGATGCGGGCGGTGTAGTCGCCGACGATCAGCACCACCGTGTGGCCCTCCCGCTGGAAGCCGGCAAGCCGGTCGAGCACGAAGGCGAAGCCGAGGTGGATGTCGGGCGCCGTCGGGTCGACGCCGAGCTTCACCCGCAGCGGACTCCCGCGCCTGAGCTTCTCGGCCAGGAGCCCGTCGGGCAGCACGTCGACCGCGTGCCGCGTCAGCCGATCGAGGGCATCGGTGCTCACGGGCAGCCGATCGTACCCGCGGTCAGGACGGGCGTCGCCGCAGGTGCCCTGGTGCTGCATCGCCGGCGGTCGCGCAGCCGGTCAGGTGGAGCGCCACGCGAAGCTCCTCGCGCAGCAGCTCGAGCGTCTCGCATGCCCCCTCCCAACCACCCGCGGCGAGGCCCCACAGCGGCTGCCGTCCGGCGAGCACGGCGCGGGCGCCGAGGGCGAGCGCCGTGAAGACGTCCGTGCCGCGCTCGATCCCACCGTCCACGAGCACCTCGAGGCGCCCGTCCACCGCCTCGACGATCTCGGGCAGCACGTCGATCGCGCCCGGCACGCGGTCGAGCTGGCGGCCGCCGTGGTTGGAGACGACCACGCCGGCGGCGCCATGGTCGGCGCAGCGGACGGCGTCATCCGCCTCCATCACGCCCTTCACCACGACCGGGACGCGAGCCGTGGAGACGAGGTGCTCGAGGTAGGCCCAGTCCAGCGTCGGGTCGAGGATCGCGAGCCCCTCTCCGCCCACGCCTCCCGCCAGGGCCCGACGGACGGCTGGCAGCGACTCCTCGGGGAACGTCCAGTGGACGCGTCGCTCGCGATCGCGCGGCCCGAGCACGGGAAGGTCGACGGTGAGGAAGACGGCCTCGAAGCCGAGGTCGACGGCCTGGGCCACGAGCTCGTCGGTGACGCCACGGTCGCGGAAGACGTAGACCTGCAGGTACCGCGCCCCGTCGCCTGCGGCTGCGGCGACGTCGGCCGGCTCGGCCGTCGCGAACGTCGAGAGGCAGATCGCGCCCCCGGTCGCCGCCGTCGCGCGCGCCATTCCCTCCTCCCCCTCCGGGTGTGCCATGCGGAGGTAGGCGACGGGCGCCGCGATCACCGGGTGCGCGAGCCGGCGGCCGAGCACGGTCACCTCCGTCGAGGTCTCCTCGATGCCGCAGAGGACGCGCTGCCGGAGCTCCCAGCGCGCGAACCCGTCGCGGTTCGCCCGCACCGTCTGCTCCCGCTCGGCGCCACCGGCGAAGTACCCGAACCAGTCGGGATCCACGCGCGCGGCCGCGAGCGCGGGCAGATCGGTGAGCGTCAGCGGCGCCGCCACCGAGCCAGCGTACGGCTTCGCGACGACGTGCGCCGCAGGCACGCGGGGGAGCGGGCTCGTCGGGAACCGGCATCCGTGCGAATCCCGACACGCACGCATCGCGCAGCCGTGACGAGCACCCGCCGGGCCCACCCATACACTCGTTCGATGGTCGACCTCCACGGACCGCTCCGCGAGCTGTTCGGGTTCCGCGAGTTCCGGCCCGGTCAGGAGGGCGTGGTCCGCGCCGCGGTCGAGGGCCGCGACACGCTCGCGGTGATGCCCACTGGCTCCGGCAAGTCGCTGACGTACCAGCTCGCGGCGATGCTCCGGCCGAAGCCGACGCTCGTCCTCTCGCCGCTGATCGCGCTGATGAAGGACCAGGTCGACAAGCTCCCGCCGCACATCGCAGCGACCGCGACATTCGTCAACTCGTCGCTCGACTCGTCCGAGACCGCTGCGCGGCTCGACGGCGTCGCGACGGGCCGCACACGCCTCCTCTACGCCGCCCCCGAACGGCTCCGCCAGCGAGCGTTCGTCGACACGCTGCGCCGCATCGACGTCGGGCTCGTGGTCGTCGACGAGGCGCATTGCGTGAGCATGTGGGGCCACGACTTCCGGCCGGACTACCTCTTCATCCGACGCGCGCTCGACGAGCTCGGCCATCCGGCGGTGCTGGGCATGACCGCCACCGCGACGCCGCGCACCGCGGCCGAGATCGCGGAGGCGCTCGGACGTCCGCTCGACGTGGTGCGCACGAGCGTCGTGCGCGCCAATCTCCGCTACGACGTCGAGGAGGCGGCCAACGAGCACGAGCGCCTCGAGGTGCTCGTCGAGCGGCTCGGTGCGCTCGCGGACGGCTCGGCGATCGTCTACGCGCGCTCCCGCCGCTCGTGCGAGGAGATCGCGCGCACGCTGCGCGGCCACGGCCTGCGGCTCGAGCACTACCACGCCGGCCTCGACGCCGACGAGCGCACTCGCGTCCAGGACGACTTCCTCGCCGCGCGCATCCGGGGCGTGGTCGCGACCACGGCGTTCGGGATGGGGATCGACAAGCCCGACGTGCGGCTCGTCGCCCTCGTCAACCTTCCCGACTCGCTCGAGTCCTACGTCCAGATGGTCGGGCGGGCGGGCCGTGACGGACGACCGAGCACGACGCTGCTCCTCACGGGACGGGCGGACGCGCAGGCGCTTCGGCGCTTCGCCACCGGCTCCCAGCCCACCCCGGCGGACCTCCGCGCCCTGTACCGCGCCCTCCGCGCGGCGGACGGGCAGGTCGAGCCGGCAGCGCTCGCGGCGGCCGTCGGCGACCGTCACGACCCGCGCGTGCTCGTCGGGATGCTCGAGCAGGCCGGCATCGTCCGACGCGGCTTCGACGCCGGACGTGCGATGCGCATCGAGCTGCTCGCCGTCGACGACGGGGCGGGTGCGACGCTGGAGGCGCTCCTCGACCGCTACGCCACCGAGGCCGAAGCCCGGTGCGCTCGGATCATCTCCTTTGCCGAGTCGAGCGTCTGCAGGCATCGCCAGGTGGCCGAGCACTTCGGGGAGCGCCTGGACGGGCCCTGCGGCGCGTGCGACGTGTGCGCGCCACCTCCGCGGCGCGCCCGCCGGCCGAGCCCTGCTCCCCTCCCCGAGGACGTCGGCGCCGCGATCGTCGCCGCGGTCAGGAGCCTCACGTGGCCGCTCGGTCGTCGCAGCCTCGCGCAGGCGCTTCGCGGCTCTCCCAAGGCGCCGCCCTCCGCCCGCCGCTCGCCGGCGTTCGGCTCGCTGGCCGCTGCGACGGAGGCGGAGGTGACGCGCTGGATCCGCTCGCTCGAAGCGGCAGGCGTCCTCGTGGAGCGCGAGACGGAGAGCGGCTTCCGCGTGCTCGGGCTCGTCCCGGGCGCCACCGTGCCATCGCTGCGCGGTCGACGGGCCGATGCGTCGCACGGCGACGGCGATGAACCGCTGTTCGACGCCCTGCGCGCCTGGCGCACGAGCCGCTCCCGGGCCGACGGCGTGCCCGCGTACGTGGTGCTCCACGACGCGACGCTGCGCGAGCTCGCCGCTTCCCGACCGAGCACGCTCGCCGAGCTGGCCGGAGTGACCGGCATGGGCCCGGTCAAGGTCGAGCGCTACGGGGACGACGTGCTGGCCGTCCTCGCCGCGAGCTGAGCCGCGCGGCGCGTCGGCCGCCGGGGCGCGGCGCGAGGGGTCGGAGCGCGCGCAGGCCGCTACCATTGGCTGGTTGCAGCACCTCGGAACCAGGGGGGCGGCGCCGCCGAGGCGCCGCCGGATCCGCAAGCTGCGGCTGCTGGCGCTCCTCACCGTCCTGTTCGCGTTCGCCGCCGCATCGTTCACGTTCGGTCTCGTCTCCGCGATCGCGGGCGAGATCGAGACACTCGACCCCGCGAACCGCCGCGGCGACGTCGACACGGTGATCTACGCCGCTCCGAACGCGAACGGCCACAAGCGCGTGCTCGCGATCCTGCGCGGCGAGGAGAGCAGGGTGCTGGTGCCCTCGGAGGAGATCGCCGACGTCATGAAGCAGGCGATCGTCGCCGTCGAGGACAGGCGCTTCTACGAGCACCGCGGCGTCGACGTCCGGGGCATCGCACGGGCGCTGTGGCAGGACATCCGCAGCCAGGGCGTCGTCGAGGGCGGCTCGACGATCACGCAGCAGTACGTCAAGAACGCCTACGCGCGGAACGAGAGGACGGTCGCGCGCAAGGTGCGGGAGGCGGCGCTCGCGTGGCAGCTCGAGCAGCGCTGGTCGAAGGACCGCATCCTCGCCGCCTACCTCAACACGATCTACTTCGGGAACGGCGCCTACGGCGTCCAGCAGGCGGCGCGCACGTACTTCAAGAAGACCGCGAGCGAGCTGACGCTCGCGGAGGCCGCCCTGCTCGCCGGGATCCCGGCCGATCCGGCGCGCTACGACCCGGTGCAGCGGCCGCAGGCGGCCAGGGCGCGCCGCGACTACGTGATCGGCCTGCTCGTGGAGCTCGGCCGCCTCACGCCGGCCGAGGCGGCGGCCGCGCGGGCGACACCGCTCCCGGAGCCGGAGGACATCCGCCTGCCCGGCACACAGGGTCCGGCTCAGCACTTCGTCAACTACGTGAAGGACCAGCTCGTGGCGCAGTACGGCGCGAACCGCGTCTTCGGCGGCGGGCTCGAGGTGACGACGACGCTCGACCTCGCGCTCCAGGAGGACGCGCGCGCAGCCGTCAAGGCAGCGTTCCCCTCGCCGGACGGGCCCACAGCGGCGCTCGTCGCGATCGACCCGCGCGACGGCTCCGTCAAGGCGATGGTCGGAGGCTCCAACTTCCGCAAGAGCCAGTTCAACCTCGCCACCCAGGCCGAGCGGCAGCCCGGCTCGTCGTTCAAGCCGATCGTGCTCGCCACCGCGCTGCGGGAGGGCCTCGCGCCGCAGACGCAGTTCGCGTCGAAGCCGGTGGAGATCGACGCCGGCGACCGCATCTGGCGGGTGACCAACTACGAGGACTCGTACCTCGGCACGGCCGATCTGGCGCGTGCGATGGTCTCGTCCGACAACGCCGTCTACGCCCAGCTCACCTCGTTCCTCGGCCCGAAGGCGATCGTGCGCACGGCCCGCGACCTGGGCATCCGCAGTGAGCTGCCTGCGTACTTCTCGCTGGGCCTCGGCGCCGTCGCCGTGAACCCGCTCGACATGGCTCGCGCGTACGCCACGATCGCCAACGACGGCCGACGGGTCGACGGCTCGCTGACGGGCGACCGACCGCTCGTCGTGCGCGAGGTCGGGTTCCGCAAGAGCGGGAGACGCGTCGTCAACGAGCCGGTGCCGACGCCCGTGCTCGCACCGGGTGAGGCGCGCACCCTGACGTCGATCCTCGAGGACGTGGTCAGGGTCGGCACCGGCACGCGCGCGCAGCTGCCGGGCCGGGCGGAGGCCGGCAAGACCGGGACGACCGACAACTATGGCGACGCGTGGTTCGTGGGCTACACGCCCGAGCTCGTCGTCGCGGTCTGGGTCGGCTACCCGGACGACCTGCGACCGATGCTCACCGAGTTCGGGGGCCGGCCGGTCTCCGGCGGCACGCTGCCTGCCCTCCTCTGGAAGGACTTCATGACGCGCGCCCTGGAGGACGTCGAGCCGACGGAGTTCGAGGGGGAGCCGTACCTGCCGGGCGAGGTGCGCCGGGTCGTCCGCCGTGGAGGAGGCTGGAAGCTCGACAACGGCTACTGCCCCGGCACCGTCTCGATCGTCTACGTCGCCGGTCGCGCGCCCAGCGAGACGGCGGAGTGCTACGCCAACGAGGTGTCGGTGCCGGTCGTCGTCGGGAGCACGCTCGACGCGGCACGCTCCACCCTGTCGTCGGTCCCGCTCGGCTCGGACGTCATCCTGATCCCCGCGAAGGCCGGCAGGCGCCCCGGACTGGTCGTGAAGCAGGAGCCGCGGGGCGGCTTCCTCTCGGCGGGCGCTCCTGTCCAGCTGTACGTGACGCAGGCGCGCGACGGAGTCGTGCCGAACCTCGTCGGCTCGAGCGCGATCGACGCCCTCGCGCAGCTCCGCGCGCTGCGCGTGCGCCCCACGATCGCGTACGAGCCGGGGCCGACGGGTGTCGTGCTCGATCAGAGCGTCGAGCCCGGTGTGGCCGCGGCGCCAGGGCTCAGGCTGCGGCTCGTCGTGGGCCGCTCGACCAGCTAGAGCCGCGCTCCACGAACCGCCACGGCCGCTCGACGGCGCGGCTGATGCCGACGCGAGGGGTCGCCGCGACGTCGACGACGCCCTCGGGCGGGATCAACTCGAAGGGTGGTGACCGCAGGGCGGCTCCGTCGGCCGCGCCGTCGATCCCGAGCGCCTGTGCCAGCCGTCCCGGCCCGCGGCACAGGAGGCGTGGGTCGTCGGTGCCGCGGCGGGCACGCATCCGCTCGATGCCGACGAGCGGCTCGAGCGCACGGAGGAGGACGGCGGCCCCCACCCCTTCCGGCCCGCACGTCACGTTCGCACACCAGTGCACGCCGTACGAGCGATAGACGTAGAGGTGCCCCGCGGGACCGAACATCGTTGCGTTCGCGCTCGTGCGGCCGCGGAACGAGTGGCTTGCCTCGTCGTCGGGCTCGTACGCCTCCACCTCGACGATCCTCCCGCCGACGCCGTCGACGAGCAGCGTCCAGCCGACCAGCAGCGGCGCCGCCGAGAGGGCGCCACCGGCGACCACCCGCTCGAACGTCACGAGCTGGGGTCGTCGAACAGCTGCGGGTGCCGCACGAGCCTGCCCCGCGGCGCTCCCGGCCGGCGTGCCGGGTCCGCGGGGGCGCCCATCTCCTCGAGGATCGTCTCCTGCGTGCGAGACGCGACGACGGGCGCGGGGATGCCCTCGACCCAGACGAGCGTGCGCCGGCCGCTCCCACGCTCCTCGCCCGTGATCGGCTCGAGGGCGTAGATGCGGTCCGCGCGCACGTACTTGCCGAAGCCGAGGAAGATCATGCGTCCGGCCGTACCTGCCATCGCGGAAGTATCACCGCTGGGGCGCCCCCGCGCGCGAAGGCTCTTCGAGCGGGTGCCGCAGAGACCGCTGCGCCGCCCGTACGCTGGATCGTGCGATGGCCGAGTCGGTCTGGGACTACCCCCGTCCGCCGCGGGTCGAGCCGACGGAGCGCCGGATCCGGATCGTCCACCGTGGGCGTGCGATCGTCGACACGAGGCAGGCGGTGCGGGTGCTCGAGACGAGCCACCCACCCGCGTACTACGTGCCGATCGCAGAGATCGCCCCTGGTGTGCTCGAGGCCTCTGCCGGCCGACGGACCGTGTGCGAGTGGAAAGGTGCCGCAGCGTACGTCGACGTGGTCGTCGAGGGGGAGCGAGTCGAGCGGGCCGGCTGGACGTTCCCGTCACCCCGAGCCGGCTTCGAGGAGCTGGCCGGACGGGTCGCGTTCTTCGCTCGATCGCTCGACGAGTGCTACGTGGACGACGAGCTGGTCGTCCCGCAGCCTGGCTCGTTCTACGGGGGCTGGGTCACGAGCGACCTCGTCGGTCCCTTCAAGGGGGGGCCCGGCACGATGGGCTGGTAGCGGGATCCGTCAGCCCCGCAGCAGGGCCGGGGGCACAGCGCCGCCGGTAGGCTCGGCGCTCGATGGCGCGCATCTACCTCTCCCCCCCGCACCAGTCCGGGAACGAGCTCGAGCTGGTCGCAGACGCGATCGCGTCGAACTGGATCGCGCCGCTCGGGCCGCACGTCGACGCGTTCGAGCGTGAGCTCGCTGCGCTCGTCGGCGTCCGGCATGCCCTGGCGCTGTCGAGCGGGACGGCCGCGCTGCACCTCGCGCTCGTCGTGCACGGGATCGGACGGGGGGACGAGGTCGCCTGCTCGTCGCTGACCTTCGCCGCCAGCGCGAACGCGATCGTCTACACGGGCGCGACGCCGTTCTTCGTCGACTGCGACACGAGCTGGACGCTCGACCCCGCGCTGCTCGACGCGGCGATCGCGGCGCGCCGTGCGGCGGGTGCGCGCGTGCGGGCCGTCGTGGCCGTCGACCTCTACGGCCAGTGCTGCGACTACGACGCCCTCCGCGCGGTGTGCGAGCGCCACGACGTGCTGCTCGTCCAGGACGCGGCGGAGTCGCTCGGCTCGACCTATCGCGAGGCCCCCGCCGGTGGCCAGGCGCCGATCGCGGCGTTCTCCTTCAACGGCAACAAGATCGTCACGACCAGCGGCGGGGGGATGCTCGTCTCCGACGACGAGGCGCTGGTCGAGCACGCACGCAAGCTCTCGACGCAGGCGCGTGAGCCCGCGCCGCACTACGAGCACAGGGAGATCGGCTTCAACTACCGGCTCTCGAACCTGCTCGCGGCGGTCGGGCGGGCGCAGCTCGCCACCCTGCCGGAGCGCGTGGCGGCACGGAGGTCCGTCTTCGACCGCTACCGAGCGCTGCTCGCGGGGGTGGCGGGCCTCGACTTCATGCCCGAGGCGCCCTGGAGCGTGGGAAACCGCTGGCTGACGTGCGTGACCATCGACCCGGCGGCGTTCGGCGCCGACCGGGAGACCGTCCGACTCGCGCTCGAGGCGCAGGACGTCGAGGCCCGGCCCGTGTGGAAGCCGATGCACCTCCAGCCGGTCTTCGCCGGCCATGCGATGTTCGGCGGCGCCGTCTCCGCCGCGTTGTTCGACCGAGGCCTCTGCCTGCCGAGCGGCACCGGTCTCACCGAGGCCGAGCAGGAGCGGATCGCCGAGATCGTGCTGTCGGCCCGGCGCCCGTAGGGGCGGGGCTTGCCCCGCCCGACGCTGGGCACCCCGGAGCGCGGTACGTCCGGGCCGGGCACGCCCGGCGCCTACGACGCGGCGGCCGGCGTCTGCTCCACGACGTCGAGCCAGTGCGACCAGCGATCGCTGCGCCCGTTGACCGTGTCGAGGTAGTGCTGCTGCACCTCGAGCGTGATCGGGCCCACGCCGATCTCGACGTCGTCGACCGCGCGCACCGGCGTCACCTCGGCGGCCGTGCCGGTCATGAACACCTCGTCGGCGAGGTAGAGATCGGTGCGGATCAGGTCCGACTCCTCGACCACGTAGCCGAGGTCCTGGGCGATCTGGATCACCGAGTCGCGGGTGATGCCGGGCAGGATCGAGGTCGAGAGCGGCGGTGTGTGGATCGTGCCGCCCTTGACAACGAAGATGTTCTCCCCGGGGCCGTCGGCGACGAAGCCCTGGTCGGTGAGGAGGATCCCCTCGTCGTAGCCGGCGCGCTGCGCCTCGGTCGTCGCGAGCATCGAGTTGAGGTAGATGCCCGTCGCCTTCGCCACGTGCGGGATCACGTTCGGTCCGACGCGCGTCCAGGAGGAGATCTTCGCCGTGATCCCCTTCTGCAGCGACTCCTCACCGAGGTACGCGCCCCAGGGCCAGCTCATGATCACGGTGACCACCGGATTGCCGCGCGTGTGGACGCCGAGCGAGCCGTAGCCGAAGAACGAGATCGGGCGCACGTAGGCGGCCGGGAGCCCGTTGGCCCTGATCAGGTCGTGGGTCGCGCTGCGGAGCTCCTCCACCGAGTACGGGACGTCCATGTAGAGCAGCTTCCCCGAGTCCCGCAGCCGCTGCATGTGGTCGGCGAGCCGGAAGACCGCGGGACCCTGCGGCGTGTCGTAGCAGCGGATGCCCTCGAACACGCCCGTCCCGTAGTGGAGGCCGTGGACGCCCACGTGGACGGTCGCGTCGGCCCAGTCGACGAGCTCGCCGTCCATCCAGATCTTCGCGGTCTCCTGCATCCCGTGCTCCTCCTGTTCGACGTCGAGCCCTGATTATGCGGATTCGAGCAGGAGGTCCTCGACGCGACCGCGCGTGAGGCGGAGGAGCTCGCCCGGCGCGAGCCGCAGCAGGTGCCGCGCAGACCCCGCACCGGCCCAGAGCTCCGCGTGCCGGAGGAGCGTCCGCTCGACGATCACGGTCTCGACGGCCGGGAGGGGGAACGGGGCGACCGCCCCCGGGCGAAACCCCGTGAGCGCGAGCACCTCCTTGGGCCCGGCGACCGCCGCGCGGCGCGCCTCCACGAGGCGGGCGACCTTCGTCGGGTCGGCGCGCCGGTCGCCGGGGACGAGCGCGACCACCGGCCCGGTGTCGGACACGAACACCAGGCTCTTCACGACCTGACCCAGCGTGCATCCGACGGCGTCGGCCGCCTGCTCTGCGGTCCGGACGTCGCTGGCGAGCTCCTCGATGCGCGCCTCGGCCCCGGCGGCGCGCAGGAACGAGGCAACGCGCTCCACGCCGGGCGGCCACGTCAGGGGCTCGCTCACCGTCCAACCCCCGGTGTCTGACACCCGACCGCCCACCCGGGGCCGACCTGCCGACGAGAAAACGGCCAGCCTGCAGGGCATTCGCCGACGCACCTCGGCGATCGACCTCGGCGGTGCCAGACACCGTCGGCTGTCAAGGGGGCTTCGTGCCAGATGTGTGCCGATCGCTCCACAGGCTCAGTACAGGCCCGGAAGGATGCGACGCGGGACGCGTGCGCAGTAGGCCGGGTAGCCCGGCACGAGCTCGACGAGGTGCTCCTCCTCGACCCGAGCCTTGCCCACCCACAGCAATCCGAGCGCGACTGTCACCACGAGCACCGCCACGCTCGTGACCAGCGACAGGCCGACGAGGAGCACCAGCGCGCCCCCGTAGACGGGATGGCGCACGTGGGCGTACGGGCCGGTCTCGACCAGCATCGCGTCGGGCAGCGGCCGCGGGAACGGCGTCATCCACCTGCCCAGCGCGCGGGCAGCCCACACCACGACCGCGACGCCGCTCACGATCATCGCGACCCCGAGGACGAGCCGGAGCGTCCGTGCGGCGTCGGGCCAGTCCGGCGGGAGGAACGCCGCGGCCGGGACGAGCGCGAGGAGCGCGAACTGCGCCACGACCCACCTCCCGCCACGGCTGCGCTCGCTCACGGCGACCAGTCTTCCACGCCGGGCTCGCCGGCCGCGGCCCAGTGCCGGGCGGAGAGCTGAGAAGCTAGTGCAGCTCGACGATGCGGACGTCCTCGAACCCGGCGGCGTGCAGGGTCTCCTCGAGGGCGGGCGGCGCAGGGGTGTCGATCGAGAACGCCATCAGCGCGCGGTCGCCGGCTTTCGTCCGCGAGACGGCCATGTTGGCGATGTTGATGCCCGCGTCGCCGAACATCCCGCCCACGCGCCCGATCACCCCCGGCCGGTCGCCGTAGCGGACGAAGACCATGTGCGGCGCCAGCTCGATGTCGATCCCGTGACCGAGCGCCCCCGCGAGGAAGAGGCGCGGCTCGGGCCCGACCGTCGTCCCGGAGACCGTCACCTCCTCGGTCTCCGTCGAGACGCGAACCTCCACCTCGTTCGTGTAGTCGCGGGAGGCGCGGAACGGCTCCTCCGACACGCCGATCCCCCGCTCGGCGGCGAGCACGGGGGCG
>CAZUVW010000075.1:0-12587 GCA_964623875.1 uncultured Gaiellales bacterium
GTGGACGCCCGCCTGCTCCATCGCGCGCGACCACTCGATGTTGCGGCGCTCGTCGAACCGCGCCTTGAGCTCGACCAGGCACACCGACTGCTTCCCCTCCTCGGCGCACTCGATCAGCGAGGAGACGAGCGACGAGTCGTCGCTCGTGCGGTACACGGTCGTCTTGATCGCGATCACGTCGGGGTCGCGGGCGGCCGCCTGCGCGAGCGTCTCGAAGGTCGCGCGGAACGAGTCGTAGGGAAGGTGCACGAGCAGGTCGCCACGGCGGATCTCGTCGAACACGCGGCCACCGCCCTTGGCCCGCGTCCAGCGCGGCGGCACGATCGGCACCCACGGCTCGTCCTTCAGCTCCGGCCGGTCGAGCCCCACCAGCTGCCACAGGTCGACCTGGTCGAGCAGCCCCTCGATCTCGTAGACCTGGCTGCGGCGCACGGCGAGGCCCTCGATCAGGCGGTCGCGCATCGCGTCGGACGCGGACGCGGACAGCTCCAGCCGCACGACGTCGCCGAAGCGGCGGCGTCGAAGCTCCGACTCGACGGCCTCCAGCAGGTCGTCGGCGTCGTCGGAGAGGTCGAAGTCGGCGTCGCGCGTGACGCGGAACACGGCACGCTCGGCGATCTCGATCCCGGGGAAGAGCGCGGGCAGGAAGTGCGCGATCACCGCCTCCAGCGGGACGAGTCGCTTCCCCACGGCGACGAAGCGGTCGAGGCCTTCCGGCACCTTGACCCGGGCGAACCGCTCGTCGCCCGACACCGGGTCGACCGCGATCACGGCGAGGGACAGGGACAGGCCCGAGATGTACGGGAACGACTGTCCCGGGCCGACGGCGAGCGGTGTCAGGACGGGGTAGACCTCGCGCTGGAAGTACCTCTCGAGCTGGGCGAGCTCCTCCGGCGTGCAGTCCTCGATGGGCGCGATCTCGATGCCCGCCGCGGCCAGGGCGGGGCAGAGGTCGCGCCTCCACAGACGGGACTGCCGCGCGGTGAGCTCGCCGACGCGGGCACGGATCCGGTCGAGCGCCTGGGCGGGCGTGAGGCCGTCGCGCGAGCGGACGCCGAGGTTCGCCTCCTCCTGCTCGAGCAGGCCGGCGACGCGCACCATGAAGAACTCGTCGAGGTTGCTCGAGAAGATCGCGGAGAACTTCGCCCGCTCGAGCAGCGGCAGGGACTGGTCCTCCGCCAGCTCGAGCACGCGGGCGTTGAACTCGACCCACGAGAGCTCGCGATTGATCAGCCGCGAGGCAGCCTGCTCGTCGGTCTGGACGGTCACGAGGGCATCGTACGAGAACGGGGCGCCCGCAACGAGGATCCGGCCCGTCTCGGATTCGAGCCGACCACGTGAGCGGTACGTTCGGGACGTGGGACACGCGGACGCGGGAGCGCTCGACAGCGCGCGCGCCGCCTCGCTGCCGGCGGCGGACGTGCTGCGGGCGCTCGGCTCCCGACGACAGGGCCTGCGACGCCACGAGGCCGAGGTCCGGCTCGCGCAGGTCGGCGCGAACGTCGTCCCGACCCGGGCCGGCCCGTCGCTCGCACGTCGTCTCGTCGACCAGTTCGTGCACTTCTTCGCGCTGATGCTGTGGGGGGCCGCCGGCCTGGCGCTGGTCGGGCGCCTGCCGGAGCTCTCGGTGGCGATCGTCGTCGTGATCGTCGTCAACGGCCTCTTCAGCTTCTGGCAGGAGGCCAGGGCCGACCGCGCGGTCTCCGAGCTCGCGGCCCTGCTGCCGGCCAGCGCGTTCGTGCGACGAGACGGGCGCGAGCGCGAGCTCCCGGCGGCCGAGCTCGTCCCAGGGGACATCGTGCTCCTCCGCGAGGGCGACGCAGTCTCCGCCGACGCCCGCGTCCTGCGCTCGAGCGGGCTCCGGATCGACGAGTCGCTCCTCACCGGCGAGTCCGCCTCCGTCGAGCGCGACACGATCGCGCTCGACGCGCCGCCCGCCGATGCGCTGTCCGCGAGCTGCCTGGTCTTCGCGGGCACCTACGTCGTCGCAGGCTCCGGGCTGGTCGTCGTCGTGGCGACGGGTGGTCGGACCCGGCTCGGTGGGATCGCTGCGCTGACCGCGGGCGTCGAGCGCCGAGCCACGCCACTGCGTGACCAGCTCGACCGGCTCGTGCGCACGATCGCCGTGCTCGCGGTCGCGGTCGGCGTCGTCTTCTTCGGCGCCACGCTCGCTCTCGGTACGGATCCGGCGGACGGCTTCGTGCTCGCCGTCGGCGTGATCGTGGCGCTCGTCCCGGAGGGCCTGCTGCCGACGCTGTCGCTGTCGCTCGCGGGATCCGCGCACCGGATGGCGGACCGTCGAGTGCTCGTGCGTCGCCTCGAGTCGATCGAGACGCTGGGCGCCACCACGGTGATCTGCACGGACAAGACGGGCACCCTGACCGAGAACGAGATGACCGTGGCGGGCCTGGCCCGAGGCGGGCGCGCGTATGCGACCAGCGGATCGGGCTACGACCCGCGCGGCGCGATCCTCGAGGACGGGCGACCGCTCTCCGCCGCGGAGCTGTCGGACCTCCGACCGCTGCTGCGCGCGCTCGTGCTCTGCAACGACGCACGGCTGGAGAGCGAGGGCGGACGCTGGCGCTGCGTGGGCGATCCGACCGAGGGCGCCCTGCTCACAGTGGGCCGCAAGGGAGGGGTCGAGGCGGAGGTCGAGGAGCGCGCGGCGCCGAGGGTGCGCGCCTTCCCCTTCGACTCGGAGCGACGGCGCATGTGCACCATCCACCGGCTGCCGTCGGGCGAGGTCGAGGCGCTCGTGAAGGGCTCACCGGAGGCGGTGCTCACCGCATGCAGTCGAGTCGCACGTCCCGAGGGCACGGTCGCGCTCGACCAGGAGCTGCTCGACGGCATCACGGCCGACGTCGAGCTGCTCGCGGCGCGGGGTCAGCGGGTGCTGGCAGCGGCGCGGCGTCGACTGCCGGACGTTCCCGCGCATCCGGAGCAGGCCGAGCGCGAGCTCGAGCTGCTCGGCCTCGTCGGGCTCGTCGATCCGATCAGACCGGAGGTGCCCGACGCGATCGCACGGTGCCGCAGCGCGGGCATCCGCGTGGTGATGATCAGCGGCGACCACCCTGCGACCGCGTCCGCGATCGCGCGGGCGGCGGGTCTCGCCGACGGCGTCGCCCTGACGGGCGCCGACCTCCCGGCGGACGACGGTGAGCTCTCGCGCCTGATGGCCGATCGCGCGGTCTCGGTGATCGCGCGCGTCGCCCCCGAGCAGAAGCTCCGAATCGCACGCGCCCTCCAGGACTCGGGGGAGGTCGTCGCGATGACGGGTGACGGCGTCAACGACGCGCCAGCGCTTCGCCAGGCCGACATCGGCGTGGCGATGGGGGTCGTCGGCACGGACGTCGCACGCGAGGCGGCGGACATCGTGCTGCTCGACGACAACTTCGCCCACATCGTCGAGGCGGTCGAAGAGGGCCGGGCGACCTTCGACAACATCCGGCGCTTCCTGACCTACCACCTCACCGACAACGTCGCCGAGCTGACGCCGTTCGCCGTGTGGGCGCTCTCCGGCGGATCGTTCCCGCTCATGCTCTCCGTGCTCCAGGTGCTCGCGCTCGACATCGGCACGGACCTGTTGCCCGCGCTCGCGCTGGGTGCCGAGCGACCGGCACCCGACGTGATGCGCCGGCCTCCACGGCCTCGCGCCGTCCGGCTGCTCGACCGGAACGTCCTGGGTCGAGCCTTCGGCTTCCTCGGCCCGATCGAGGCCGTCGCCTCGCTCGCGATGGTGCCGATCGGCGCTGCGCTCTTCTTCGGCTGGCCGGACGTCGGCCTGCCGCGCGAGGGACCCGACCAGGAGACGCTCTCGGCGATGGTGTTCGCCGCGATCGTGGTGATGCAGATGGCGAACGCCTTCGCGTGCCGCTCCGACCCCGAGTCGCTCCGGTCGATCGGGCCGCTGTCGAACCGGCTGCTCGTCCAGTCGGTGGTCGTGGAGGGGATCGTCCTCCTCGCCTTCGTCTACGTCCCGCCGATCGCGGCCGCGCTCGGCGGTCAGCCGCTCGGGTGGCGTCAGTGGATGCCCGTGCTCACCACCCCCTTCGTGCTGCTCGCCGCCGAGGAGACGCGCAAGGCCGTCGTCCGGCGGCGGCGTCGCCCGCGGGGGACGAGCGTCGTGCCTCGCGTCGCGTAGGGGCGGGGGGCGTGCTCCGCCCGGCAGGGGACGGCCGACGCGATCAGGCGAGGGCTTCGGCGACGAGCGCCTGGAAATGCCCGATCAGGCCCTCGGAGCGAGGCAGCAGCACGCCCGATGCGACCACGCCGTTGCGCAGCCCGCGCTGCAGGCGCTCGACGAGCGCGCGGTCCTCGGCCCCCACCTGGTCGTCGAGCGTTCGGAAGTCGACCAGCCACTCCTCGTCCACGTCGTCGCCGAAGAAGTAGTCGAGGTAGCGGAACGCCCGCTCGGGGCCGCGCGGGAGGATCGGGCCGATCGAGAGGTTCGGCCGCCCGGGCATGACGTTCAGCGCGGTGTTCGGGAAGAGGTAGTGGAACTGCCCGCGGGCGATCTCGCCCGTCGCGTCGTAGACGCCGTTCCCCCCGTTGCGCGGCGGGCCGAACTGCGAGGACGACCAGCGCCGCGTCTCGAGCAGGTAGGCCTCGGCGGACACGTCCAGCGCCTTCGCGAGGCTCGGGTGCGCGACCTGGCAGTGGTAGCACTCGAGGAAGTTCTCGGCGCACACCTTCCAGTTGCAGGCGTACTCCTCGACCTCGAC
Organism: uncultured Gaiellales bacterium; assembly: GCA_964623875.1. Classification (GTDB taxonomy): domain Bacteria; phylum Actinomycetota; class Thermoleophilia; order Gaiellales; family Gaiellaceae; genus Gaiella. The sequence continues at coordinate 4,722 of CAZUVW010000075.1, forward strand.
GCGGTGGTGGAAGCGAAGCGCGTCGACGTCGACGCCGTCGGCAGCGAGCAGCGCGGGCACGTCCTCGAGCCAGTCCTCCAGCGCCGGGGCGTCGGGATCGGCGTTGGCGAAGACGAACGGCCCCCACGTCGCGACGGCGATCGGCACGAGTCCGAGCTCGTCGCGGTCGAAGCCCGGCTCGGCGTCCGCTCGCGGCGCGGTGCGCAGCGCGCCGTCCAGGTCGTACGTCCACGCGTGGTACGGGCACTGCAGCGTCTCGCGTCGGCCTTCCCCCTCGCACAGCTCGAACCCCCGGTGCCGGCAGACGTTGACGAAGCCGCGCAGCACCGCGTCGCGTCCGCGGACGAGGACGACCGGGAGGGTCCCGAGGGTCGTCGCGGCGAACTGGCCAGGCGCGGCGACCTGGTCGAGGCGGGCGACGTACTGCCACGAGCGGGTGAAGATCCGCTCCCGCTCCAGCGCGAGCACCGTCGGGTCGACGTACCAGTCGTAGGGGAGCGTGCGGTGACGGGCGGTCGTCGCCATCGAGGCGAGTGTAGACGTCCCGGGGCGCAGCCTGACCGCGCGGTCAGGCTGCCAGTCGCGCCGGGCGCTCGCCGAGGCGCGTGAGGAACACCGGGAGCGGCGAGCGCAGGTATGCGACGATCGCCTCGGGGTCGCGGGCGCAGGGCAGCAGCGTCTTCCAGCCCGCGAGGTGCTCGAGGCGGTGGAAGTCACCGGTCGCGACCGCGGGCAGGCCCGCCTCCGCGACCCAGGCGAACAGCGTCGTGCGGTTGAACAGCTCGAAGCGGTGGACGAGCCCGCGGAGCGACGCGTCCCGGCTGAACCGCCGCGTGCGCCGCTCCGGGTTCTCCGCCGGCTCGTCCTGGTACGGGTGCGCCGCGACGAGCGCGGCGCCGGCCGTGGCGGCCGTCTCGAGCGCTCCGTCGATCCCGTCGTCGACGGACACGTGACGTCGCAGCCCGATCGCGAGGGCGTGCGCCGCGCGATCGAGCTCGACGTCGTTCCAGCTGAGCTCGAGCCCGGGGAGCACGACCATCCCGTAGGCCTCGCGCGCCCGCGCGGCCTCGTGCTCGATCGCGGTCAGGTACCCGGGGAACCGCTCCGGGGTGACGCCGCGCCCGGGCGAACCGGTGGGGACGAAGGGGTCGTCGGTGCGCGTCACGTGATCGGTGACGCACAGGACGTCGAACCCCTTGGCGCCGTAGAGGTCGACGAGCTGTGGCAGCGGGTACGCGCCGTCGCTCCAGGTCGTGTGCGCGTGGAGCTCGGCGAGCAGGGGTTCGCTGCGCACCCTCATCTGCCCGAATCGTGCCGGCACGGTGGGTGTCCGTGGGTCGAGAAATGGTCTCTGAGCAGGGAAGATCCGGCCAACAGCAGAGCTCGGCAGGACGCTGGTACGCTCGCCCGCATGCCGCCCGGGCACGCCGTCGCGTCGGTCTCCGATCACGACCTCGTCGCAGCGGTGGCGGCGGAGCAGGAGTGGATCGAGTCCCTTCTGGAGCGGCTCGTCGAGGTGCCGAGCACGCTCGGCGAGGAAGAGCCCGCCCAGGTCGTCGTCGCAGGCGCCCTTCAGGACCTCGGCCTCGAGCCAGTGGACGTGCCGATGGACGCCGACGCGCTTCGCGCGAGCCCGCTCGCCGCCCCCTTCGGCTGGGACGTCGCCGGCAAGCGCAACGTCGTCGCGACCTGGCGCGCGGCGGGCACCGGCGGGCGCTCGCTGACGCTCAACGGGCACGTGGACGTCGTCCCGCCCGCGGCCGAGTCGCTCTGGACGAGTCCGCCGTTCACGCCGGTGCGCGACGGGGAGTGGCTCGTCGGGCGCGGGACAGGGGACATGAAGGGCGGCCTGGCGGCGATGCTCGGCGCGGTGCGTGCGCTGCGGCGGCTCGGGCTGGCACCGCTCGCCGACGTCCAGCTGCACTCGGTCGTCGAGGAGGAGTGCGGGGGCAACGGCGCGCTGCAGTGCCTCCTCTCGCTGCCCCACACCGACGCCGCGGTGATCCCCGAGCCGTTTCCCGGCGCGGTCAGCGTCTCGCAGGTCGGCGTGCTGTGGTTCCACGTCGAGCTCGAGGGCATCCCCGTGCACGTGGGCGACGCCGGCGAGGGGGTCAACGCGATCGACGCGGCGGTTCGCGTCATCGGGCGGCTCCGCGAGCTCGAGGCCGAGCTGAACGACGGCCCGCCGCCGCCCTACGACGCGGTTCCCCACCCGATCAACCTCAACGTCGGGACGATCCGCGGTGGCGACTGGCCGTCGACCGTCCCTGCTGCGTGCACGCTCTCCTGCAGGATCGCGCTGTTCCCCGGGCAGGACGTGGCGGAGCTCCGCCGCCGGGTCGAGGCGGCGGTCGCCCGCTCGACCAGCGACCACCCGTGGCTCGAGCGCCACCCGCCGCGTGTCCGCTACGAGGGGTTCGCCGGGCGCGGCGTCGAGGTGCCCCACGACGCGCCGATCGTCCGCGCGCTCGCCGCCGCGCACGAGGCGGTCGCCGGCAGCACCCCGGCGCTCGTGCCGACGACGGCGACGACCGACGCGCGCGTGTTCGTGGAGAGCGGGATCCCGGCGGTCTGCCACGGCCCGCTCGCAGAGCGGATCCACGGCGTCGACGAGCGCGTGCACCTGCCGTCGGTCGCGACCACGGCGCAGACCCTCGCGCTGCTGATCCGCGACTGGTGCGGGGTGACGGCGTGAGACTGCGCACAGTCGCCCTCCTGGCGACGCTCGGCGCAGCCGTCGCCCGCTCGCGTCGTCGCCGCGCTCCGGGCGCGGATCCCCGCGCGCTCGCGCCCGGTCCCGCGATCCCGCCTGCCGCACCTGCTCCCTCTGCGGCGACGGACGAGCCCGACACCCCTGCGATCGGGCACGACGGAGACCCGCCGCTCGCTGCTCCCGAGGTCGGTGACGCCGTTGCCGAGGAGCGCGGCGGCGCGTCGTCGTCGCTGCCGGAGGCTGTAGTCGTCGCCGAGGAGCAGCGCGCTCCCGAGGTCGACGAGGGAGACGAGGAGACTGCGGCGACAGCAGCGTGGCGTCCGCTCGCAGCAGCGGCTGCCGCCCCGCTGGTGGCGGCACCGCTCCCCGAGCTCCCGGCGCGGGAGGACGAGGACGAGGGGCCGCCGGCCGACGATGACGACCTCCCGCCAGGCTGGGAGGTCGTCGAGGTCGCGGGGCCGGCCCCGGTCGCGCGGCGGGCCGAGCCGCTCCGCGGGATCTCCGAGATCCGGCGCTTCTTCCGCACGAACGAGGTGCCCGTGTGGTTCGTGTCCGCGACGGCGTTCAACCTGCTCGGGATCGACCGCTGGGTGCGGCGCTTCACGTACGTCAACTACTACGACTCGTTCGACGGCCACCACCCGAACGTCTTCGTGCCGACCCACCTCGCGCCGCCGTCGTTCGACTCGATCGAGGAGATCAACGCCTACCTCCTCTCGCACAAGGAGGTGATCGACCGCATCCGGGCGCAGGGCGGAGGCAAGGCGCTGTTCCTGATGTTCGACGAGCACGTCGAGCAGCTCGCCCGCGAAGCGGGGCTCGAGGTCGCGTTCCCGCCGGCGGCGCTGCGGACCCGGCTCGACTCGAAGATCGAGACGACCCGCCTCGGCAACGAGGCGGGCGTGCCGAGCGTGCCGAACGTGCTCGGGCGCGCCCGCTCGTACTCCGGCCTGCTCTCGCTGGCTCGCGGCGCCGGGCTGGGGGACGACCTCGTCGTCCAGACGCCCTACGGCGACTCGGGCCAGACGACGTTCTTCATCGCCTCCGAGGCGGACTTCGACGAGCACCGCGCGGGGCTCGTGGACGAGCACCTCAAGGTGATGAAGCGCATCACCTGCCGTGAAGCGGCGATCGAGGGCGTGATCACCCGGCACGGGACGCTCGTCGGGCCGCTGATGACCGAGCTCACCGGGTTCCCCGAGCTGACGCCGTACGGTGGAGGCTGGTGCGGGAACGACGTGTTCGCGACCGCTCTGACCCCACGGCATCGCGAGCGGGCGCGCGACTACACGCAGCGGATGGGCGAGCGGCTCGCGCGCGAGGGGTATCGCGGGTACTTCGAGCTCGACTTCCTCGCGGACATGGAGAGCGGCGAGCTCTACCTCGGCGAGCTCAACCCGCGAGTCACCGGCGCGAGCTCGATGACGAACGTGACCGCGGTGGCGTACGGCGACATGCCGCTCTTCCTCTTCCACCTGCTCGAGTTCATGGACGTGGACTACGAGATCGACGTCGAGGCGCTCAACGAGCAATGGTCGAAGGCGAGCGCGATCGACGAGTGGAGCCAGTTCATCCTCAAGGACACGGCAGACAAGGTCGAGCTGATCACCGAGGCGCCGACGTCCGGGATCTGGCGGCTCGACCGTGCCGCGCACGGCGGGATCCGGTTCGTGCGGCGCGAGACGGACTGGCACTCGGTGGGTGACGAGGACGAGGCGTTCTACCTGCGCATCGCGCAGCCCGGCGGGTACCGCTACCCGGGCGCCGACATCGGCATCCTCGTCACGCGAGGACGCCTGCAGACGGACGACCACGAGCTCACCGAGCGGGCACGCGCCTGGATCACCGGCATCAAGCGCCAGTTCACGACGGCCCCGCTCGTCCCCGACGAGCCGCCGCCCGTGCGGGAGCCGGGGCCGTTCTCGTTCAAGATGCTGTAGGTCGGGTCGGGTCGGACGCGTCGGGGAAGGGCGAGTAGCGTTCGAGCGCGTGAACGTCCTGGTCCTCCAGCACATCGCCTGTGAGCCGCCCGGCGTCTTCGAGGACGTGCTGCTCGAGCGGGGGGCGACGATCCGCCGGGTGGAGCTCGACGAGGGCGAGCCGCTGCCCGCGAGCCTCGACGGGCTGGACGCGGTGGTGGCCATGGGCGGGCCGATGAGCGTCAACGACGAGGATCTCCATCCGTGGCTCGTCTCGGAGAAGCGGCTGATCCGCGAGGCGGTCGAGGCGGGTGTGCCCTTCTGGGGCTCCTGCCTCGGCGTCCAGCTGCTCGCCTCGAGCCTGGGCGCGGAGGTGCGAGCTGGCGAGACCCCCGAGGTCGGCGTGCTGCCGGTCTTCCCGACCGCCGCGGTGGCGGACGACCCGGTGTTCGCAGGGCTCGGCTGGCCGCGCCCGACGCTCCAGTGGCACGGGGACACCTTCGACCTCCCGGCGGGCGCGACGCTGCTCGCCACCTCGCCGGCCTACCCGCATCAGGCGTTTCGCGTCGGAAGCGTCGCCTACGGCGTCCAGTTCCACGTGGAGGTGACTGCCGAGATGGCGGACGAGTGGGCCCGCGTCCCTGAGTACGAGCGGGCCGCGCAGGCCGTGCTCGGGCCGGGAGGGCTCGAGCGGCTGCTCGCCGACTTCCGCGCCGCGTTGCCGACGATGCTCGAGGACGGCCGCGCGCTGTTCGGGCGCTGGGTCGACCTCTGGGCGTGAGCCCCGGTGCGCTCGGTGTGCGCTCGGTGTCAGACACCGGTCGCTGTCAAGTCGGCCGTTGCGGGCCTGGCCCCACCTGACGCGACTGGCGACGCCGACGACCCACCGACGGCCGTGACGCGCGCCCGACGTCGGCGCAGGGGGAGCGAGCCCGAGCGTCGACGCGGATCACGGCCTGTGGAGCGATTGGCACGAACTCGGCACGAAAACCCCTTGACAGGATCCGGTGTCTGACACCGTTGCGCGGTCTCGCGTCGAGCAGGCCGCGGCCGGCGGGTGGGAGCCGGTCGTCCCGGCCTTCGGGAACAATGGGCCCGTGGTCGTGGCGCTCACCTTCGAGGCCGTCGAGGAGCCCGAGCCGGGGCTCGCGTGGGCAGGGCTGTTCGCCCGACACTGGCCGCGCTACCGGGACTGGTTCCTCTCGGACGGCGAAGCCGCGCGCACCTCGTACGCAGCGTCCCGTCGCGCGCTCGCCGAGCACATGCCCGAGCTCGTCCCGACGTACGAGCGCATCTGCGCCCTCGCCGGCGGCGGCGACCTCGAGGCGCGGTTCCTGGCGATGTTCGAGCCGCCCTCGTACCTCTCGGGCTGCTCGCAGGGCGTCTGGACGGGCGCCCATCCCGGCGAGCGCGGTGACCCGCTGCTCGTCCGCAACTACGACTACGCGCCCGAGCGGCTCGAAGGCACGATCCTCCACACGGCATGGACAGGGCGCCGGGTGATCGGGATGTCGGACTGCGCGTGGGGCCTCCTGGACGGGGTCAACGAGGACGGTCTCGCGGTGTCGCTCGCGTTCGGCGGGCGCCGGGTGATCGGCGGGGGATTCGGCGTGCCGCTCGTCGTGCGGTACCTCCTGGAGACGTGTCGCTCGACGGACGAGGCGCGCGCGGTGCTCAAGCGGCTGCCGTTCCACCTCGCGCACACGCTCACGATCGTCGATCGCGACGGCGACACGTGCACTGCCTTCATCGCGCCCGATCGGGACGTCGTGCTGACGGCCTCACCCGTCGCCACGAACCACCAGGGACGTGTCGAGTGGACGGAGCACGCGGCAGCGACGCGATCGCTCGAGCGCGAGGGCGTGCTGCTCGGGCTCGTGCTCGGCGGTGCCCCGACGCACGAGTCGCTGATCGGGGCCTTCCTGCGCCCACCCCTCCACCAGGACGGCTACGCCAGGGGGATGGGGACCCTCTACACCGCCGCCTACGACGTCCGGGCAGGCGTGGCGACGTACCTCTGGCCCGGGCTCGAATGGCGCCATTCGTTCCAGCGCTTCGACCAGGGCGTCCGGACGGCGGAGATCGCCGTCGGCGCCGCTGCCTGACCGTCAGCGCCGGAGCACGTCGCGCACCGCGCGCTCGAGCTCTTCCGCCGCGACGGCGCCCTCGAAGCGGGCTCGGACGATGCCGTCGCCATCGACGACGAACACCCACGGCTCGCTCGGCAGGCTCCACTCGGTCACCCAGCGGTTGGGGCCCTTGCCGGGCGTGTTGTCCTCGTAGATCTCGACGTGGATGAACCGCACGTCACGGCCCGTGAACCGTCGTCGCGTCGCCTCGACGACGTCGACGGTCGGCCCGCACGCCCGCGTCTGGCAGAACTGCGGGGTCGCGAACGCGAGCACGAAGGGGACGCCGTCGGCGATGGAGTCGGCGACCGAATGCCGAAGGAGCTCGACGTCGGGAGGACGCGCGGTCGTGATCTGCTCGGCGGGCGCGGTCGCGAGCGTAGGGGTGTCGGACGCCGGCGCCCGGTCGCCGACGGCAGGCGCGACCGACCGCCGCTTCACGGAGAGGATCTGGAACCCCTGGAGCTCCTCGCCGGGTGGCTCGACCACGAGCCATCGCTCCCCCGCTGCGAGGCCGGTGAGATTGGCGACGTGGACGGCGGTGACGTCGCCCTCCTCCGCCCCGTCGGCGCCGAGAGGGACGAGGCGCGCCTGCGTCGTGCGGACGGCCGCTCCGTCGGTCGGCTGGTAGGAGACGTCGAGGCTCGGAGCGTCGACCGTCGAGCCGTCCTGCCGCACGAGCAGGAACGCCACGCGGTTGTCCCCCGCCGCGAAGTCCGAGCTCGCCATGACGAGGGCGGACTCCGGCCCGGGTCGGGCCAGGAGCGGAGCAGCCCACTCCGGGGCTTCCACCTCCGCCGCGCCGGGCTCCGTGGTCGGCGTGCCCGCCGTGCTGTCCGACTCACCGCCCGTGGTGCATCCCGTGGCGCCGAGCACGACCAGCACCGCGAGAGCGACTGCGGATCCGCGCACGTGGTCAGGGTAGCCGGGGGGATCGCGACCGTTGCGTCGTCGTCGCCTCGATCCGGCGGACACCGTCGCTCAGCGCGTCTTGAGCTGGAGGAGCTCGTCGGCGACGTGCTCGACCTGCAGCGTCGTGTGCCGGATGCCGAACCGCTCGACCAGCATCCGCTCGACATCACGTCGGCTCGCGTGGCAGTCGTCG
>CAZUVW010000076.1:0-12403 GCA_964623875.1 uncultured Gaiellales bacterium
GCAGCGGCTGTCGCAGTCGATCTGCTCGACCGCGTGCTCGCCGACCCCGCTCCGGCCTTCGTCCCGCAGGGCGAGGCGGGCGTGACCTACGCGGACAAGATCTCGCCGAGCGACCGCGCGCTCGACCTCGCGCGACCGCCGGACGAGCTCGTCCGTCGCGTGCGAGCGCTCGCGCCGCACATCGGCGCACGCGCCGTCCTGCACGGCCGACCGGTGACGGTCTGGCGGGCGGAGGTCGCCCGCGACGGGACGTTCGCCCCGCTCGAGGTGCAGCCCGACGGCGGACGGCGGATGCCCTACGACGCCTGGCTGCGCGGGCTGCGGCCGGCGCGCTGAGGAGCCGGGGCTGGGGCGGCCGCTACGAGGTGCGCGGGAGCAGGAACCGCAGCGCGTCCGGCAGCCTGCGGGCCCACGACGCCTCGCGGTGCACTCCGCCCGGGTCGACGACGGTGCGCAGGCTCGCGGCGTCGTAGCCGCGCTCGAGCAGGATGGCGCGCATCCGCTCGACGCCGGTGACGTACACCTGCGCCAGCTCGGGCTGTCCCTCCTCCGCCTCCGCGTCGCCCGTGTCCAGCCAGATCCGCCCGTGGCCGGAGGCGCGCTCCCGTGCGTAGGCGAACATCTGCTCGTCGCTCCACCACAGCGCGGGGCTCATCACGAGCGCTCGGCCGAAGGTCTCGGGCCTCGAGAGGAGCCCGTAGAGGCTCACGAGCCCTCCGAGCGACGAGCCGCCGATCGCCGTGACGTCGGGCCCGTCGAGCGCGCGGAACGACGCGCTGACGAGCGGGAGCACCGTCTCGACGAGGAACGAGACATACGCGTCCGCGTTCCCGCCGCCCCACACCGGATGCGGCCACGGCGTGTACTCGCTCCCGCGTGCCGCGCCGTTGTTGGGGACGCCGACGACGATCGCCTCGATCCCCTCGGCCGCGAGCAGCGCCATCGTCTCGTCGACCTCCCACTCGCCCGAGTGGGCGATCGACGTGTCGAAGAGGTTCCGCCCGTCCTGGAGCACCAGGACCGGGTAAGCGCGGTCGGCCGAGTCGTTGTAGGAGGGAGGCAGGAGGGCGTAGAGCTCCCGGGAGCCCCCGAGCTGAGGGCTCTCCACTCCGGCGAGCACGCGCAGGTCGCCGACCACCGACCCGCCTCCCGGGCTCGCGTACGGTGTCCACGTGCCGTCGACCACGCCTCGAGCGTACCCAGCCGGGTGAGCGGGAGGACCGTCTCGCCGGCGCGCCGCGTCGCGCACCGCGTGCTGCTGCGCGTGTTCGAGGAGGAGGCCTGGGCGGACCGGGCGCTGCGCTCCGAGGCCGACGGCCTCGACGAGCGCGACCGGGCGCTCGCGATGCAGCTCGCCTTCGGCGCCGTCCAGCGCGTGCGGACGCTCGACCACGCGATCGAGGCGCTCGGCCGTCGACCGGTGCGCAAGCTCGACCCACCCATCCGGGCGGCGCTGCGGCTCGGCGCCTACCAGCTCGGCTACCTGGACGGCGTCCCGCGCTACGCGGCGGTCAACGAGTCCGTCGAGCTCGTCCGGAGAGCCCACCTCGAGCGGGCCGTCCCCTTCACGAACGCGATCCTCCGCCGCCTGGCCGACGGCGTCCGGCCGCTGCTCTCCGCGCTCCCCGAGACGACGCCGGCCGAGGCGGCGCTCCGACACTCCTACCCCGACTGGATCGCCGAGGTCTTCTGGCGCGATCTCGGCGCCGACGGAGCGCGCGCCTGCATGGTGGCCCTGAACGAGCCGCCCGAGACGGTCGTGCGCGTGGTCCGCGGGCCCGTCGAGGGGGAGGCGACCGACGTGCCCGGCGCGCTCCGCGTCGAGCGCGTCGATCCCGACGTGCTGGCGGCTGGCCGTGTCTGGCCCCAGAGCCGGGCCTCCCAGCTGGTCGGCCTCGCCGTCGGGTCGTCGCCCGGCGAGCGGACGCTCGACCTCTGCGCGGCTCCGGGCGGGAAGGCGACCATGCTTGCGGGCGAGGTCGTCGCCGTCGAGCTGAACGAGGGTCGCGCACGTGAGCTCGCCGACAACGCACGACGCCTCGGCGCGACCGGCGTCCGGGTCGTCCACGCCGACGGCCGCTCGCTGCCCCCGGAGCTCGGCGCGTTCGACAGGGCCCTGGTCGACGCTCCGTGCTCGGGCCTCGGCGTGCTCGCCGGGCGGCCCGACCTCCGCTGGCGTGCGGAGCCGTTGCCGGAGCTGCAGACGGCGCTCCTGCGCGCGGCGATCGAGCGCTGCCGGCCAGGCGCGACCGTCGTCTACGCGGTGTGCACGCCGAATCGCGACGAGGGCGAGGCCGTCGTCGACGCCGTCGTCGGCGACGGCCTCGTCGCGGTCGACCCGACGCTCGGCGACGACTGGCCCACGTTCCGGCATCCGTCGCGCTCCGCCTTCCTGCTCACGCTGCCGCACGTGCATCGGACGAGCGGGTTCTTCGTCGCGCGGCTCCGAGTCGTCTAGGCACGGATCCGCGCAGCGGATTCGTGCCTAGGATCACGCCCGTGGGGTGGTCACACTGGATCCGCGGCGACGTCGAGGTCGCACCGTCCCTCTACGCGGCCGACTTCCGTCGGCTCGGCGAGCAGGTGGACGCGCTGCTCGCCGCGGGCTGTCGCGTGCTCCACTTCGACACGGGCGACGGGCACTTCGTCCCGCCGGTCACGATCGGGCCCGTCGTGCTCCGCTCGCTCGCGCCGTCCGTCCACGCCGCGGGCGCGATCCTCGACTGTCACCTGATGGTCACGGACCCGGCGCACCACCTTGAGGAGTTCGCCGCCTCGGGCGCCGACACGGTCACCTTCCACGTCGAGGCCACGGACGACCCGGGCGGCGTCGCAGCTGCGGCTCGCGCGCTCGGGCTGGCCGTCGGGGTCTCCTTCAACCCAGGCACCGAGCCGGCCGAGGCGGCGGCGTTCGCACGCGCCGCCGCTGCCGAGCTCGTCCTCTGCATGAGCATCGTGCCCGGCTACTCGGGGCAGGCGTTCATGCCGGAGGCGCTCGAGCGCATCGCGGAGCTCCGGCGGCTGGTGGACGTCCCGATCCAGGTCGACGGCGGGATCGGGGAGGAGAACGCCGCCGCGGTGCACGCCGCAGGGGCGTCGGTGCTCGTGGCCGGCAGCGCCGTCTTCTCCGACCGGGACCCCGCCGCGGCGTACGCCCGACTCGTCGCAGCCGCGCGATGAGCCTCGACCGGGCGCTGGCGCTCGTCGCCGAGAGGCCGGGGGTCGGCTACCCGAACCCGACGGTCGGGGCCGTGGTCGTCTCGGCCGGAGGCGAGGTCGTGGGGGAGGGCGTGACGGAGCCGGCGGGCGGCCGCCACGGCGAGATCGTCGCGCTCGACGCGGCGGGGCAGCGCGCGCGCGGCGGCACGCTCTACGTGACGATGGAGCCGTGCGCGCACCACGGACGGACGCCGCCGTGCGCCGACGCCGTCGCACGGGCGGGGATCGCCCGCGTCGTCGCCGGGTGTCCGGACCCGAACCCCGAGGCTGCAGGCGGCCTGTCCCGTCTCGTCGAGCTCGGGGTCACCGTCGAGCTCGACGATCGAGTCGAGGCGCGCCGCCAGAACCTCGCCTGGCGCACGTGGGTCGCCCGCGGGCGCCCGCACGTCACGCTCAAGCTCGCCGTCTCGCTCGACGGGAGGGTCGTCGTCCCGGGCCGCAGGTGGGTCACCGGCGAGGCATCCCGACGCCGGGTGCACGAGCTCCGCGCCGCGGTGGACGCCGTCGCCGTCGGCATGGGCACGGTCAGGGCCGACGCCCCACGGCTCGACGCGCGTGACGTCGGGGCCGCCCGCCAGCCGCGCAGGCTCGCCTTCGGACGCGGACCGCTGCCGCCCGGCTCACCGCTCGAGCTGCGCAGCGGGCGCCTCGACGACGAGCTCCGCGCGCTCGGCGCCGAGGGCGTCCAGTCGCTCCTGCTCGAGGGAGGCCCGACGCTCGCCACGGCCTTCGTCGCGGCAGGGCTCGTGGACCGGCTGCTCGTCTTCGTCGCTCCGGTCCTCGCGGGGGGCGGCCCTCACGCGCTCGGCGATCTCGCACCGCCCGTGGTCCTCCACGGCCTGACCGCTGAGCAGGTCGGAGCGGACGTGCTGCTCGAGGGCTTCGTCACCCCGCCCTGAGCGGCACGTCCACCGGGCCGCTTCGCGACACCCTTCGTCCCGTCGGTCGGGCTAGGCTCGTGGGGTGTTCACCGGGATCGTGCGCGAGGTCGGCCGCGTCGTGGCTCTGGAGGGTGGCAGCGACGAGGGCTCCGTGCTCGTGGTGGAGGCGCCGTCGACCGCCGCGGGCGTCGCGGTCGGCGACTCCGTCGCGATCGACGGGGTCTGCCTCACGGTCGAGGCGGCGGCGCCGCACCTGCGCTTCCACGCCGTGCCCGAGACGCTCCGGCGCACCGCGCTCGGGCGGCTGGCCACCGGGGACGCCGTCAACGTCGAGCCGGCGGTGCGGGCCGGGGAGCCGCTCGGCGGGCACCTCGTGCAGGGACACGTGGACGGGGTCGGCCGCATCCAGTCGGTCGAGTGGGAGGGCGAGGGGATCCGGGTGATCGTCGAGGCGCCGCCGGAGATCCTCCGCTACTGCGTCGAGAAGGGCTCGATCGCGCTCGACGGCGTGTCGCTGACGGTGGCCGAGCTCCACGACGACGCCTTCGGGATCGCGCTGGTCCCGCACACGCTGTCCGCGACGACGCTCGGGGCCCTCGCCCCGGGACGCTCGGTGAACCTCGAGGTGGACGTGCTCGCCAAGTACGTCGAGCGACTGCTCGCCCGCTGACGCCGGGGCTACGATGCCGCGATGAGCGCAGGCACGGAGGCCGAGACCCGGCCGTTCGCGACGATCGAGGCGGCGCTGGAGGAGATCCGGGCCGGCAGGTTCGTGGTGGTCGTCGACGACGAGGACCGTGAGAACGAGGGCGACCTGACGATCGCCGCGCAGTTCGTGACACCCGAGGCGGTCAACTTCATGGCGACCCACGGGCGCGGTTTGATCTGCCTCTGTCTCACGCCCGACCGCTGCGACGAGCTCGGCCTGCGTCAGATGACCGACCAGAACGAGACGCCCTTCGGCACGGCGTTCACCGTCTCGATCGAGGCCCGGGACGGCGTCTCGACCGGGATCAGCGCAGCCGACCGCGCGCGCACGATCCAGGTCGCGATCGACCCCGCCTCCGGGCCGCGCGACCTCGTCCAGCCGGGTCACGTCTTCCCGCTCCGTGCCCGCCCCGGCGGTGTCCTCCAGCGTGCCGGTCAGACCGAGGCCGCGGTCGACCTCGCGCGACTTGCAGGGCTCACCGCGGCGGGGGTGGTGTGCGAGATCATGAACGACGACGGCACGATGGCACGCCTGCCCGACCTGATCGGGTTCTGCGAGCGCCACGGCCTCGCGCTGGGCACCGACGCAGACCTGATCGAGTATCGGCGTGCGCACGAGAAGCTCGTCGAGCGCGTGGTGTCCGTGCGGCTTCCCACCGACTACGGCGAGTTCCAGGCGGTCGCCTACCGAGAGGTGCTGACCGGGAAGCAGCACGTCGCGCTCGTCAAGGGCGACGTCGACGGGGTGGAGGACGTGCTCGTCCGCGTCCACTCGGAGTGCCTGACCGGTGACGTCTTCCACTCGCGCCGGTGCGACTGCGGCGAGCAGCTCGACCTCGCGCTGCGCCGCATCCAGGAGGAGGGTCGCGGCGTCCTGCTCTACCTCGCCCAGGAGGGTCGCGGGATCGGCCTGCTCAACAAGCTCCGCGCGTACGAGCTCCAGGAGCAGGGCCTCGACACGGTCGAGGCGAACCTCGCGCTCGGGTTCACGGCCGACGCGCGGGAGTACGGGATCGGCTCGCAGATGCTCGCCGATCTCGGGCTCACGACGATCCGGGTGCTCACGAACAACCCGAAGAAGCTCTCGGGCATCGGCGGGTTCGGCCTGACGGTCGTCTCGCAGGAGCCGATCGAGGTCGAGGCGAACGAGGAGAACCGACGGTATCTCGAGGCCAAGCGCGAGAAGCTCGGGCACACGCTCGGGCAGGTCGTGAACCACCAGCACGAGCGGTACGACATCGAGTTCTGAGACGGGAGGCGCCGTGAGCGAGGAGCGAGAGGTGCGGGACGGATCGGGCGACGAGCTCGAGCGGGGGGTCGAGAACGTCCTCGAGGGCTGGCCTGCGCCTGCGCTCGACGACCCTCCCGAGGACCTGCCGTTCGCCGAGCGACCCCAGGGATCGCGCGAGGAGCCGACCGCGCCATCGACGGGCTGGCGCGCCGTCCCGGAGGACACGGCCGCCTTTGCTGCGCACGAGGAGACCGTGCCCGTCGAGGACGAGCCGCCACTCGAGACCGAGCCCGAGGAGCACGCGCAGCCCGAGGAGCACGCGCAGCCCGAGGAGCACGCGCAGCCGGAGGACGCGTCGACCACCGAGCCCGTCGGGGCGCACGAGGCCGCCGAGGACGAGCGGGGGCTGGCACCGGAGGCACCGCCGGCGTCCGAGTCGCTGCCCGAGCCGCGCGCCTCCGTCTCGTCGGAGCACGCCCCGGGCGAGCTCGCGGTGCCGCCCGGGATCCCGGTGCTCGAGGGCGAGGCGCGCGGCGAGCGGCGCGCGGTCGGCATCGTCGTGAGCCGGTTCAACGGCGAGGTGACGAGCCGGCTGCTCGAGCACGCGCTCTCCGAGCTGGAGGCGCGGGGGGTCGCCTCGACCTCGGTCACGGTGATGCCCGTGCCAGGGGCGTTCGAGCTGCCCCTCGCCGCGATGGCGCTGGCGAAGACGCGGCGGTTCGCCTGCATCGTCGCGCTCGGGTGCGTGATCCGGGGTGACACGCCGCACTTCGACTACGTCGCGAGCGAGGCGGCGTCGGGCCTCCAGCTCGCGGCGATCGAGACCGGGGTGCCGGTGTCCTTCGGCGTCCTCACCCTCGACCGGCACGACCAGGCCGAGGCGCGCTACGACAAGGGCGCCGAGGCGGTCAGGACGGCGCTCGAGATGGCCGACCTGTTCGCGAACCTCCGCGCCGCCGCCTCGAGGTGACCGCGCAGTCCCAGGTGTCCGGCCGGAGGCCGGACGACTCGCCCCTGGGACGACGTATCGGCTACCATCAGCGCCCGTGTCTCGCGTCTGCGTCATCTGCGGCAAGAAGCCGTCTACCGGGAACCACCGCAGCCACTCGATGGTCGCCACGAAGCGTCGCTTCAACCCGAACCTGCAGCGGGTGCGCCTGCTGCTCGACGGCAAGCCCTCGCGCGAGTACGTCTGCACCCGCTGCCTCAAGGCCGGCAAGGTCACCAAGGCCGTGTAGGGGCGTCCGTCGCCCGGCGCTCCGCGGCTGGGCACGGGGTGCGTCTCGTCGTCGCGCCGGCCGCGCTCCGTGGCGCCACGCCGGGCGCGACGCGCTCTACCGGGCCAGGCGCTAACCTCGCGCGATGAGCAAGGGCCTCCACCTCGCCCGGGAGTCTGAGCTCGGCACGGTCACGGTCGCGACGGACGCCGTCGCCCAGATCGTCGGCAGCGCCCTCGCGGAGAGCTACGGCGTCGTCGGGATCCCGCGACGGCGGTTCCCCCGCCTCCGGCGGGCGCGCGGCACCGACGGGATCGAGGTGAGCGGAGGCGGCGAGGGGCTCGAGATCGTCGTCCACCTCGTCGTCGAGTACGGCCTCAAGCTGTCCGAGGTGGCGGCGGTCGTGCGCGAGCGCGTGAGCTACGAGGTCGAGCGCCAGACGGGTCTGACGGTCGCCTCGGTCGACGTCCGGATCGAGGAGGCGCGGCGCTCCTGATGGACATCGACACCGCCCGCGAGCGCGCCCGCGCAGCCCTCCGGAACCTCGAGGCCCATCGACAGCGCGTCGACGACCTCAACGTGTACCCGGTGCCCGACGGCGACACGGGCACGAACCTCGTCCGCACGGTGCAGTCGATCGTCGACGCCCTCGAGGCGTGGCCGGCCCCCGGTGCGGAGGGGGTCGCGAAGGAGCTGTCGCGTGCTGCCCAGATTGGCGCACGGGGGAACGCGGGCGTGATCCTCAGCCAGATCGTGCGTGGCTTCGCCGAGGTGCTCGGACAGCACGACGAGGTCGACGGCGAGGTGCTGGCCAAGGCGTTCCGCTCGGCGAGCGACGCCGCGTATCGCGCGATCCAGCGCCCCGTGGAGGGGACGATGCTGACCGTCATCCGCGAGATGGCGGAGGAGGCGGAGCGTCCCAACGTGCGGGTGCTCCCGAAGCAGGACGTCCTCCGCCACGTCGTCGAGCGTGGTGAGGAGGCGGTGCGGCGGACGCCCGAGCTGCTCGCCGTGCTGGCCGAGGCGGGCGTCGTGGACGCGGGAGGGACGGGACTGCTCGAGCTCGTGCGCGGCGTGTACCTGTCCGCCGCCGGTCTGCCGCTGCCGGAGGCGCCGATCGCCGTCGAAGGCCTCACGGCCGACGCGGTCGAGCACGGCGACTCGCAGTTCCGCTTCTGCACGAACTTCGTGGTCGTCGGCGACGACCTCGACCGCGACAGGCTCTATGCCGAGCTCGCGCGCATCGGCGACTCGCTCCACGTCGTCGGTGACGACGAGACGCTGCGCGTGCACGTGCACACGGACGAGCCGGAGCGGGCGCTCGCGCTCGGAGGCGGGATCGGCACCGTCGCCGAGGAGGCGACCGAGATCTCGGACATGCGCGAGCAGATCGCCGAGCGCGACGAGCGCCTGACGGAGCTGGTCTCCGACGACCAGGCGGCACAGCTGGAGTCGATCCCGACGCTCCGCACGGGCGTCGTCGCCGTCGTCCTCGGCGAGGGCAACCGGGCGCTCTTCGCCGAGCGTGCCACCCGGCTGGTCGAGGGCGGGCAGACGATGAACCCGTCCGTCGGCGAGCTCGTCGCGGCGATCGACGCAACCCCTGCCGAGGAGGTCGTGATCCTCCCCAACAACGGCAACGTCGTGCTCGCTGCTCGCGAGGCGGTGCAGCAGACGCGCCGACGCGCGCTGGTCGTCCCGTCGCGCTCGATGCAGGCCGGTCTGGCAGCGCTCGACGAGGCCTTCCGCAGCGACGCCGACGCCGACGCGAACGCCGAGCGGATGACCGCCGCGCTGGAGCTCGTGCGCACGGGGGAGCTGACCCGTGCGGCGCGGACGACGTCGATCGACGGCATCGATGTCGTAGAGGGGGAGTGGCTCGGACTCGTCGACGACCGCGCGGTGGCGGCGGGGCCCGACCTGGGGCCCGTGCTCGATGCCCTCGTCGGCCGGCTGGCGGGCGAGGACGGCGTGCTCGAGGCGCTCGTCGGCGCCGACGCCGCCGAGGCGCAGGAGGCGCTCGACCGGATCCGCGAGCGATTCCCCCGGCTCGAGCTCCAGACCTACGACGGCGGGCAGCCCGACTACCCGCTGCTGCTCTGGTCCTGGGTGGACTGACGTGGCCCCGGTGCGCGTGCTCCTCGTCGAGGACAACGAGGTGTACCGGGACACCCTCGAGCTCCTGCTCGGGCAGGAGGACGCGATCGCCGTCGTCGGCGCGGTCGGCGACGTCGGGTCCGCGAGGTCGGCGCTGAGCGACGCGGTGCCGGACGTCGTCGTCCTCGACCTCCGTCTGCCGGGCGTCTCCGGCGCCGACGCCGTGCAGGCGATCGGCGCCTCCGCGCCCGAGGCCCGCATCCTGTGCCTCACCGCGGAGGCGACGCCGGAGCTGACCGAGGCGGCCCGCGCCGCCGGCGCGTGGGGCGTGCTCGAGAAGGACGCTTCCACACAGGACGTGGCGAACGCGATACGGTCAGCCGCTCACGGATGAACCTCGACGTCCACAACACCGCGATCGTCCTCGACTCGACGTCCGACTACCCCGAGTCCGTGGCTCGCGCCCGCCACGCCAACCTCCGCGTCGTCCCGCTGCACGTGATCTTCAAGGGCGAGGGCGGCGCGGCCGACGAGGACGTGCTCGACCACGTCGGGATCAGCGGCCACGACTTCTACGAGCGGCTGAAGACCGTGGCGACGCTGCCGACGACCTCGCAGCCGACGCCCGGCGAGTTCCTGCGCGTGTACGAGGAGCTCGGCGGGTACGAGCGGATCTACTCCCTCCACCTCTCCGCGAAGCTCTCGGGGACGTTCCAGTCGGCCGTGCAGGCAGCGGGGCTCGCCGGCGCCGACCGGATCCGGCTCGTCGACGCCGAGACGGCCTCGCTCGGGGTCGCGCAGCTGGCGCTCGCGATCGAGCGGCGTCTCGAGCGGGGGACGACGGACGCCGAGATCGAGGAGCTGATCGACCGGTTCAAGCGCGATCGGGGTGTGGTCTTCACCGTGGCGACGCTCGAGCACCTCCAGAAGGGCGGCCGCATCGGCAAGGCGCAGGCGATGGTGGGGTCGCTGCTCAGCGTGCGTCCGATCCTCTCGGTCGAGGACGGCGTGATCGTGCCCATCGGGCGGGTGCGGGGCCGCCAGAAGGCGCTCGACGAGTTCCGCCGCGTGTTCGCCGAGGCGACGACCGACGGGCCGGAGCTGCGCGTGGCGATCGCCCACGCGGACGCCCCGGAGTGGATCGACGACATCACCGCGCTCGTGCACGACGCGCGGCCCGATGCCGAGGTCGAGCTCGCACAGCTCCTCGGGGCCGTGGTCGGCACGCACGCCGGGCCGGGAGCGGTCGGGTTCTTCTGGCTGCGCGACCCGTGACGCCCACCCCGCGGCCCGAGCCGTCCGGACCGACGCTCTAGACTCGGAGCCGGTGCCTCTCGCAGGATCGTCGAACCGGCAGCCGGCCGGCTTCGCGGGCGTGGTCCCGTCCGAGCCGCTCCCCAGGCCCCGGAGCGCGCCCGCGCCGGAGGAGCTGCTCGCCCCTGTCGAGACGATCCCCGGCGTCGGCCCGGCTGTCCGACGCAAGCTCTTGCGCCTCGGGGTCGCGACCGTCGGCGACGTGCTCGCGCTGTGCCCCCGGCGCTACGAGCGCCCGGTCGCCGAGCGCACGATCGCGGACCTGTTCGGCGACGAGGAGGCAGTGCTCGACGTCGTGGTGCGCCGAGCGAGTGGGCGCCGCCGCGGCCGGCTCCACATCCTCACGGCGCACGTCTCCGACGCGACCGGGGAGATCCGGGCGACCTGGTTCAACCAGCCGTGGCTCGAGGCGCGGCTGACCCCGGGTGCCCGGCTGCGGATCCGCGGCCGGTCGAACCGGTACGGCTTCCAGGTCGAGTCGTACGACCTCGACGGTCCCGACGCCACCGCGGACTTCGCTCCCGTCTACCCGTCCACCGCGGACCTCGCGCAGCGGACGCTCCGCCAGGTCGCGGAGGCGGCGCTCGCCCACGTGCATGCCAGCGGCGACCCGCTGCCTGCTCGGATCCGCACGGAGCTCGGTCTGCCGCTTCGCCGTGACGCGCTGATGGCGCTCCATCGGCCCCTCGCCGAAGCCGACGCCGAGGTCGGTCGGCGCCGGCTCGCGCGCGACGAGCTCGTCGTGCTCCAGCTCGCGCTCCAACGCCGCGTCGCCGAGCGGGAGACGCTCGTCGCCGAGCCCCTGCCCGCGCCTGGCGCGCTCGTCGCCCGCTACCGCGAGGTGCTCCCGTTCACGCTCACCGCGGGCCAGGAGCGGGCGATCGCCGAGATCGACGGCGATCTCGGACGAGCGACGCCGATGCAGCGCCTGCTCCAGGGCGACGTCGGCTCCGGCAAGACGGCGGTCGCGCTCTACGCGCTGCTGCGCGCGGTGGAGAGCGGTCGGCAGGGCGCGCTGATGGCGCCGACGGAGACGCTCGCCGAGCAGCACTTCCTCACGGTCGAGGGCATCTGTGCCGCGCTCGGAGTCCGCGTCGCGTTGCTCACCTCCAGCCTCGGGGCGAAGGAGCGGGCGGTCACCCGTCAGCTGCTCGCCTCCGGAGACGTCGAGCTCGTGGTCGGCACGCACGCGCTCATCCAGCAGGACGTCGCGTTCGCGAACCTCGCGGTCGCCGTGGTCGACGAGCAGCACCGCTTCGGCGTCGAGCAGCGCGCCGCGCTCGCGCAGGAGCGCTCACCGCACGTGCTGCACATGACGGCGACGCCGATCCCGCGGACGCTCGCGCTCACGGTCTACGGCGACCTCGCGGTCTCGGAGATCTCGGCCCCACCGGCCGACCGCAAGCCCGTCGTCACCGCCTGGGTGACGGAGGACCGCAGCTCGGAGGCGTACACCCGCCTCCGGCGCCATCTCGACGCCGGCCGTCAGGCGTACGTCGTCTGCCCACTCGTCGAGGGCTCGGAGACGACGCTCGCGCGCGCGGCCGAGGAGGAGGCGGCGCGGCTCCGGGCCGGGGAGCTGCGCGGCTATCGCGTCGGCTGCGTCCACGGTCGGCTGAAGACCGCCGAGCGGCGGTCGGTGATGGGCGCGTTCGCGGCGGGGGAGCTCGACGTCCTGGTGGCGACGACGGTGATCGAGGTGGGCGTGGACGTCCCGAACGCGACGATCATGATCG
>CAZUVW010000077.1:0-10279 GCA_964623875.1 uncultured Gaiellales bacterium
GGAACCGGATGCGCCCCTCCGTCGTGTCAGCCTCGAAATCCGGGGCCGTATCGCCGATCGTCAGTGTCATCGTTCCTCCCTTGTCGAGTCACCTGACGGAGCCACGGCTCCGTCAGGGGTAACGCCGTGGCGCAGGGCCGTCCGGCACGATCCGGCCGAGCCGTCCGCGGTGGCGGGACGCGAACCTGTCGAACGCGTCGAGGAGCACTCCCGCGTGGAGCGCCTCGAGCACGCGGCCGAGTGCGCGTGTCGCTCGCAGCTCCGTCAACACGGCGACGGGGCCGCCGTCGTCGCCCGGCACCGGCGTGCCGTCGCGCAGGACGAGCCACCAGCAGTCAGTGCGCGATTCCACCGGAATGCTTCCCAGCAGGCGATCGCTCTCGACGTCGGCCAGCGGCACGAGGGCGAGCCTCTGCTCGCGATCCAGCCTGGCGACGAACCTCGCCGCCCACCGGCAGAACCGTCAGCCGCCGGCATACAGGAGCACCGGGCGCGGCAGCACGTGTGCGGGGGACGTCTCTGACACGCGCTGCATCCTACGAGCACCGTGATATCGTCGCCAGCGGACATGGCGATGCCAACTATCGGTCTTGACGTTGGCAGGAGCCCGCTCGCGGCGCTGTGGGACGCGACGCGGATGCGTCTGCTCGTCGCGCTGGCGAACGAGCGCAGCGTGTCGGCGGCGGCCCACGCGGTGGGCATCACGCAGTCGACGGCCAGCGAGCACGTGCGTGTGCTGGAGACGGCGATAGGGCAGCCGCTCGTCGAGCGCTTCGGACGAGGGAGCCGTCTCACCGATGCAGGCAGAGCGCTCGCGACCCGCGCGGCGGAGGCGCTCGCGTCGCTCGCTGCGGGCGAGGAGGAGGTCGCCGACCTCGCGGGGCTGAAGACGGGCCGCGTGACGCTCGCTGCCTCCTGGTCTCCGGGCGCCTACCTCCTGCCGGACACGCTCGGCTGCTTCCGGCACGAGTACCCCGGGGTGGCGATCGAGCTCGTGGTCGCCTCGAGCGCCGACGTCGTCCAGGCGCTCCTCGCCGGCCGCATCAAGCTGGCCGTCGTCGGCGCCGTGCCCGACGACGAGCGCCTCGCGGCGGAGCCGTTCTCCGACGACGAGATCGTGGGCGTCGCACGCCCCGGCCTGCTGCCGGTGCGCCGCGGCACGGTCGCACGTGCGGCGCTGTCCGCCGAGACGCTGCTCGCGGGCGAGCCGGGCTCGAGCACGCAGGCCACCGCCGACGAGGAGCTCCGCGCGGCAGGCGTCGAGCCGAGCACGGTCTGGCAGCTGGGCTCGGGCGAGGGCGTGAAGCGGTGCGCCGTCGAGGGCCTGGGGTACGCCTTCCTGAGCAGGCACGCCGTGGTCGACGAGCTCGAGCAGGGCACGCTCGAGATGTTCCGGATCGAGGGTCGGCCCGCCATGGAGCGCCACTTCCTCGTCGTGCGCCTCGCGGGCCGGGAGCTGACGCCCTCCGAGCAGCGCTTTCTGGCAACGCTCAAGAGCTGCTCGCGCGGCCGGCACGCGGCGAGGCGCTAGCCGACCATGTGCCTGCTCGGGGATCCGATCCACCCGTGGTCGTCATCAATCCCCCTCTTGTCCGGTCGCTGACGGGTTCAGGACTGCCCTGCGGAGACCGCGTCCTCGACGCGATGGAAGAGCTGCTCGTCGCCGAGCGTCTCGATCACACCGCGCGCGCGGAGCCGCTCGAGCGTGATGTGCCGTACGCGTGCGAGCCGAACCTCGACTCCTCGCTCGCGCATGTCCTCGACGAGGCCTTCGAACTCCTCGACGCCATCTCCTCGCAGTCGAGGGCGAGGACTCGCGCCGGTGGATCCGCGGCATCGACCAGCTCCCGCGCCGAATCGGCGAAGAAGCGTGCGTTCGCGTACATGAGCGGCGCGTCGAATCGGAACACGACGAGGCCCGGGACGCCCGGCTCGTGAAGGCTGCAGGATGGTCGGTACCGGGGCAGATGAGGCTGTTCTCGAGGCGGAGCGCGCCGAGGCAGAGGCCTGGGTGAGCGAAGAGTTGGTGAGCGGGCGCCAGGGGCCGCTGCCTCCCTCGCCGTAGCGTGATTCACCCGGGTGATCGGGTACGCCGGCGCCCGGTTTCGGCCTTTGCGCTGTCACCCTGGTTGGTGTGGCACCGACGCGCTATCGTCTGGTCTTGGCTGGCGAGCTGAGCCCCCGCTATGCCACGGTGTTCGAGGGGATGCAGGTGACGTCCGAGAGCGGGGAGACGGTGGTCGTCGGGACGATCCAGGATCAGGCTCAGCTCCACGGTCTTCTGGACAGGATCGCGAGCCTGGGCATCACGATCGTCAGCCTCGCGCCCGCGAACGGTGAAGAGACGTCTGCGCTGGTCGGCCCACCGGGGTGAGGGGCCACACGCGATGATCTCCGCACTGCGGCCCAGAACGCGAGCCTCGCGCCGGAGCAGCGGTCGCGTGCGACTCGTGGATCGGAGTCGTGGATGCTGATCGCGGCACTGCTCGCGCTCCTCGGCGTCGATCTGATCGCCATCGTCCTGTTCGTCGTGGTCGTGATCGGCCGTCGGCGGTGGGTCAAGGGGCGACCCGGGGCGTTCCCCGGGGCGATTCGCGTGACGACCGGCGAGAGCCACGGTCTCTCGCCGAAGTGGAAGCGGGGCTACTTCCTCTGGGTCCGCGACGTGCTCGTCTGGACGAGGGCTCCCCTGTTCTTCCGCAACGAGCTCGTTCCCGTCGACCGTCTCATCGGTCAGCGCCCGGCGGAGCCCGGCGAGGTGAAGCGCCTCGGAGACGACCCCGTCGTCGCCGAGCTCGACGCCGAAGGCTGCACCATCCACGTCGCAGCAGCCGCGGAGCACCGGGATCTGCTCGCTGGCGCGGCGGCAGCGTCCTGATCTCGCTCAGGCGTCCCGACGCAGGAGGCGACCCCTGGCAGCGCTCGTGGGCGGTCGGGAACGTCACGGGTCCCTCGTTCGACCGGTAGAATCGGCGCGGTCTGCGCGCCTTTCGGATCGTCGGGAGAGCGCAGAAGCTGGACAGAAGCACGAGGTGCCTGCACATCGGCACAGTGGATGGGCACAATGAGGGCGCTTAGCTCAGTTGGGAGAGCACCAGCTCGACAAGCTGGGGGTCACTGGTTCGAGCCCAGTAGCGCCCATCACGCGAGAGCCCCGCTCAGGCGGGGCTCTCGTCTGCCCCAAGCCTGACGGCAGACAGATCGGGAGGCCGTGGCATCCGATCCGTTAGGCTGCCCGGACGTGGGGGCGATCGACACCAGCACCGAGCTGGGGGCGAGGGCGGAGCAGCGTCTGCGGACGGAGCGGACGATCTGGCTGGCAACCTGCTCCGCGGATGGGAGACCCACCGTGCGCCCGGCGTGGTTCCTCTGGGACGGCGAGCGGTTCCTTCTGTTCAGCCAGCCCGGCGCGCAGAAGGTGCGCGACATCGAAGCCAACCCCCGCGTGAGCCTGCATCTCGACCCGGACGAGTGGGGGGAGAACGTCGTCATCGTCAGGGGCCGCGCCCAGCTCGCCCCCGACCACCCGGCCGCCGACGAGAACGCGGAGTTCGTGGGGAAGTACGGGTGGGGCTTCGAGCGCTTCGGTTTCACGCCGCGCGAGTACGCTGCCGAGTACTCGACGGCGATCGTCGTGGAGCTCGAAGGGCTGCGCACCTACTACTGAGCGTCATGAAGGGGGCCTCGCCCGGTGGCACGCTCCGTCGTGTCACCGGATCTCCTGGAGCGCGTGGCGCGCCGCGTGCCATGGAGTCGGGGCGATCCGGTCGGACACGGTTCTCGCCGTGAGCTCACCGTTGATCGCGGAGACCCGTGAGGGACCACGCCAAGTGCCGCACGAGCGGCGCGGGGTATCGTCGCAGCATGGGGTCGACCGTCAGGATCGGCCGGATCGCCGGCGTCGAGATCGGGATCAACTGGAGCTGGCTCGTCGTGTTCGTGCTCATCGCCTGGACGCTCGCGGTGGGCGTGTTCCCGACGCAGAACCCGGGGCTCTCGGACGGCACGTACCTCGTGATGGCCGTCGTCGCGGCCCTGGTCTTCTTCGCGTCGCTGCTCGCGCACGAGCTCGGGCATGCCCTGCAGGCTCGGCGCGAGCGGATGGAGATCGACGGGATCACGCTGTGGCTGTTCGGTGGCGTCGCCCGCTTCAAGGGGGCCTTCCCGAGCGCGATGGCCGAGCTGCGGGTGGCGCTCGCGGGGCCCGTCGTGTCGGCGGTGGTCGGCGTGGCGTGTCTCGCCGTGGCCGCCCTGGTGCCGCTGCCCGCGAGCGTCGACGGCGTTCTGTTCTGGCTCGGCTCGATCAACCTCGTGCTGCTCGCCTTCAACCTGCTTCCCGCGTTGCCCCTCGACGGGGGCCGCGTGCTGCACGCGGCGCTCTGGCGCACACGGAGCGACCTCGCCTGGGCGACGCGGGTGGCGGCGACGATCGGTCGCGGCTTCGGCGCAGCGATGATCGTCGGGGGCCTCCTGCTCTTCGTCTTCGAGGGGGCGTTCTCCGGCGCCTGGCTCGCCTTCCTCGGCTGGTTCCTCGTCGGCGCGGCGGGTGCGGAGGCTCGGGCGTTCGCCGTACGAGAGGCGCTCGCGGGGTTGCGCGTCCGTGACGTCATGGTCACCGAGCCGGACGTGGTCTCGCCCGATCTCTCGCTCGGACGCTTCATGGACGAGGTCGTCTGGCGAGCACGGCGGACGACCTACCCCGTCGTCGACGACGGTCGCGCGGTCGGGCTGATCCCGTTCCGCCGTGTTGCGGGAGTCCCGCGGGCCGAGTGGGACGAGCACGTCGTGCGCGACTGCATGATCCCGCTCGAGGACGTGCCCGCGCTCGACCCCGACGCGCTGCTCTTCGACGTCCTTCCCACCCTGTCCGTGGGGATCGGACGAGGCCTGGTGTGCGACGGCACGCGCCTGGTGGGCCTCGTGTCGGTGAGCGACGTCGTCCGGCTGCTCGAGGTCGGCGAGGTCGACGCCGAGCACGGCGGCCGCACGGGCGGCCGGAAGGAGGCGTGAGCCGCAGCGTCCTGCGCACGAGAGGGTCGTGACGGCGCGCGACCCGTCCTCCACGGCGGCGTGGGACTCGGTGCCTCTCGCTACGCCTCGACCACCTGGCCCTTGCCGATCACCACGATCCCGTTGTCCGAGACGGTGAAGCGTGCGCGGTCGTGCTCGGGGTCGACGCCGATGCGGGCGCCGTCGGGGATGCGGACGTTCTTGTCCACGATCGCGTTGCGCACGATCGCATGCTGGCCGACGTCCACGTTGTTCATCAGCACCGACCCCTCGACCTCCGCGTACGAGTGCACGCGCACGCGCGGGCTGAGGATCGAGCGGCGCACCGTGGCTCCGGAGACGATCGCCCCGGGCGAGACCATCGACTTGATCGCCACGCCCGTGCGCCCCTCCTCCGCGTGCACGAACTTGGCCGGCGGGTAGGGGGGGAGGTTCGTGAGGATCGGCCAGTCGAAGTTGTAGAGGTTGAAGATCGGCACCGTCGAGATGAGGTCCATGTGCGCGTCGTAGAACGAGTCGAGCGTCCCGACGTCGCGCCAGTAGCCGCGCTCACGGTCGCTCGCGCCCGGGACGTCGTTGTCCGAGAAGTCGTAGACGACCGCCTGTCCCTCGCCGACGAGCAGCGGCATGATGCTGCCGCCGAGGTCGTGCTTGGAGGACCGGTCCGCGGCGTCGCGTCGCACCGCGTCGAGCAGCGTCTCGGTGCGGAAGACGTAGTTGCCCATCGACGCGAACACCTCGTGCGGTGCGTCCGGCAGGCCCGTGGGATCGCTCGGCTTCTCGCGGAAGGCGGTGACGCGGCGTCCGTCCTCGGCCGTCTCGATCACGCCGAACTGGCTCGCCTGCTCGATGGGGACGCGGATGCCCGCGACGGTCACGCCGGCACCCGACTCGATGTGCAGGTCGACCATCTGGCGCGGATCCATGCGATAGATGTGGTCGGCGCCGAACACGATCACGTGGTCGGGGTGCTCGTCGTGGATCAGGTTGAAGTTCTGGTAGATCGCGTCGGCCGAGCCCGCGAACCAGCGCGGCCCGCGCCGCATCTGGGCCGGCACCGGCGTGACGTAGTTGCCGAGCAGCGTCGACATCCGCCAGGTCATCGACACGTGCCGGTCGAGGCTGTGGCTCTTGTACTGCGTGAGCACGACGATCTTCAGGAACCCCGCGTTCGTGAGGTTCGAGAGCGCGAAGTCGATCAGCCGGTAGGTGCCGCCGAACGGCACCGCCGGCTTCGCGCGGTCGGCGGTGAGCGGCATCAACCGCTTCCCCTCGCCGCCGGCGAGCACCATCGCGAGGAGCTTCGGTGGAGCTGCCATGCTCCAGTCCTACCGGCTCGACCGTGCCAGCGACAAGTACAGGTCGAGCGTCTCCGCGGCGATCGCCGGCCAGGAGAACGCCTCGATCGCACGACGCCGGCCCGCGACGCCCATCGCCTCGCTCCGCGCCGGATCGTCGAGCAGCTCGTTCACGCGCTCGGCGATCGCCCGTGCGAAGGCTGCGCGGTCGGCGGGCTCCCGCGTGAGGGGGTCACCCGGCTCGAAGGGGACGAGCAGTCCGGTGACGCCGTCGTCGACCACCTCGGGGATGCCGCCGGTGGCCGTGGCGACGACGGGCGTCTCGCAGGCCATCGCCTCGAGGTTGACGATCCCGAGCGGCTCGTAGATCGACGGGCAGACGAAGACGGTGGCGTGACTCAGCAGCTGCACGAGCTCCGGGCGCGGGATCATCTCCTCGATCACGACGACGTTGCCGCGCGTCCGCTCGACCTCCTGCACGAGAGCTCCAACCTCTGCGGCGATCTCCGGTGTGTCCGGCGCGCCCGCGCAGAGGACGAGCTGGGCCGCGGGGTCGATCCCCGGGGCTGCGTCGAGGAGGTGGGTGAGGCCCTTCTGACGGGTGACCCGGCCGACGAAGACGACCGACGGGACGCCGGGATCGACGCCGTGCCGCTCGAGCGCGTCGATCCGGTCGACCGGCCGGAACTCCTCGGTGTCGATGCCGTTGTGGATCACCCGGACGCGGTCCGGGTCGACGGCCGGATAGCAGGCGAGGACGTCGTTGCGCATCTCGGCGGAGACGGCGACGATCGCGTCGGCGCCCTCGACGGCCGTCCGCTCGCAGAAGGACGAGACGCGGTAGCCGCCCGCCAGCTGCTCGGCCTTCCAGGGCCGCAGCGGCTCGAGGCTGTGTGTCGTGACGACGTGCGGGACGTCGTGGACGAGCTTCGCGAGGTGCCCGCCGAGCTGTGCGTACCAGGTGTGGCTGTGGACGACGTCCGCGTCGCCGATCGCCGCCGCCATCGCGAGATCGACCGCCATCGCCTGGAGCGCGTCGGCGTGGCGCGAGCCGTCGGCGAGCGCCTCCCACCCGCGGTAGGCGCGGACGGGTGGGTCGGAGGTCGCCGGCCGCTCTGCGCCGAAGGCGTGCACGGTGACGTCCGAGATCCTCGCGAGCTCCCGAGCGAGGTACTCGACGTGGACGCCCGCGCCGCCGTACACCTCGGGCGGATACTCGCGCGAGAGCAGCGCGACGGCGAGGCGGCTGTGGTCGGACACGGACGCCGTGAGTCTCGCACAGCATTGGTCCCGCAAGCAGGAATCCACCATGTGGATTCCTGCGCGGGGGATCCCCGGGTCCCGCTTCGCGGGACGCGGGGCACATCCCTGAAGGTTCGTGTGTCGGGGGAGCGCTGGTTGGCGCTCGGGCGGCTTTCGCCGCCCTCGGGGACGGTCAGCTCCACAGGCGAGACGGCGGGCTCGCTGGCGACCTTGGCCGACCTACATGACGAGTTGGCAACGAGGCAGCCGGGCGACTCGCCGGTCGGTGGTCAGGACGACGTCCGCTCCGAGGACATCGCCCGTCGCAGCCACGAGGGCGTCCGGAAGCCGGATCGACGGCTGAGCGGCACGGAGTGCGGCCGCGCTTGCCGCGATCTCCTCGTCCAGCGGCACGACCACGAGGCCGAGACCGCGCAGGACCGCCCGGACGTCGCCGGCGACGCCGCGGCGAGTCGGCGCGACCAGCGCCTCGGCGAACGCAGACGCGGGGAGCAGGAGCTCGTCCTCTGCGTGGCGGCCGAGCGCGTCGACGACGACCCGGTGATGCGCGTCGCCCGCGTCGAGGGCGGCCACGACGATCCCGGCGTCGAGGACTACGAGCGCCACTCGTCGCGGAGTCGGTCGATCTCGCCAGCCGTCCAGACGCCCGTGAACCGATCGTCGAGAGCGGCGACTGCTGCGCGGCGCTGCTCGACACGATGCAGGCGGGTGAGGACGATCCGTCCAGCGGCGTCTACGTCGACCTGTAGCTCCTCGCCGGGCACGAGCCCGAGCTGCTCGACCGCGGCCGCGGGGATCGTCACCTGGTGCTTGGGTGACAGACGCGTCACCCCCCGTCGGCGTTTCTTTACTCCACTCACTGCAGTAAAGAATAGCGAACGGCGTTCCATCCGAACGATTCTGCTGCGCCGACCTCGGGGGCGCCAGATGGCCGTTCCGGTCAGCCCTGGAAGACCGAGGCCCCCACACAGGCGGGGGCCTCGTCGTGCACGGTGGACCTCGCCGACGGCGGTGGGCTGGGGCCGCCGCCCGCGAGGTGGAGTCCGATGCGCACGAAGGCGTTGCCGGTCGTCCGACGGAGGCGCCCCGGGGAGCTCGCCCGGGCGGCGCGTCGCAGGGCGTCGGTGCGGAGCGCGGCGAGATCGCGCCGGTGGTCGCTGGTCGTCACGGGGTCGAACATGCCTGCTCCTCTCGATCTCAACTATCTTTGTATCAAGTAACTTGGTGGGAAGGTATCATGCTGGAGCCTTGACGTCAAGAATCTCGAGATGGAGAATCGAACGGTGACCCCGCGCACACCCGCCGAGCCCGACCGGATCGACGCCAAGCTCGCGGTGTGGGGTCGTGAGCTCCCAGGGCTCGATCTCGAGATCGAGGGCATCGTCGAGCGGATCTACACGCTGCAGCGCTTCCTCGAGCGGACCGCGACCGAGACGCTCGACGCACACGGCCTCACGTTCGGCGAGTGGCGGCTGATGGGACACCTCCGCTACACCGGGGCGCCGTACCACGGCAAGCCGGGCAAGCTGGCGGAGGCGCTGGGACTGTCCAGCGGGGCGATGACGAACCGGCTCGACGCGATGGAGCGGCGTGACCTCGTCCGGCGCCTGCCCGACCCGGACGACCGCCGCGGCGTGATCGTCGAGCTGACCGAGACCGGCCACCGCCTCTGGGAGACGACGGTCGAGACGCAGGCGGAGAAGGAGGCGCTGGTCGCCTCCGCGCTCGACGACGACGAGAAGCGCGAGCTCAACGCGCTGCTGCGTCGCCTGATGCACGCGTTCCACGAGCACCACGGGCACGCCACGGCGCGGGCCAAGCATGCGGAGCCCGGGGCATGACCGCGCGCCGTCGCCGCCGACCTCGACGCTCTCCCGTGTTCCCGGTGGCGGCGCCGACCCCGAGCTGCGCTCCGCGTGGATCGCGCCTGGCTCGTTCGACGAGCTCGTCGCCTCGTGGAGCGTCGAGGGGGACGGTGCGGTCGAGGTGTCCGTGCAGGGCCGGCGCGCGACCCACGAGACGGCGTGGTACCTGCTCGGGCGGCGCACCGCGACGGGGTGGTCGTCGGTGGCGGGACAGGCCGACGCGGACGCCCGGGTCGAGGTGGACGTCCTCGTCGCCGAGCAGCCGCTCGAGGCGTTCCGGCTCCGTGTCGTCGCTCCCGGCCACGCGGTCGTCCGCGCGCTCGCCTGCTGCACGACGCTCACGGGCGGAGCGCGCGAGCCTGCGCCGCGCTCCGGCGGGGACGCGGCGGTCGAGGTGCCGCTGGAGCCGCTCTCGCAGATGGCCTACCGCGACGCGGATCCCGAGCTCGACGGCGGCGGCGCCTCGTGGTGCAGCCCGACCGCCCTCGCGATGGTGCTGCGCCGCTGGGGGGTTCGGGTGACGGTGCCGGAGGTCGCACGCGCGGTGCACGACCCCGTCTACGGCGGCTGCGGCAGCTGGTCCCTCAACGTCGCGTACGCGGCCTCGCACGGGCTCGACGCGGTCGTCACCCGCCTCGGGTCGCTCGCCGAGGCGCGCCCGCTCCTCGAGGCCGGGATCCCGCTCGTCGCGTCGATCACCGCCGCGCCCGGCGCACTGCCGGGGTTCCCGCTCCCGGGCGGCACGCGCGGCCACCTCGTCGTCGTGGCGGGAGAGACGCCGGAGGGCGACCCGATCGTGCTCGACCCGGCCGCGGGCGATGCGGCGGCGGTTCGCCGGACGTA
>CAZUVW010000077.1:10289-12280 GCA_964623875.1 uncultured Gaiellales bacterium
GGACGTACCCGCGCGCGGCCTTCGAGCGCGCGTGGCTCGGCGGGTCGAGCGGCACCGTCTACCTCGTGCGGCCGGCCGACGTCCCGCTCCCCGCCGGGGTGGGGGCCTGGTAGCGCGGCCTGCGTCGCCGGCCCTCCCTGAACCGCGACTATCCTCACCCCGATGAAGGTCGTGCTCCCGGACGAGACCGAGCTCGAGCTGCCCGACGGCGCGACGGGCCTCGACGCAGCCCGCGCGATCGGGCCGCGGCTCGCCGAGCAGGCGGTGCTGGTGCGCGCCAACGGCGAGGCCCGCGACCTGCGGCTCCCGTTGCCCGACGGCGCCGCGATCCAGATCCTCACGACCCGGGACACGCAGGATCCGGACGCGCTCGC
This sequence comes from uncultured Gaiellales bacterium, assembly GCA_964623875.1. Taxonomy (GTDB): domain Bacteria; phylum Actinomycetota; class Thermoleophilia; order Gaiellales; family Gaiellaceae; genus Gaiella. Next base: position 10,664 of record CAZUVW010000077.1, read on the forward strand.
GGTGCTGCGGCACTCGAGTGCGCATCTCCTGGCGGAGGCCGTGCTGCGCCTCTACCCCGACGTGAAGATCGCGATCGGCCCGCCGATCGCCGACGGCTTCTACTACGACTTCGAGTTCGCTGAGCCGATCCACGAGGACGACCTCGCCGCGATCGAGCAGGAGATCTCGCGGCTGCTGACGGAGGGCCGCTCCTGGGCGCGGGAGGAGGTGACCGCCGACGCCGCGATCACCCGCTTCGAGGCGGAGCACCAGCCGTACAAGGTCGAGCTCGTCGGCAGCGCCGAGGGCGACATCTCCCTCTACACGCAAGGGGGCTTCACCGACCTGTGCCGGGGGCCGCACCTGCAGACGAGCGCGCCGATCAAGGCGCTCAGGCTGACCGGGCTGGCCGGCGCGTACTGGCGCGGGGACAGCGCCAACACCCAGCTCACGCGCATCTACGGCACGGCCTTCTACTCGCAGGCCGACCTCGAGGCGCACCTCGAGCGGCTCGAGCAGGCGCGGGCGCGCGACCACCGGCGGCTCGGGCAGCAGCTCGACCTGTTCCACTTCGACGAGCACTCGCCGGGCTCGCCGTTCTGGCACCCCAGGGGGATGGTGGTGTTCAACCAGCTCGAGGACCTGCGCCGACGTGAGAACGCCAGGCGCGGCTTCGTCGAGGTGCGGACGCCGCTCATCTTCGACAAGGCGCTCTGGCAGACCTCCGGCCACTGGGAGAAGTTCCGCGAGAACATGTTCCTGATCCCCGTCGACGACCACACGACCTACGGCATCAAGCCGATGAACTGTCCGGGTCACATGCTCCTCTACGGGAGCCGGCTCCGGAGCTACCGCGACCTCCCGATACGCTACGCGGAGGCCTCGCCGCTGCACCGCAACGAGCTCGTCGGCGCCCTCCACGGGCTCACCCGGGTGCGCTACGTGACCCAGGACGACGGCCACATCTTCTGCGCACGCGACCAGATCGACGGGGAGCTCGACGGCTCGCTGGCGTACCTGCGCTACCTCTACGGCCTGTTCGGGATCGAGCCGCGGGCCGAGCTCTCCACCCGTCCCGACAACAAGCTCGGGTCGGACGAGGAGTGGGACTTCACGGAGGGGAAGCTCGTCGAGGCGCTCGACCGGCACGCGATCGAGTACTTCGTGGGCGCGGGGGAGGGCTCGTTCTACGGGCCGAAGATCGACTTGCACATCACCGACGCGCTCGGGCGCTCGTGGCAGCTGGGGACGATCCAGCTCGACGCGCAGATGCCGGCTCGGTTCGGGCTGACCTACATGGGCCCCGACAACCACGAGCACGGCGTCTTCGTCATCCACCGCGCGCTCTTCGGGTCGTTCGAGCGCTTCATCGGAATCCTCGTCGAGCACTACGCCGGTGCGTTTCCGTTCTGGCTCGCGCCCGTGCAGGCCCGCGTCGTGCCCGTCGGCGACGGGCACCGCGCTGCGGCCCGCTCGCTCCGCGACCGCCTCGCGGGCGAGGGGTATCGCGTCGAGGTGGACGAGCGCGACGAGACCCTCGGGAAGCGGATCCGTGACGCCGAGCTGGACAAGGTGCCGTTCACCGATCTGTCGCCGGTCGGCAAGATCTTCGAAGTCACTCACGACAGCCTCGTATG
>CAZUVW010000078.1:0-603 GCA_964623875.1 uncultured Gaiellales bacterium
GGCGGGATTCGCGAAGCAGACGCGCTGGTCCTCGTCCAGCGCGAGGATGAGGTCGTTCGCGAGCTCCACCACCCGCTCGAACCGCTCCACGGCAGCGAGGCGGTCGGCCTGGGCCCGCTCGAGCGCTGCCTGGGTCTCGACCTCGGCGGTCACGTCGAAGACGACGCCGAGCAGGACGAGGCGCCCGCCGAGCCGCCGAGGCACGGAGCGCTCGCGCACCCAGCGCGTGCGACCGTCGATCCCGCGCAGGCGGTACGTCGCCTCCGCCGGCTCCCCTTCCACTCGGTGGGCGAGATCGTAGAGGGCCTCGTACGCGGGGTAGTCCTCGGGGTGCACGCACAGGTCGAACGTGCGGTTCGCGTCCGCGTAGGGAACCTCGCCACCGATCAGCTTGTCGATCCCGGGCCCGTGGAAGATCGGCAGGTACCAGCCGCTGTCGCTCATCTCGCCGGCGAAGAGGAAGGCATCCACTGCCGCCGCGATCGCCCACAGCATCGCGTCCGGGTCGTCCGCAGGCTGAGGCATCTCCGGCGCCGGCCCCGACACCGCGCGATCCTGGAGCGTCGCCGCGGTCGAGCTGCCGAACGGGGTCACGGACACGCG
>CAZUVW010000078.1:613-12148 GCA_964623875.1 uncultured Gaiellales bacterium
ATCGGGCCGGACAAGCAGCCCGCGCTCGAGCGGGTCACGGACACGCGCACGGGGATCGACGAGCCGTCCGGGCGCCTCGCCTCGGTCGTGACCGTGCTCCGCGTCCGCCAGTCGTCGGGGAGCGAGTCGAGCAGCCCTGCGAGGCTCGCGCCGACCAGATCGGCGCGATCGCGGGCGAAGATCCGCTGCGTGTCGGGGTTCGCGTAGGTGATGCGCCCGTCTGGGTCGACCACGACGGCGCCGTCGAGCACGCGCTCGAGCAGGTCGACGACCCGGTCCAGGGAGACGGTGTCCATCCGGAGAGATATCGACCGCTGAGAAGCTCTCCGTGAGCGCTCGGCGGCCGGTTCTCCGTCGCCTGGAGTGCGGATACCCGCACGGTCGCGGCTCGTGCGACCTGCGAGGCTCCGACCGTCCGGAACGACCCGAGAGATCCGAGGAGACCCGCCATGTCGCAGCTCGTCGAGAACAGCACCGTCGCCGCCGGCCAGCTCACGGCCTCGCCCGACGTCGTCGTCTTCCCAAACGACCCCCGTTGGGACGACGCGCGACAGGCGTGGAACCTCGCCGTCGACCAGCGCCCCGCGCTCGTCGCGCTGCCCCGGTCGGTCGCCGACGTCGTCGCCGTGGTCGAGCACGCGCGGCTGCTCGGGCTGCGCATCGCGGTGCAGGGGACGGGTCACGGCGCGTCGGCCCGTGCCGCGCTCGACGGCGCCGTCCTCGTGAACACGAAGCACCTGACCGGGGTCGAGATCGACGTCGAGCGACAGGTCGCCCGCGTGCAGGCGGGGACGATCTGGGCGGACGTCGTGCAGGCCGCCGTCCCGCACGGCCTCACCGCGCTGCACGGCTCCGCTCCCGACGTCGGCGTGGTCGGCTACGCGCTCGGCGGCGGCATCGGCTGGTACGCGCGCAAGCACGGGCTCGCGTCCTCGAGCGTGCTCGCGGCCGAGGTCGTGACGTCGGGCGGCGAGCTCGTCCGCGCCGACGCGGAGACGAACAGCGACCTCTTCTGGGCGCTGCGCGGCGGCGGCGGCAGCTTCGGCGTGGTGACGGCGCTCGAGATCTCGCTCCTGCCGATCGACGAGGCCTACGCCGGCTGGCTCGTCTGGCCGATCGAACGGGCCGCCGAGGTGCTCGGGGCCTGGGCGGCGTGGACGAAGACGGCTCCGGACGAGGTCACGTCGGTCGGCCGGCTGCTCCAGATCCCCCCGATCCCCGAGATGCCCGACCTCCTGCGCGGACGCCAGCTCGTCGTGGTCGAGGCTGCGTACCTCGGCGACGAGGAGAGCGGGCGGGAGCTGCTCGCTCCCCTGCGGGCGCTCGAGCCGGAGCTGGACACGTTCTCGATGTGCCCGGCGATCGCGCTCACCGAGCTGCACCAGGACCCGCCGCACCCGGTTCCCGGGGTGGGCGACGGCCGGCTGCTCGCCGACGTCGACGACGAGGCCGTGGCGGCGATCGTGGCGGCCGCCGCGATGGACGGCACCTCGCCGCTCCTCTCGGTCGAGCTCCGCCACCTCGGGGGAGCGGTCGGCCGCCCCGACTCGACCGGCGGCGCCCTGTCGCACATCGCCGCCCCGTACGCGCTCTACGCGGTCGGCTCGCCGATGGGCCCGGTGACCCGGGAGGCGATCGTCGGGCGGATCGACCAGGTCGCGACCGTGACCCAGCCCTGGGACAGCGGAACCGCCTACCTCAACTTCGCCGAGCGGCCGCGCGACGCGCGCACCCTCTTCCCCGACGGCGTCGCCGAGCGGCTCGGCGAGGTCCGGGCGACGTTCGACCCGGATCGCGTGATGCTGGCGAACCACGAGATCGCCTAGCGCTTCTAGGTGCGGTTCGGCCGGCCGCTGGCCGGGCGAACCGCACCCGGGGTGCGGCTAGCCGTACGCGTGCTCCGACACGCGATTGGTAGCGTCGCCCGCATGAGCCAACGCGAAACGAACCCCTGGGTCGTCCTCGTCCTCGTCTGCCTCGCGCAGTTCATGGTCGTCCTGGACGCCACGATCACGAACGTCGCCCTGCCCTCCATCCAGAGCGACCTGAACATGAGCGACGCCGATCTCCAGTGGATCGTCAACGCGTACACGCTCGTCTTCGGCGGCTTCCTGCTGCTCGGGGGCCGCGCGGGCGACCTGATCGGTCGCAAGCGGGTGTTCCTCGCCGGCGTCGTCCTGTTCACCGTCGCCTCGCTCCTCTGCGGGCTCGCGCCGAGCGACACGTGGCTGATCGTCGCGCGCGGCCTGCAGGGCCTCGGCGCCGCGCTCGTCTCGCCGGCCGCCCTCTCGATCGTGACGACCACCTTCGCCGAGGGCGCGCAGCGCACCAAGGCGCTCGGCGTGTGGGCCGCGATCGCCGTCGGCGGCGGCGCGATCGGCCTGGTGCTCGGCGGCGTCCTCGTCGACGCCCTCTCGTGGGAGTGGATCTTCTTCGTCAACGTCCCCGTCGGGATCGTGGCGTTCGCGCTCTCGTTCGTGCTCGTGCCCGAGTCGGTCGACGAGCACGCGCACCGCAGCTTCGACGTGCTGGGCGCGATCACGGTCACAGGCGGCCTGGTGGCGCTCGTCTACGGGATCGTCCGCTCCGCGGAGCTCGGCTGGGACTCGGGCGAGGTGCTCGGCTTCCTCGCGCTCTCCGCCGTGCTGCTGACCGCGTTCGTGCTGATCGAGCTCCGCGCCAAGGCGCCGCTCGTCCGGCTGGACATCTTCCGGGTGCGCACGCTGCGCGCGGCGAACGTCGCGATGCTGCTCGTCGCCTCCGGTCTGTTCGCGATGTTCTTCTTCAACACGCTGTACGTCCAGCGCGTGCTCGGCTACTCGGCGCTCGAGGCCGGGGTGGCCTTCCTCCCGTTCACCGCCGGGATCATCATCGGCTCGGGCATCTCGCAGAAGCTGATCCCGGCGCTCGGCGCGCGGGAGACGCCGGTGCTCGGCCTCGCGATGGCGGTCGTGGGGATGCTGCTCTTCCTGCGGCTGACGCCGGACGGGAGCTACGTCGCAGACCTGCTCCCCGGGATCATGCTGACCTCCATCGGGATGGGGCTCGTGTTCGTGCCGGTGACGCTGATCGCGACGAGCGGCCTGCCGGCCGAGGACGCGGGTCTCGCCTCCGGGCTGTTCAACACCTCGCAGCAGATCGGCGGCGCGCTCGGGCTCGCGATCCTCTCGACCCTCGCGACGAGCCGGACGACGGACACGCTGACGGCGCTCGGACGGGAGCCGTCGCCCGCCGAGCAGGCGAGCGCGCTCGTCGACGGCTTCCACGTCGCGTACCTGGCCAGCGCGATCCTGCTCGGAACCGCGGCCGTGCTGCTCCTCACGATGCTGCGGCGCCGCGACGTCCACGCCGTGGCCGAAGGCGAGGTCGCGGTCGGCGTCGCATAGGGCGGGGCTCGTCCCACCCGGCCCTACGGGACGGGCTCGAGCTCGGTGCCGCCGACGAGCACCCGGTCGAGGGCGAACGCGTCGTCGAGCACGACGAGGTCGGCCGGAGCGCCGACGCGCAGCCGCCCGAGATCGGGACGGCGGACGAGATCGGCCGGCGTGGTGGTCACCGCCGCCACGGCCTCGACGATCGGCACGCCGAGCTCGACGAGCGTGCGCAGGCTCCAGGCGAGCGGTCGCACCGCGCCGGCGAGCGTGCCGTCCGCCGTGCGCGACACGCCGTCCACGACCTCCACCTCCACGTCGCCGATCGCGTAGGCGCCGTCGCCGAGCCCGGCCGCTGCGATCGCATCGCTGACGAGGGCGAGCCGACCGCGGGCCGCACGCCACGCGGTCAGCAGCGCCTCGGGCGCGACGTGCACGCCGTCGGCGACGAGCGTCACGATGACGTCCTCGCGCGCGAGCGCCGCTCCCACCGTCCCAGGATCGCGGTGCCCGAAGGGGCGCATCGCGTTGAACAGGTGCGTCACCGCTCGGGCGCCGAGGTCGAAGGCCGCCGAGGCCTGCACCGACGTCGCGTCGCTGTGACCGATCGACACGAGGAGGCCCTTGGACACCGCTGCGTCGATCACCTCGTCCGCGCCGTCGAGCTCGGGGGCGACCGTCAGGGTCGTGACGGCGCAGCCGCTCACGAGGAACGAGGCCAGCAGGTCGACGTCCGGCCCGCGCAGCCACTGCGGCGGGTGGGCACCGGCACGGACGGGGGAGAGGAACGGCCCCTCGAGGTGCGCCCCGATGATCGTGGTCGGCCCGCCGAGCGCGGCGGCCTGCCCGATCGCCGCGAGGGCCTCTCGGAGGGTCTCCGGCGCGGCGCTGATCAGGGTCGGCTGGTAGGCGAGCACGCCGTCCCGGGCGAGCGCGCGCCCGAGCTCGACCAGCTCACCCGGCTCCGCGCGCAGGACGTCGACGCCCGCGTAGCCGTTGACCTGCAGGTCCTCCATCCCCGGGATCGCCAGGCCGCGCCCACCCCGCGCGAGCCCGACGGCGTCGACGACGCCGTCGTGCACGTCGACGTCCCCGCGCACGAGGCCCCCGTCGACGATCGCTGCGGCCACTCCCAGGCGCACGCGGCAAGCCTACGCCGCTTGCCGCGTCGGGGCGGGATCGCGTAGCGTGGCCGTCGTGGAGCGGCCGTCCCCGTTCGACCTGAGCGGCCGCCGCGCGGTCGTCACCGGATCCTCGACCGGAATCGGTCGCGCGATCGCGGTCGCGCTCGCGAACGCGGGGGCGGACGTCGCCGGGATCGCGCTCGACGACGGCGCCGGGACCGCGCAGGAGATCCGTGCGCTCGGGAGGGAGGCGCTCATGCTCGTCGGGGACACGTCGCGGGTCGCCGACGTCGAGCGTCTGGCGGACGAGACCGTGGAGCGGTTCGGCGGGATCGACATCTGGATCAACAACGCCGCCCGCGGGCTCGTGCGGCCTTTCCTCGAGACGAGCGACGAGGACTGGCACGAGCTGCTCGGCCCGAACCTCCACGGCTACGTCCACGGCTGCCGCGCGGCGGCAAGGCGGATGGTCGAGCAGGGAACGGGAGGGCGGATCCTCAACGTGAGCTCCGCCGCCGACGTCCAGCCGCTCGCGAACCTCAGCGCGTACATCGCGGCGAAGGGCGCGGTCGTGGGGCTGACGCGCACGCTCGCGCTCGAGCTCGCGCCGGCGGGGATCACGGTCAACGCGATCGCGCCGGGCGCGACGGACACCCCGCTCAACGCGAGGGCCTACACGCCTGCCGTCCGCGTCGCCTACGAGAGCCGGATCGCTCTCGGTCGGATCGCGGTGCCGGAGGAGATCGCCGACGCGGCCGTGTTCCTCGTCTCGGACGCGGCGCGGTACGTGACCGGGCACGAGCTCCTGGTCGACGGCGGGCTCACGCTCAACGGCACGGTCGGGCACGCGCTCGACTGACGCGCCGACCCGTGCGAACCGCCATGATCCCGCCATGCGACCGCTGAGCGAGCTGCGGGCCGGCGTCGTCGGGACGGGCTTCGTCGGCGCCGTCCACGTGCAGGCCCTGCGGGCGCTGGGCGTCGACGTCGTCGGCGTCGTGGGGTCCAGCCCGGCGCGGGCGGCGTCGAGCGGGCTCGCTCCCGTGGTCGACAGCCTCGACGCGCTCCTGGCCGACCCGTCCGTCGACGTCGTGCACCTCACGACCCCGAACCACCTCCACCATCCGCAGGTGAAGCAGGTGCTCGCGGCGGGCAAGCACGTCGTCTGCGAGAAGCCGCTCGCGACGACCTCGGCCGAGTCGGCGGAGCTGCTCGACCTCGCACGCGCGTCCGGCCTCGTCCACTGCACTAACTTCAACCTGCGGTTCTTCCCGCTCGTCCACGAGGCGCGCGCGCGCGTCCGAGCGGGCGAGCTCGGCGACGTGTGGAACGTCCACGGCGGCTACCTGCAGGACTGGCTGCTGTACCCGACCGACTGGAACTGGCGGCTCGAGCCCGACAAGGGCGGTGAGCTGCGCGCGATCGGCGACATCGGCTCGCACTGGATGGACATGGCGCAGTTCGTCAGCGGGCAGCGCATCGTCGAGGTGTGCGCCGACCTGGCGACGACGATCCCCGTCCGGCGGCGCCCCGTCGGCGAGGTGCAGACCTTCTCGAGCGCCGACGACGTCGAGCGCGTCGACGCGCCCATGAGCACGGAGGATCTCGGGCACGTGCTCGTCCGCTTCGACGGTGGCGCGCGCGGTGCGTTCAAGGTCTCCCAGGTCAGCGCGGGCCGGCGCAACCACCTCCACTTCGAGGTGGACGGCTCCCAGGCAGCGCTCGCGTGGGACGCAGAGCGTCACGAGGAGCTCTGGCTCGGCAGCCGCGACGGCGCCAACGGGCTGCTCCAGCGGAGCGCGGCGCTCATGCACGCCGATGCGGCCGCGCGCACGTCGCTTCCCGCGGGTCACGCCGAGGGCTGGGTCGAGACGTTTCGCGAGCTGTACCGGTCGGTGTACGCAGCCGTCGCGACGGGCACCATGCCCGTCGAGGCGGACTTCCCGACCTTCGCGGACGGCCATCGTGCGAACGTCCTGGGCGATGCGATCGCCCGCTCGAATCGAGAGCGACGATGGGTCCAGGTGACGAGCGTGGAGGTGACGACGTGAAGCTGGGGATCATGACCGCGGCGCTGCCGCGGATGTCGTTCGATCGGGTGGCAGAGTGGGCCGCCGGCAACGCGTTCGGGATGATCGAGGTCGCGTGCTGGCCGAGGGTGGCCGGGAGACAGCGCCGCTACGCCGGGGTCTCGCACATCGACGTCACGTCCTTCGACGCCGGTGCGATCCGCGAGACCCTCGACCGCACCGGCGTCGAGATCTCGTCCCTGGCCTACTACCCGAACAACCTGCACCCGGATCCGGCGCAGCGGCGGGCGGCGAACGCCCACCTGAAGAAGGTGATCGACGCCGCGGCGACGCTGGAGGTGCCGATCGTCGGCACGTTCGTCGGCAAGGACCCCCGCAAGACCGTGCCCGAGAACCTCAAGGAGTTCCGCAAGGTCTGGCCGGGCCTCGTCGCGTACGCCGAGTCGAAGGGCGTCACCGTCGCGATCGAGAACTGCCCGATGATCTTCAGCTGGGACGAGTGGCCGGGTGGCACGAACCTCGCCTCCACGCCTGCGATCTGGGACGAGATGTTCTCGGTCGTGCCGTCCGAGCGGTTCGGCCTGAACCTCGACCCCTCGCACCTCGTCTGGCTGATGATCGACCACGAGCGGGTCGTGCGCGACTACGCCTCGCGGATCGTGCACGTCCACGCGAAGGACATGGAGATCGACCGCGAGGGTCTCTCCCGCCACGGCACGGGCTCGCTCGGGATGGGCTGGCAGATCCCGCGACTGCCGGGGCTCGGCGAGGTGGACTGGGGCCGCTTCATCGGGCAGCTCTACCGGGTCGGCTACGACTACGTCGTCTCGATCGAGCACGAGGACCGCGCGTTCGAGGCGACGCCGGAGCTCGTCGAGCGAGGGTTCCTCATCGCCCGCGACGCGCTCGCGCCGTACATCCACTGAGCGAGGGCGTCGATCTCGCGGCGGTCGGCCGCCTCGCCTCGGCGGGGCTGCTCGTCGGCTCGCTGGCCCTCGTCGCCGTCGCCGCGGCGCTCGGCGGGATCGCGACGGCACGCTCGGTTGGTCAGGGCTCGTGGTACGAGACCCTCGACCGTCCGCCGTGGAACCCGCCGAGCTGGGTCTTCGGCCCTGCGTGGACGGCGCTCTACGCGCTGATGGCCGTCGCGGCCTGGCTCGTCGTGCGCGAGGGGCTGGAGCGGTCGGACGTGCAGGTCGCGCTCGCGGCGTACGCCGTCCAGCTCGGGCTCAACGTCGGGTGGTCGTGGGTCTTCTTCGGCTGGCGCAGGCCGGGCTGGGGTCTGGTCGAGATCCTCGTCCTCCTCGCGGCGATCGTCGTCACGGCCGTGCTGTTCCACCGCGTGTCCGAGCTCGCGGCCTGGCTGCTCGCGCCGTACGTCGTCTGGGTCGCGTTCGCCGCGACGCTCAACGCCTGGATCGCGCTCCGGCGCTAGATCCTGGCGCGGCCTGTCAGCGCGCCCCTGTGGAGCGATCGACACGCTCTCGGCACGATTCCTGTCTCCCCTGCGGGACAGCACGTCCTGCCAGCGTCTCCTGCCAGCCCTCCCTGCCAGCGAGGGCGCTGCCAGGCGCCGACGCCTGCGGAGGGAGGCAGCGCTGTCGCGGGAGGAGCGCCCGTGGCCGTCAGCGCTGGCGCGCCTGCGCGCGGCGCTGCTGCTCCTGCGGGGCCGGGCGCAGCATGAAGTAGACGGTCGAGCCGAGGATCGGCAGCAGCAGGATCCCGACGAGCCACAGGAACTTCGCCACCAGGGTGAGATCTGGGCGCCGGATCAGGCTCGCGATCGCGTAGCCCCAAAGGATGAGCACGGGGACGATGAAGCCGATCAGCAGGATCCACTGGGCGGCGCTGAGCGCGAGCACGGACGGGGCGGCGGTCACGAGTGGCAGGCTATCCCATCGCCGATCCCGTGCGTCCTCCGCGGGTCGGGAGGCCGTCGCCCGCTCTAGGATCGTCCCGTGGCCGTCCGTGAGATCGTGACGATCGGGCACCCGGTCCTCCGGCAGCAGGCGCTGGCCGTCCCGGAGGACGAGATCGCGTCGTCGACGATCCGGGAGCTCGTCGACGACCTGGTCGAGACCATGCGCGCGGCCGGAGGGGCCGGTCTGGCCGCGCCGCAGATCGGCGTGCCGCTGCGCGTCTTCGTCGTCGAGGTGCGCGACAACCCACGCTACCCGTACAAGCCGAACATGCCTCTCCGCGTGCTCCTCAACCCGGAGGTGCGCCCGCTCTCCGACGCGGAGTTCGAGGTCGTCGAGGGCTGCCTGTCGATCCCCGACCTCCGCGGGCGGCTCCGTCGCCGTGCGGAGGTCCAGGTCTCCTACACGACGACCTCGGGGGAGCGGAGCATCGAGGTGATCCGCGGGCTGTCCGCCGGGACCTTCCAGCACGAGCAGGACCACCTCGACGGGATCCTGTTCGTCGATCGGGTCGCCGACCCTCGGACCCTCACGACCTGGGCGTCGTACCGTGCCTTCCACGAGGAGGCCTTCACCGCCGAGGCCCGCGCGATCGTCGAGCGCTGGGGCTCTTGAGGGCCTGGCCAGGGCCCCGGGCCGACCCGAACTCGGCCGCCGGCCGGGGGGCGGGGGCGTGGTGCTCGGCGTCGTGTGGACGCCTTCCTCACCGCATGTCGGATCCGATATCTTGACAATGGGATCCGAAACGACCTCAATTAGCACCTTGACAGGCTCTTGAGGTCTATCTAGGATCCAGAATATGCCTTTGACGAATACGATCACCGCAATCCCGACACGCCCCCTCGCCGCGCAGGGCTCGACCCCGGTTCGCCCCGCTCGCCGATCCGAGCTCCAGCCGGCCCGTCGCTGGGTGACAGGGCCGACGCGGGCGGAGACGCTCGAGTGCGCGTGCCCCGACTTCTGCGAACGGGATCACGAGCAGGACTGACGGGCATCGGGGTCCGCCCTCCCTCGGGGGAGCGGGCCCCTGCAGCGCCGCCGGTGTAGCGTCCGTTCATGCGTGTCGTGGTCGTCGGGGCCGGTCTTGCGGGGCTCGCCGCCGCCGACGAGCTCGCCTCCTCCGGGCACGACGTCGTCGTCCTCGAGGCCCGTGATCGGGTGGGCGGTCGGGTGTGGTCGACACGGCTGCCGAACGGCTCGATCGTCGAGCTGGGCGCCGAGTTCGTCCTGCCAGGGCACGACGTGGTGCGTGCCACGTGTGCGCGCCTCGGGCTCGAGCTGGTCGACAAGGGCATGTTCTACGGCGACCGGGAGCCGCGCGGTGCCGAGGTCGATCCGGCGCAGCTTGGCCTCGGGGTCGAGGTGGTGCGGTCGGCGCTCGAGTCCCGCGCCGACCACGGCGCCGGCATCGACGCCGCGAGCTTCCTGGCGGCGCTCGACCTGCACCCCGCCGCGGGTGAGACGATCCGCGCGCGGGCCGAGGTGTCGTGTGCGGCGACCGCCGACCGATTCCCCGCCTCGGCGCTCGCCCACCTCGCCGCGATCTCCCGGGAGCCGTGCCCGACCGTGCTCGGCGGGAACCAGCGGATCGCGCTGCAGCTGGCCGAGGGGCTCGGCTCCGCGGTGAGGCTCGGCGCTGCGGTCGAGCGGGTCGCATGGGACGAGGCCGGCGCCCGCGTGAGCGCGGGTGGCAGGGAGACCGAGGCCGACCGCGTGGTGCTCGCCGTGCCGGCGAGCGTGATCGGTCGGATCGTCTTCGAGCCGGCGCTGCCCGCCCCGCTCGCCGAGGCGTGCTCCGCAGTCTCCTACGGCAACGCGGCGAAGCTGTTCGTCCCGCTGCGCTCGACGCCCCTGCCGAGCGCGGTGCTGTCGGTTCCGGAGCGCTACTGGACGTGGACCGCAGAGGCGGGCGCGGGCGTCCAGCCGGTCGTCCACGCCTTCGCGGGATCGGCGCCCGCCCTCGCTGCCCTGCGGGTGGACGAGGGGCCTGCCGCCTGGGTCGAGTCCGTCACCCGCCTCCGGCCGGATCTCGAGCTCGTTCCCGAGGGCGCGGTGCTCTCGACGTGGGACGACGACCCGTGGGTCGGCGCCGCCTACTCGTGCGCCGCTCCCGACGAGCAGGCCTGGAGGCCGATCGGGCCGTTCCACGTCTGCGGCGAGCACACGGCCGGCGCGTTCGCCGCGCTGATGGAGGGCGCGCTGCGCAGCGGGCAGCGGGTTGCGGCGGAGATCCTCGAGGCGAGGCCGTAGAGCGTCCCACGCCCGGGAGTCGCTGCTCGCCCCGCCCGCCCGCGCCCGTGCGGTGCACCTGGCGTCGCGATCGACCTCGGCCGGCGCGCGTCGTAGCCGGCACCGCTCGTGGCTCCGAGCCACGAGCTGCCCGCGCACCCCCGGGGTCTCGTGGCCCCCGGCGTCAGAGGCCGGCGAGCGTCGCGTCGATCGCGGCGAGCTCGTCGCTTGCGAGCCCGAGCCGGTCGAGAGCGGCCACGTTCGCCTCGAGCTGCCCGACGCTCGAGGCGCCGACGAGCGTCGACGTCACGCGCGGGTCGCGCAGCGTCCAGGCGAGCGCCAGCTGCGCGAGCGACTGGCCGCGTCCAGCCGCGATCGCGTTCAGCGTGCGCAGCCGATCGCGGAGGTCGTCGGTGAGCCGATCATGGGGGAAGTACCGGCTGAACGACGCGCGCGAGCCCTCCGGGATCCCGTCGAGGTAGCGGTCGGTCAGCAGCCCCTGGGCGAGCGGCGAGAAGACGATGCAGCCGATCCCGAGCTCCCCGACCGCGTCGAGCAGGTCGGGCTCGATCCAGCGGTCGAGCATCGAGTAGCTCGGCTGGTGGATCAGGAGCGGTGTCCCGAGCTCGCGCAGGATCGCGGACGCCCGGCGGGTCTGCTCGGCGTCGTAGGAGGAGATGCCGGCGTAGAGCGCCTTGCCCTGGCGCACTGCTGCGTCGAGGGCGCCCATCGTTTCCTCCAGCGGCGTGTCGGGGTCGAAGCGGTGCGAGTAGAAGACGTCGACGTAGTCGATCCCGAGGCGCCGCAGGCTCTGGTCGAGACTCGCGAGCAGGTACTTGCGCGAGCCCCACTCGCCGTAGGG
>CAZUVW010000079.1:0-11947 GCA_964623875.1 uncultured Gaiellales bacterium
ACCCCGGCGGGCGGGCGGCCCGCCGCGACTATGCTCGCCCGCGATGCGCGTCCATCTGTGCCGCCATGCGGCGTCGGCTCCCGGGGAGCCCGATGCGCTCCGCACGCTCACGCCCGCCGGCGTCGAGCAGGCGCACGCGCTCGCCGGGCTGCTGCGCGACGCGGACGACCCGCCGGTCGTCGTCCTCACCAGCCCGCTGCTCCGCGCGCGGCAGACGGCCGAGCTGGTCGGGCGCGAGCTCGAGGTCGCGGTGCTGATCGACAGGCGTCTCGCCCCCGGGGCGACCGCGGCAGCGCTCGCGCGGGCCCTCGTCGGCCTCACGGGCCCCGTTGCCGTGGTCGGCCACCAGCCCGACTGCTCGGAGATCGCCCTCGCGCTCACCGGGCACGACCCGGGGTTCCCGGCCGGCGGCACCGCGGTCGTCGACCTCGAGATCGAGGGCGAGGACGCGTCGGCGTGAGCGACGCGATCCGGGTGCGAGGTCTGCGCAAGGCCTACGGCTCCCTCCAGGCGGTCGCCGGCATCGACCTCACGATCGCGCGCGGCGAGGTGTTCGGGCTGCTCGGCCCGAACGGGGCCGGCAAGACGACCACCGTCGAGATCCTCGAGGGCTACCGCGACCGCGACGGGGGCGAGGTGGACGTGCTCGGCTTCGACCCGGCCCACGCCGATCGCGGCCTGCGCGAGCGAATCGGGGTGGTGCTGCAGCAGTCCGAGCTCCCGCCCGTGCTGACGGTGCGGGAGACGCACCGGCTGTTCGCCGGCTACTACGCCCAGCCGCGCGACGTGGACGAGGTGATCGACCTGGTGGGGCTGGCGGAGAAGGCGGACACCCGGGTGAAGACGCTGTCCGGCGGCCAGAAGCGCCGGCTCGACCTCGGGGTCGCGCTCGTCGGCGATCCCGAGCTCGTGTTCCTCGACGAGCCGACGACCGGCTTCGACCCGGCAGCGCGCCGATCGGCGTGGGAGATGATCCGGTCGCTGCGCGCGCTCGGCAAGACCATCTTCCTCACGACGCACTACCTCGACGAAGCGCAGCAGCTCGCCGACCGGGTGGCGGTGCTCCGCGACGGGGTGATCGTCGCCGAGGGCGCCCCGTCCGAGCTCGTGCACGGCGCCCTCGAAGCCGAGGTGCGCTGGATCGAGGACGGCCGCGAGGTGGTCGTCCGCACGGGCGAGCCGACGCGCGTGCTGCACGAGGCGACCGGCCGCGCGCTCGCGGCGGGTCGGGAGCTGGAGGGCCTCGAGGTGCGGCGGCCGACGCTCGAGGACGTGTACCTCGATCTCGTCGGGGCGGCCGACGACGAGGCGGCGGCCGAGCAGTGACGCACCTCGCTCACCAGCTCCGCGCCGAGCAGCGGCTCTTCTGGCGCAACCGCGAGGCGGCGATCTTCGTGTTCGTGTTCCCGCCGATGCTGTACCTGCTGCTCGGCGCGGTCTACGACGGCGAGGTGGACGGCCAGCCGCTCTCCGACGTCCTGCTCGCCGGCCTGATCGGCTACGGCTGCGCCAACACGACGTTCGGCGGGCTCGCGATCACGCAGGTGATCAGGCGCGAGAACGGGGTGCTCAAGCGGCTCCGGGCGACCCCGCTCGACACGCGCGTCTACCTGCTCGCAGTGGTGGCGTCGGTGCTGATCGTGTTCGTCCTCCAGATGCTGCTGACGCTCGGGATCGGGATGAGCCTGTACGGCGCCGACGGGCCGGAGCGCTGGGGCCAGCTCGGGCTCGTGGTGCTGTTCGGCGGCATCGCCTTCGCCGGACTCGGCTTCGGCGCCGCCTCGCTGATCCGCTCGGCGGAGGGCGCCTCGGCGGTCGTCAACCTCGTGATCCTGCCGATGGCGTTCCTCTCCGGCTCGTTCGGGCCGACGCGCGACTACCCGCAGGTGCTCCAGACGATCGCCGACGTGCTCCCGCTCACGTACCTCAACCGGCTGCTCGAGCTCGTGTACCTGGAGGACGGCTCGATGCGCGACGACCCGGCCGCGATCGCGATCGTCGCAGCCTGGGGGCTCGCCGGCTACCTCGTGGCGTGGCGCCGGTTCCGGTGGATGCCGCGCGAGAGCGGACGCTGAGCGGACGGACGCCGCGGTGAGCCTCCTCCGCGACGACCCGCTGCTGCTCGTCTTCGTCGTCGCCGCGATCGGGTACCTCGTCGGCCGCGTTCGCGTCGGCGGCTTCGGCTTCGGCGTGGCCGCCGTGCTCTTCGTCGGGCTCGCCTTCGGGATGGCGGATCCCCAGCTGAAGGTCCCACGGGCCCTCTGGACGCTCGGCCTCGTCCTGTTCGTCTACACGGTCGGGCTGGCCGCGGGACCCGGCTTCGTCGCGGCGCTCCGCCGCCGCGGCGCGGGCGCGAACGGCCTCGTGCTGGGCGCGCTCTGCGCAGCGGCGGGGACGATCGTCGCGGTCGGGCTCGCGGTCGGGCTCGGCGCCGAGGAGACGGCCGGCGCGTTCGCCGGCGGCCTCACCAACACCCCGGCGCTCGCCGCGAGCCTGGAGGCCCTCCGCGAGATCGAGCCCGAGGAGACGTTCGACGCGGCGTCGGGGCGCGTGCTCGTCGGCTACTCGCTCGGCTACCCGATCGGCGTGACGGTCGCGCTGCTGGCCGTCTTCTGGCTGGTGCGGCGACGCGCCGCGATCGAGCCGTCCACCCCGCCGGCCGAGATCGTGGTGCGGACTGCCGTGGTGGAGGCGACCGGTCTGGGCTCGCTCGGCGAGGTGCGCGATCGGGAGGGCTGGGCGGTCGCCTTCGGGCGCCTGAAGCGAGGCGAGCACCTGTCGGTCGCCCACGACGAGGTCGTGCCGCGGCCCGGCGACCTCGTGTCGGTCGTCGGCCCTCCGGAGGCGGTCGCCGCCGCGGTGGCCCATCTCGGCAGCGAGAGCGGCGAGCGGCTGGAGCTCGAGCGCGCGGAGGTGGACTTCCGACGCATGGTCGTCTCGAACCGCCTGGTCGCGGGACGCACGGTCGCGGCACTCGAGCTGCCCCACCGGTTCGGGGGCACCGTCACGCGCGTGCGGCGCGGCGACGTCGACCTCGTCGCGACCCCGGATCTCGTGCTCGAGCTCGGCGACCGCGTCCGGGTCGTCGCGCCGCCCGAGCGCATGGCGGAGATCGCGACCCACCTCGGTGACTCGTACCGCGCGCTGCGCGAGC
Organism: uncultured Gaiellales bacterium; assembly: GCA_964623875.1. Lineage (GTDB taxonomy): Bacteria > Actinomycetota > Thermoleophilia > Gaiellales > Gaiellaceae > Gaiella. The sequence continues at coordinate 3,155 of CAZUVW010000079.1, forward strand.
TCGACGTCCTCTCGTTCAGCGTGGGCGTCGCGCTCGGCCTGCTGCTGGGAGCGCTCGACGTGCCGCTGCCCGGAGGGGGGTCGTTCAGCCTCGGCTTCGCCGGTGGGCCGCTGGTCGTCGGTCTGGCGCTGGGCGCGGTCGGTCGCACGGGGCCCGTCGTCTGGCAGCTGCCTCACTCCGCCAACCTGACCCTGCGCCAGCTCGGCACCGTCCTCTTCCTCGCCGGGATCGGCGTCAACGCCGGCGATGCGTTCGGGGACACGGCGTTCAGCCGGGAGGCGCTCGGCGTGGTGGCGGCCTCGGTCGCGGTCGCCGCGACGGCCTCGCTCGTCACCGTGCTCGGGGGGGCGCTGCTGCTCCGCCTGCCGGTGCCGGCCTTGGCGGGCATCGTCTCCGGGATGCAGACGCAGCCGGCCGTCCTCGCCTACGCCTCGGAGCAGCACGCCGACGACACCGAGGTGAACGTCGGCTACGCGACCGTCGTGCCGCTCGCGATCATCGCGAAGATCGTGCTCGCCCCGGCGCTGCTGCGGCTGCTCTCGTAGCGTCGGAGGCGATCGCGGGCTCAGCCGGGACGCCGCACCCGCAGCCGCGCCTCTGCCACCTCCGCGGCGGAGCCGTCGGGCAGGTCGGTGATCCAGACGACGACGTACCGGGCGCGCCGTCCGCCGAGCGCGAACTGCGTGAGGCGACCGACCTCGCGCTCGGCCCCGGCAGTCGTGAACGGACCGGTGGCCGTCGGCCCGACGCGGATCTCGGCGCTGTAGCCCGGGGTCGCGGTCACGACGTCGAGCCGCTGCAGACGACGCTGCGCGCCCGCGTCGAGCACGAGACCGACCCCCTGCTTGAAGAAGCTCTCGTAGCGCTCGGTCGGCCAGGCTGTCGTCGCGTCGCCGTCGACGGCGAGCGGCGCCTGGTCGTCGTTCTCGACCCCGTCGCCCTCGGGATCGAGGACCCCGGCGGCCGTGAGCCGCACGGGAGCGGTCGTCGGCGGGCGAGGGGTCGGCGCGGTGGCGGTGGGGGCGGGCTCGGTCGCCGTCCGCTCCGCCACCGCCGTCGAGTCGCCGTCGTCGAGCGCCGTGACGACCGCATAGCCAGCGCCGAGGAGCAGCACCGCCAGCCCGCAAGCGGCGAGGACGCGCGTCAGCGTGGTGGAGGCGGCGGGGCTGCGCGGGGGCACGGCTGCATTCTGGCGACGGCCGACGAACGCCGTGCGTGGCGTGCGTGGCGTGCCCCGCTACCGGGGCGTCGGGACGCGCACGGCTGCGGCGGGCCGGCGTGGGCGCCACAGGAGCAGCGCGGCGGCGGTCGCCTCGGCGAGCAGGCTCGTCACCGCGACCAGCTTGAGCCAGGTGGGAAGCGTCTCCATACCACCCAGTATCGGCAGCCGCTGCCCGCTGTCGAGCCCCGAGCTCCCGTCCCGTCGTGCCCGCGCCGCGCGCAGGGCGCGGGCGAGCGGTGGACGCTCTCGTAGAATCCCGCGGGTGAGCGACGCGCCGAGGGCCGCAACCGTCGTGTGCGACGTCGGCTGGGTGAACGGCCTGGCGACGGCTCGGTCGCTCGGGCGCAGCGGACTGCGGGTGATCGGCCTCGACCATCGTCGCGGCGCGCTCGGGTTCCACTCGCGCTACGTCGAGCCGCATCCGTGCCCGGACCCGGTCGCGGACGAGGCCGGCTTCGTGATGGCGCTGCGCTCGCTGCTCGACGAGCTCGCGACGCCGACACCCGTCTTCTGCTCCCACGATCCCTACCTGAACGCCGTCGCGCGCAACGCCCTCTCGCTGGGGCCGAACCTCCTCACGCCCGCTCCCGGCTGGGACGTGCTGGAGCGGATCCAGTCGAAGCGGTTCCAGCTCTCCACGGCGCAGGCGGCCGGGGTCGGGATCCCGCGCATGGCCGACGCGCCGACGGCCGAGCTCGGCTTCCCCGTGCTCGTGAAGCCGTCCGACCCGATCGGCTTCCGCCGGGCGTTCGGGCGCCAGGCGTTCCGCTGTGAGACGCCGGAGGAGCTGGAGGAGGCGTTCGACCGCGCGCGGCCCCACGACCCGATCGTGCAGGAGTGGATCCCGGGCGGGGACGACGAGCTGTACACGCTGGGGAGCTACGTCGCCCGCGACGGCGAGCCGCTCGGCCTGTTCTGCGGGCGCAAGCTGCGCCAGACCCCGCCGGGCGTCGGCACGTGCAGGGTCGGCGAGGCGCGGTGGGTGGACGACGTCGTCGACCAGGGGCTCGCGCTGCTGGCGGCGCTCCGCTTCCACGGCCTCTCCCAGGTCGAGTTCAAGCGCGACCCGCGAGACGGGAGCTACAAGCTGATGGAGGTGAACCCACGCCTCTGGCAGTGGCACGGGCTCGCCGCCGCCTGCGGCGTCGACCTGCCGCGGATCGCCTACCACGACCTGCTCGGCGAGCGCCTGCCCGCGGTGCGCCAGCACCCCGACGACCGCCGGCGCTGGGCGATCACCTTCGTCGGCAGCCTGCGCCCGGCGCGGGCACGGCTCCCGTACGTCGACGCCGTCCTGGCCCGCGACGACCTGCGCCCCCAGGCGGCGCAGCTCGCGGGAATCGTGCGGAGGGCGGCATGATCCCGGCCCAGGTCGAGCGGCGGGCCCGGTGGGTGCTCGACACCCTCGGCGCACGCGATCTGCGTCTCGGTGACGACGCCCTCCCGTACGTCGCGTCCGCCTGGGAGGACGCCGACCGTGGCGTCCGCCCCGAGGGGTGCGACGTCGCCGAGGGGTTCTTCCACCTCTCCCGGCGCGAGGAGCGCGGCACGACCCGCGACCGTCACGACCGCTTCCCGGCGTCCGCCTCGTGCCTCGACCCGCTCGACCCGCCGCTGGAGCGCCTGCGGTCGCGACTCGGGCTCGAGCCGCCCCGTTGGAGCGACGCGCGGTTCGCCGTCGCCCTCACGCACGACATCGACACGCCGTGGCGCTGGACGAGGATCGGTCTGAGAGGGGCGGCCGCGCGGCTCAAGAGCCACGTGCTCGCACGTCAGGGCCGCGCCGCCCTGCGCGAGGCGCGGGCGCTCGCTGCCGTGCCGCTGCACAAGCTGCGCGGCACCGACCCGAACTGGCGCTTCGAGCAGGTGCTCGCCGCAGAGGCGGCGTGCGGGGTCTCGTCGACGTTCTTCGTGATGGCGGGCCATCGACACCCGGCGGACGGCGCGGCGCCCGAGGCCTACGAGCGTCTCCGCCCCAAGCTCGTGCGCACGCTGCTCGACGGGGGCGGCGAGGTGGGGCTGCACGGCAGCTACACCGCAGCCGCCGACCTCTCGCTGCTCGCCGAGGAGAAGCGCGTGCTCGAGGCGCTCGCCGGCCGGATCGACGGGCACCGCTACCACTACCTCCGGGTCGACGTCGAGGAGAACCTCGTCCCGCTCGCAGGGCTCGGCTTCCGCTACGACACCTCGCTCGGCTTCGCGGACGCTCCCGGCTTCCGTGCCGGGATCGCCCATCCGTTCAGGCCGTGGGACTGGGCGGCCGACGCGCCTGCGCGCCTCGTCGAGATCCCCCTCGCGGTGATGGACGGCACGCTGGGGGAGGAGCGCTACCTCGGGCTGTCGGCGGCCGAGTCGGAGCGGCGACTCGACGCGATCGTGGACTGGGCGGCGACGCACGGCGGGGGCTTCTCCGTGCTCTGGCACACGGATCGGTTCGACGCCCCGACGGCGCGCGGCTGGGACCGCCTCTACTACCGCTTCATCGCGTCCGTGCACGAGCGAGGCGGGGTGTGCCTGCCGGCGAGGGCGCTCGCCGAGCAGGCCGACGCCTGGCTGCCCTGACGTCGCCGGACGGGCGGGTCAGCGCGCGGGCGGGTCGCCCTCATGGGCCCTCGCCGGCGCCTCGTCATCCGGTGAAGCGCGCACCGGCGTGCCGGTTTCCCCGGGCGTGAGGACCACCACGGGAATGCGACGCGCCGTGCGGGTCTGGTAGCGCGCGTAGCCGTCGTGGGTCGCGACCACGACCGGCCAGAGCCGCTCGCGCTCCTCGGCGGAGGCGACCCGCGCGACCACCTCCCACCGCGCATCGCCCCACCGAACCCTCGCGCGCGGATGCGCGCGGAGGTTGAGAAGCCACGCGGGAGCCTCGTCCGAGCCCCCGAACGAGCCGACGAGGAGCAGGCAGTCGCCGTGTGGGACGGTGGTCAGCGCCACCGTGCGCGGCCGGCCCGAGCGCCGCCCGGTGGTCGTGAGCAGCACGACCGGCATCCCGGCGAGCCGGCCGAGCAGACGTCCTCGGCTCGCCCGGTAGAGCAGCACGTGCGAGCGCCCCAGCGCCCGGATCGCCGCCTGCCGGGCGCGAGCCGACCTCGAAGCTCGTGGCGCCACGCCCCCATCCTGCCTGCCGCCAGGACGTACGATCGTCGGGTGGCAGAGAGCCGACTCGTCTACTCGACCGACGGCGGCGACCACCGCCGTGACTCCCGCGGGCGTCGTGGACAGGCGAAGGCTCCGTCACGGCCGGCGCTCCCCGACGACGGGGTCGTGCGCGTGTTCCGCGAGAAGGGCGGCCGTGGTGGCAAGACGGTCACCGTGGTGCGCGGGATCCCCGCCGGCGAGCTGGACGAGGTCGCGAGCGACCTGAAGCGCCGCTGCGCCTCGGGCGGGGCCGTCAAGTCGGGCGCGATCGAGCTCCAGGGCGACCATCGCGACACCGTCGCCGCCAGGCTGACGCAGCAGGGTCGGCGCGTGAAGCTCGCGGGCGGCTGAGGCGACCGTGGCACGCGATCCCGATGCGAACGTCGTGGGCGGCGAGCTCCTGCCCTGCTCGTCCACTCCGCTGACCGGCTTCTTCCGCGACGGGTGCTGCGCGACCGGGCCGGAGGACGTCGGCAGCCACACCGTCTGCGCCGTGATGACGGAGGAGTTCCTCGTCTTCAGCCGAGCAGCGGGGAACGACCTCTCCACCCCACGGCCCGAGTGGGGCTTCCCCGGGCTCCAGCCGGGCGACCGCTGGTGCGTCTGCGCCGCGCGGTGGCTCGAGGCGCACCGCGCCGGCTGCGCGCCGCCGGTCGTCCTTGGCGCGACGCACGAGCGGGCCCTCGAGGTCGTCCCGATCGAGGCGCTGACGGCGCACGCCGTCCAGCCCGAGCCGGCGTAGCGGCCGTGAAGGCGCTGCTGCTCGACGACCCGATGCGCCTCGCGTACGTCGAGGTGCCCGACCCCGTTCCCGGTGACGGGGAGGTGCTGGTGTCCGTGCGGGCGTGCGGGATCTGCGGCAGCGACGTGCACGGCTTCGACGGCACCTCGGGACGGCGGACGCCGCCGCTGGTGATGGGACACGAGGCAGCGGGCGTCGTCGTCCACGTCGGGCGGGACGTGAGGCGATGGGCGGTGGGCGACCGCGTCACCTTCGAGTCGACGCTCTCGTGCGGCTCGTGCCCGGCGTGCCGGTCGGGCCGTCCCAACCTCTGCGAGCGGCGGGAGGTGCTCGGCGCGTCGTTCGCCGGCTACCGGCGCGACGGGGCCTTCGCGGAGCTGGTCGCCGTGCCCGGCAGCGCGCTCGTCGCTCTCCCCGACGGCCTCGCGTTCGTGCGGGCGACGTTCGGGGAGCCGCTCGCGGTCGCGCTGCACGCGGTCGGGCTCGCCGGAGACGTCGACGGTGCGACCGTCGCCGTCGTCGGCACCGGCGCGATCGGGCTGCTCGTCGTCCAGGCGCTGCGCATCGCTGGCGCGGCGCGCGTCGTAGCGCTCGATCTCGACGACGAGCGGCTCGCGCTCGCGCGCAGGCTCGGCGCGAGCGCCACCGTTCGCGCCGACGATCCCGACCTGGCTCGCGCGATCGCCGATCTCACGGGCGGCCAAGGGGCCGACGCGGTGGTCGAGGCCGTCGGCGTCTCGGCGGCGATCCGCACGGCAGTCGCGTGCGCCCGGCGCGGTGGCCGTGTCGTGCTCGTCGGCAACGTCACCCCGGTCGCGGAGCTGCCGCTCCAGGCGGTCGTGACGAGCGAGCTGACCCTCGTCGGGTCGTGCGCGTCCGCAGGTGAGCTGGGGCGGGCCGTGGAGCTCCTCGCGGACGGCGCCGTGTACGTCGACCCGCTGATCAGCGTGACGGCCCCGCTGGCGGAGGGGCAACGGTGGTTCGACCGGCTGCACGCCGGGACGTCGGGCCTGGTGAAGGTCATCCTGACGCCGTCGGGCGGGAGCGGCTGAGATGGGAGCGGACCTGTTCGACCTCTCGGGCCGAGTCGCGCTGGTCACCGGTGCGAGCAGAGGGCTCGGCCGCGGGATGGCGGCCGCGCTCGCACGGGCGGGCGCGGATCTCGTCGTCACGAGTCGCACACGCTCGGCGCTGGACGACACCTGCGCCGAGCTCGAGGCGCTCGGCCGACGGGTCGTGCCCGTCGAGCTCGACGTCCGCGACCCGGCCGCCATCACCGCGGCGGTCGCGACCGTCCTTGCCGAGGCCGGCCGCATCGACGTGCTCGTGAACAACGCGGGCTGCAACATCCGCAAGCCTGCGCTCGAGGTCACCCCGGAGGACTGGGACACGATCGTCGACACGAACCTCCGCGGCGCGTTCTTCGTCGCCCAGGCCGTCGCTCCGTCGATGATCGAGCGCGGCTGGGGCCGGATCGTCAACGTGGGCTCGCTGACGAGCGTCTTCGGGTTCGCGGGCGTCGCCCCGTACACGGCGAGCCGCGGCGGCGTCCGGCAGCTGACGATGAGCCTCGCGGACGAGTGGGCGGCGCACGGGATCACGGTCAACTGCCTCGCCCCGGGCTGGTTCCGCACCGCGCAGAACGACGCGCTCTTCCGCGACGAGGAGTGGGTCGCCACGATCCGGGAGCGGATCCCGCTGCGACGCACCGGCGCACCCGACGACCTGGCCGGGGCGGTCGTGTTCCTCGCCTCGGACGCCAGCGCCTACGTCACCGGGCAGACGCTGCTCGTCGACGGCGGGGTGACGACCGGCTCGACGAGGACGCTCCCGCGCTAGGCCACGACGGCTCTGCGACGACCGGGAGGACGCCACGGAACGAGCCGAGGGCCACCTGCCGGCGGCCCTCGGCGGTCGCTGCGGCGCGCGCTCGCAGCGGCTCAGGCGACCATCCGCCGGTGCGGTGCGCGGGTGACGAGCAGCGTCAGCGCGACGAGAGCGAGACCGATCGCGAGTCCGCCGGCCAGCCCGACCCCGGCGTCCGTCCACGCGAACGCGTTCCCGCCGGAGACTCCGACCAGCGTGCCGGTGCTGGGCCCGCGCTGCTCGAGGCGGCTGTCGGGATGGCCGGCAGCACCGGTCGTGTCGGTCGCCGCGATGAGCGGCTTCTCGGCGGACGAATCGGCCACCACGACCCCTTCGCCGGCGGGTGCCAGCTGTGCCTTGTCGCGGCCGGTGTCGGCACCGCCGACGACGCCGGTGGCGACGCTGTAGGTAGCCTTGTCGGAGGCTTGCTCGCCCCGAACCGGCACGACGGTCGACGGGCCGTCGCCGCTCTCCGTCGGCAGCTGGGCGAGCGCGGATCCCGGCAGCAGCAGCGCGGCTCCGAGGACGAGAAGCACGACGTGGTGGGTGCGGGAGCGGGTCATCTCTGCCTCCTTCAAGGCTCGAGGACGGTGTGCCCACCACGCTACGAGTCAGCCGCCGACCCGTCGTCCGTCCCCACGACAGACGGACTGTCAGCGTCCCGACACTTCTCGCAGCGGTCGCTCGACCACTTTCTCGCGGATCGTCTCCAGCATCGGGCGAGGGCCGCGTTGCGGCGTCCGACCAGGCTCGGCTACCGCAGCCGATCGGTGTCAGCGCCGGTGACGCCCACCGCGGGCGGACACTGCAGAGGCAGCGAACGAGACTGGCCCTCGCCTGGTCGGCGTCGTCGTGCGGCCAGGGCGGGTCACCGGGTGCGACCCGTGAGCCGGTCGGGGTCGGGCACTGTCGTCCTGCCACGCCCGAGCACGACGAGCTGCTTGTCCTGCAGTGCGTTCAGCACCTGGTTGACCGTTGCACGGCTGGTGCCCGCCAAGCCGGCCAGCTCTTCCTGGGTCAGCGGGATCACCGCCTCCCCGTCTGCGCCGCCGTACAGCTGTGCGAGCTCGGCCAGCCGTCTCACCACGCGCTTGTCGGCGGGCACGTACAACGCTTCCAGCAGCCGCTCGTTCAGCATCCTGACTTCGTTGGCGAGGAAGTCGATCAGCAGCTGGTCGACGCCGGGGTGCTGTTTGCGCAGGCGGCGGAACTCGCTCTCCACCACACAGAACGTCTCCGCCTCCTCCAGCGCTTCCACCGTGGCGGAGCGCTTCGCGCCCTCCCCGACGATCGCCATCTCGCCGAAGCTGTCGCCCGGGCCGCGGATCGCGATCGTGGCCGGCTCCCCCAGCGGGGTCATCACCGTCACCTTGAACCGGCCCTTCGAGACCAGGTGCAGCGAGTCGGCCGGGTCGCCACGGTGGAACACCACCTCGCCCTTGCGGAACGAGCGGCGTCTGGCGACCGACAGGAGACGCCGCACCTCCTCGCCGGGTATCCCCTCCAGCAGCCGCCACTCCATCCCGCCGAGCCTAGAGCCCCCGCGGCAGCCCGACAAGCAGGCGAGCGCGGGTCACGCCTCCGGCGGAGCGTCGAGCGACCGGGTGGCCGCGCGGATCACGTCCCTGAGCGGGGTCGCGGCGCCGGTCGTCAGCAGCGCGTCGACCGTGTCCTGGCCGAGCGCCTCGGTGACCTGCTCGAGGACTGCGTCGACTATCGCGCGGTCGTCGGCGAATCCGCCGAGGTCGCCGACCAGCGCGACGGCGGCACCGGCGACGGTAGCGGCCCGCTCGTTGTCGCCTTGCCGGTGCAACAGGTCGGCGGC
>CAZUVW010000080.1:0-11894 GCA_964623875.1 uncultured Gaiellales bacterium
CGAGCCCGAGCTCCTCGCCGACGACGGCGAAGATCATGTCCGTGTGCGCCTCGGGCAGGAAGTTGATCTTCTGGATGCCCTGGCCGAGGCCCTCGCCGGTGATCCCGCCCGAGCCGATGCCGATGATCGCCTGCACGGTCTGGAAGCCGGAGCCCTCGGCGTCCTGCCAGGGGTCGAGGAAGCTGAAGACCCGGTCGCGGCGGTAGGGCTCCATCCAGATCGCGAGGGCTCCGAGCCCGAGGGCGAGCCCGCCCGCCAGCGCGAACAGGCGCAGCGGCATGCCGGAGACGAGCAGGATCCCGGCCACCATCACGAACAGCGTGATCGTCGTGCCGAGGTCGGGCTCGATCACGATCACCGCGCCGAAGGCGGCGACGACGAGCCCGATCGGCTTCATCAGCTCGCCCATCGTGCGCGGCGCTGGGCGGCGGGCGAGCACGGCGCACGTCCACACGCAGACCGCGATCTTCGCGAGCTCCGACGGCTGGAGGCTCACCGGTCCGACGATGAACCAGCGGTGCGCACCGTTGATCGGCGGCCCGACGACCAGGACGGCGACGCAGGCGGCGAACGCCCCGACGAGCAGGATCGGCGCGAGCGGACGGAGTCGGTGGTAGTCGAAGCGCGAGAGCAGCGCGAGCGCGGTCAGCCCCGCGAGCGCATAGAGACCCTGCTTGACCAGGAACCGCATCGGGTCGCCCTCGCCGAGCGCGGCAGAGGCCGACGTCGCGGAGAACACCATCACGAGCCCGAACGCCACCAGCCCGAGCGTCACGAGGACGAGCAGGCGCTGCTCGAGCTGCGTCCGATTCACTCCGCGAGGTTCTGCACCAGGCGGCGGAACTCCTCCCCCCGGTGCTCGAAGCTCCGGAACTGGTCGAACGAGGCGCAGGCGGGACTGAGGAGGACGACGTCTCCGGGTGCGGCTGCTCGCGCAGCCGCACCTAGGGCGCTGGCCAGATCGCCGCCGAGCTCGTGCGGGACGCCGGCTTCGGCGAGGGCAGAGGCGAGCTCGGGGGCTGCTTCGCCGATCAGGTAGGCGCGGTCGCCGGGGGCGAACGCGGCCGCGAGCGCCGCGTACGACTCCCCCTTCCCTCGCCCGCCGAGGATCACGTGCTTGCGCCGGCCCGGGAACGACGCGAGCGCGCGCAGCGCCGCCGCTGCGTTCGTCGCCTTCGAGTCGTTCACGAACAGGACGCCGTCGCGCTCGGCGACCGTCTCGATCCGGTGCTCGACCCCCGGGAAGGACGCGAGCGCTCGTGCGATCGCCTCGTCGCGCACGCCGATCGCGCGCGCGGCAGCGGTCGCGGCGGCGGCGTTCTCGCGGTTGTGCGCGCCGCGGATCAGCGGCTCCGCCGGCAGCGGGTCGTCGCCGGCGAACTCGACGCGCCGTGCGGCGCCCGGGATGGCCCCGAGGCCACGTGGCACGATCGCGACGTCGTCGCGGCCCTGGTTCTCGAAGATGCGCAGCTTGGCGGCCGCGTACGCCTCGAAGGTGCCGTGCCGGTCGAGGTGGTCGGGCTCGAGGTTCGTCAGCACCGCGACGCGCGGGCGCAGCGCGTCGATCCCCTCCAGCTGGAAGGACGAGAGCTCGCACACTATCCACGCAGCAGGATCGACCGCGCCGACGAGCGAGGCGAGCGGACGGCCGATGTTCCCGGCGACCTCGACGGGCAGGCCCCCCGCAGCGACGATCGCCCCGAGCAGCGCGGTCGTCGTCGTCTTCCCGTTCGTCCCGGTGACGCCGACGATCGGGTTCGACAGGAGCCGTCCGGCGACCTCCACCTCCGACACGACCTGGATCCCGGCGCGCCGGGCGGCGTCGACGGGGGCCGCGCCTTCCGGCACTCCGGGGCTCTTCACCACGAGGTCGACGCCGACGAGCAGGCCGTCGTCCCAGGCGCCGAGCCGCACCTCCACATCGAGGCCGCTCGCGTCTGCGTCCTCCGCCGCGTCGTGCGCCAGGACCTCCCACCCCTCGGCGCGGAGCACCGGCACCACCGCGCGCCCGGAGCGCGCGAGGCCGAGGACGAGAGCTCTCATGTGGACAGGTTCGCGATCGCGTCGGGAAGTCCGGCCGGGACGACCTCAGCCTACGTGCGCTGCGCGACGACGATCCCGGCGACGATCAGCGCGCTGCCGATCGCGATCGGCAGCGTGACGCTGTCGCCGAGCACGATCGCCGCGAGCGCGAACCCGGACAGCGGCTGCAGGAACTGCAGCGTCGCGATCCGCTGGATGCCGCCGCGATCGAGCGCCCAGTACCACCCCATGTAGCCCAGGATCGACGTCACGACCGCCAGGAACAGCACGGCGCCCCACGCGGTCGCATCCGCCTGGGGCCACCCGTCCGTGGCGAGCAGGGCGGTGGCCAGAGGCGCGAGCACGACGGCGCCGAGCACGACGCCCCAGTACGTCGCCGCGGCGCTCGGCACCCCGCGAGCCGGGAGCATCGCGCCCGCGACGTACCCGGCCGAGACGACGAGCGCGGCAGCGAGCACGATCAGGTCGCCTGCGAGCGTCGCGTCGCCGCCGCTCCCCTCCCCCGCCGCGCGCCCGCCGATCAGCACCGCCTCGCCGACGAGGGCGACGACGCTGCCCGCGATCCACGCCGTGCCGGGCCGGCGCCGGGCCACGACGCTCGCGTACAGCCCGGTGAAGATCGGCAGCGCGGCGAGGATCATCACGCCGTGGAGCCCCGAGGTGCGCGCCTGACCGATCGTGTAGACGACGGGGAACACGACGAATCCTGCGAGGCCGGAGATCACGATCAGCTTCCGCGTGGGTGCCGTCGACGGGAATCGCATGCGGGCGTGCGCGATCAGCGGCACCGCGAGCAGCCCGGCGAGGATCGTGCGCAGGGTCGCCACCACCAGGGGCTCGAGGTCGTCGAGCGCGAGACGCGTCATGATCGGCGTCGCGCCCCAGACGACCATCACGAGCACCGCGACGAGCACCGGTGCGCCCGCGCGCGAGCCGCGGGAGGTCATCAGAGGTTGAAGCGGAGGAAGTAGCGGTAGTAGAGGACGAAGCCGAGCGCGCACAGGATCGCGCCCACGATCCAGAACCGCACCATGATCTTCGTCTCCGACCACGCCTTCATCTCGAAGTGGTGGTGGATCGGCGCCATCAGGAACACGCGCTTGCCGGTGCGCTTGAAGCTCGCGACCTGGATCATCACCGAGAGGGCCTCGATCAGGTAGATGCCGCCGATCAGCACGAGCAGGACCTCGGTCTCGGTCATGATCGCGAGCGTCGCGATCGCTCCCCCGAGCGCCATCGAGCCCGTGTCGCCCATGAACACCTCGGCCGGGAAGGCGTTGAACCAGAGGAACCCGATCACGCCACCGATCAGCGCGGCGGCGACGATCGCGAGGTCGAGGTACTCGTCGCTGCGGCTGCCGACCTCCCCCGAGCGGAGCCAGTCGATCGTCGCGATCGCGAGGAACGTGAGCAGCGAGATCGCGGACGTCCCCGCTGCGAGGCCGTCGAGCCCGTCGGTGAGGTTGACGCCGTTCGCCGTGCCCGCGATCACCAGGAACAGGAACGGGAAGTAGAGCCAGTGGAGGTCGACGTTCACGTCCACGACGGGGAAGTAGATCTCCGTGTCCATGTAGCCGACCTGTGTCGTCGCCCACCCGACGCCCGCGGTGATCGCGAGCAGCCCGAGCATCTTCCAGCGCCCGTTCAGCCCGAGCGAGCGGCGCTTCTGCACCTTGAGGAAGTCGTCGGCGAACCCGATCAAACCGCAGGCGAGCGCCGCGAGCAGCACCGTCAGCCCCGGCACCGTGTACGTCGAGACGACGAGGAACGGCAGGAGCGCAGCGAACAGGATCAGCACCCCGCCCATCGTCGGCGTCCCCTGCTTCACCCGGTGGTGCTTCGGCCCCTCTTCGCGGATCTGCTGGCCGACGCTCTGGCGACGCAGCCACTCGATGAACTGGGGCCCCATCGCGACGGCGATCACCATCGCGACGAGTCCCGCGATCAGGACGCGGACCATGACCTCGACAGGTTCTCGATCAGGTCGGGGATGCCTTCGAGCCCGACGGCGCGCGAGGCTTTCACGAGCACGGCATCGCCCGGTCGCACGACGTGCTCGAGCGCTGCGAACGAGGCGGCGTCCGGGATCCAGTGCGTTTCGGCGCCGCCGACGGCGAGGTAGGCGCGCGCGGGCTCCCCGACCGCGACGACCACCTCGACGCCGAGCTCCCCGAGCAGCGCTGCGATCTCGGCGTGGTACGCGGGGCTGTCGTCGCCCAGCTCGGCCATCTCGCCGAGGATCGCGACGCGGCGACGGCCCGCGGCGCGCTCCGCGAGGTCGAGCAGCGCCGCGCGCATCGACGTGGGGTTGGCGTTGTAGGCGTCGTTCACGACGACGCCGCCACCGGCGAGCGGCCGCGTCTCGGCCCGCCAGGGAGAGAGGCGGATCGCCGAGGCACCTTCCTGTGCGCGCTCGAGCGGCAGCCCGAGCGCCCGATAGGCGGTCAGCGCGGCGAGGACGTTCTCCGCCATGTGCCGCTGGTCGAAGGGCAGCGCCAGCTCGACCGTCGCGACCTCCTCGGCTGCGGCGCCCGCCACGGGGAATCGCCAGCGCGATGCGGTCACGGCGGCCGTCGGGCTCTCAAGTGACAAGTTGTCACTTGAGCCGTCTCGCGGCACGCCCGCGGTCGCGCGAGCGACCGACGTGCGGTCGAAGCAGCGGATGTCCAGATCGGCCCGGGAGAGGTGCCGCGCGAGCTCCGGCGCGTCTGCCGGCACGACGGCTATCCCACCCCGCGGCAGCGCGTCGATCGCCTCGGCGTTCGCCCGGGCGACGTCCTCGACGGTGCCGACGAGCTCGAGGTGCTCCGGCCCGATCGACGTCACGAGCGCGACGTCGGGACGCGCGATCGCACAGAGCTCGCCGATCTGCCCGGGTCCGCGCATCCCCATCTCGGTCACGAGCACACGGGTCTCCGGCTCGAGCTGCAGGACGGTGAGCGGGAGCCCGAGCTCGTTGTTGCGGCTCGCCTCGGCCGCCACGGTCGGCGTGACAGCGGCGCAGAGCGCTGCGAGGACGTCCTTGGTCGAGGTCTTGCCGGTGGAGCCCACCACCGCCACGACGCGTGCTGCGGAGCGGCCGCGGACGAGACCGGCGAGGACCGCGAGCGCGTGCTCCTGCTCGTCCGGGACGAGCGTCGCGGCCCCGGCGGCGATCGCGTCCTCGACGTATGCGACGCCGGTGTTGAGCGCGACGAACAGGTCACCCGGGCGAGCGACACGCGAGTCGTCGTGGACGCGGCGGATCACCCCGTCCGCCGGCGCACCACGAAGCGCCCCGAGGCGCAGTGCCGCCACCTCGTCCCACCGCAGCGGGATCACGTCGGAGGGCCTCCTCTAGCCGTCTGCGCCTGCCAGGGCCCGCGGTGCCAGAGCCCGCAGCGGTGCCCGCGGTGCCAGGGTGCCAGCGTTCGCTGCCAGGATCTGCTGTCACCCCGTCCTGTGAGCAAGGGGGGACAGCAACGCGCACGGATGTGTGCCGATTCGTCCACAGGCTGGCGCGACGCCTACCCCTCCCGCCGCGCACGGAGCGCCGCGCGCGCGATGTCGCGGTCGTCGAACGGCGTCACGACGCCGCCGATCTCCTGGCCCTGCTCGTGCCCCTTGCCCGCGATCACCACGACGTCCCCGGCGCTCGCAGTCTCGATCGCGCGCCGGATCGCGGACGCACGGTCGGGGTCGACCTCCACCTCCGTCCCCGCCCCCACGAGGACGTCCTCGATGATCGCGAGCGGCTCCTCGGAGCGAGGGTTGTCGCTGGTCACGATCACGACGTCCGCGAGCTGTCGGGCGACCTGCCCCATGAGAGGCCGCTTGTCGTGGTCGCGGTCTCCCCCTGCGCCGAAGACGACGATCAGCCGACCGTCGCCGAGCGCCCTGGCCGTCCGCAGCACGGTCTCGAGCGCGTCGGGCGTGTGCGCGTAGTCGACCACGACGGCGAACGGCTGGCCCTCGTCGACAGACTCGAACCGCCCTGGGACCCCGCGCACCGCGGCGATCCCGTCACGGATGGCGGCGTCGTCGACGTCGAGCAGGAGCGCGCCCGCGACGGCGGCGAGCGTGTTCTCGACGTTGAAGACGCCGAGCAGCGGCAGCTCGATGTCGATCCCCGCCGCCCGGAAGCGCGACCCGCTCACCCCGAGGTCGAGGCCGTCTGCCCGCACGTCCGCCTCGGCTCGCAGCCCGAAGGTCACCAGCGGGGCACGGCCGGCGCCGGCAAGCTCGTCGGCAAGGCGGCGACCGTAGGGGTCACCGACGTTCACTGCCGCCGGCGGCGGCGTCACGCCTGCGAAGAGCCGACGCTTCGCCTGGAAGTACTCCTCCATGTCTCCGTGGAGGTCGAGATGATCCTGGGTGAGGTTCGTGAAGACCAGGGCGTCGAACCGCACCCGGTCGAGCCGTCGATAGTGCGAGCCGTGCGACGACGCCTCGATCGCGACCGCCTCGTCGCCCGCGTCGAGCATCTCGCGAAACAGGCGCTGGAGCTCGATCGCCTCGGGCGTCGTGTGCGGCGCGGCGCGCCGCTCACCCCCCACGACCCATTCGATCGTCCCGATCAGCCCGGTCCTCCGACCTGCGCGCTCGAGGATCGAGCGCAGCAGCAGCGTGGTGGTCGACTTGCCGTTGGTTCCCGTGACGCCGACCACCTGCAGGTGCTCGGTCGGTCGCCCGAAGAACTCGTCGGCGGCGATCGGCATCGCCGCGCGCACGCTGTCGACGACGAGCTGCGGCACGGCGGGGTCCACCTCGACCGGGCGCTCGACGACCAGCGCCGCCGCGCCGGCCGCGACCGCCGCGCCGGCCAGATCGTGGCCGTCCGTCGTCGTCCCGGGAACGCAGAAGAACAGCGTGCCGTCGGAGACCCTGCGCGTGTCGTGCGTGAGATCGAGGATCTCGGTGGGCTGCGGGGCGACCACGTCGCGCGGCTCGACCGCGCGGATCAGCGCCTCGAGGTCCATCGCGCAGGATTGTAGGGACACCGTCGGTGCCTCCCGGGAGGTCGGTCAGCGACGTTCGGCGCAGCTCAGCCCTTTGCCCTCACGCCGCGTCTCGCCACGAGGTGACCGGCGGGATCGCCGAGCCGGACGACCGACAGGGCGCTGACGTCCAGCCGGAGGAGATGCGCCGGCCCCGCAGGCGCCTCGTCCCCGAACACGGCGGCTACTGCGTCGCCGCCGACCCGAGCGCCGACACCGTGATGCCCTTCGTCTCGGGGGCGTCCGGCGGCACCTCGAGGTACTGGAGCGCGAACCGCGCGATGTCGCGGAAGATCGGCGCGGCGACCACACCGCCGTACACGTCCCCACGCGGCTCGTCCACCATCACGAGGATGGCGAGCCGCGGGCTCTTCGCGGGCACGAGGCCGACGAAGGACGCGACGTACTTCGCGACGTACCGACCGTTCTCGGCCTTCTGGGCCGTGCCGGTCTTGCCGGCGACGGTGTAGCCGGGGATCGCGGCCTCGCCACCCGTGCCCTCGACGACCACGCTGCGGAACATCGACATCATGCGGTTGGCCGTTCCAGGCGACACGACGCGGCGTCCCTTGGCCGGTGCGACCTTCCTCCCGCCGATCCGGTCGACGAGGTGGGGTGTCGGCATCACCCCGCGGTTCCCGATCGCCGCGTACGCGCTGATCATCTGGAGGGGCGTCACCGCGATGCCCTGCCCGATCGGCACGGTGCCGATGGTCGATCCCGACCACTCGTCGTAGGGCAGCACCAGGCCGGCGCTCTCGCCCGGGTAGTCGATCCCCGTGGGCTTCCCGAACCCGAACCGGTCGATCCACGTCGCGAGGTTGCCCCCACCGAGCCTCTGTGCCACCGTGATCGTGCCCACGTTGGACGACTCGGAGAGGATCTGGCGGACGGACATCTGCTGGGCAGGGCGGGGGTGAGCCTCGCGGATCACCCGGTCGGCCACCTGGATCGTGGGCTGCAGCCAGAACGTGCTGAGAGGCGTGACGACGTTCTCCTCGAGCGCTGCCGCGATCGTCACGATCTTGAAGGTCGAGCCAGGCTCGTACATGTCCGTCACCGCGCGGTTGCGCCGCGCCTCCGCCGGCGCCGACCCGAAGCGGTTCGCGTCGAAGGTCGGGGCGTTCGCCATCGCGAGAATGGCGCCGGTTCGTGGGTTCATCACCACGGCCGTCGCTCCCTTGGCCGCCCACCGCTGCACCTCGCGAGCGAGCAGCTGCTCCGCGCTCGCCTGGATCTGGTGGTCGATCGTGAGGACGACGTTCTTGCCGGGCCGCTCGGGACGCGAGGTGACGACGTCGATCGGTCGGCCGGCGGGATCCCTGATCACGACCTCGTACCCGGGCCGCCCGACGAGGCGCTCGTCGAGCGAGCGCTCGAGGCCCTCGAGGCCCTTGTTGTCGGTGCCCGCGAAGCCCACCACGTGCGCGGCGACGGATCCCTGCGGGTAGGTGCGCCGCTCCTCGGGGTAGAACCCGAGTCCGGCGATGCCGAGCTTCTCGAGCGCGGACGCCTCCACGGGGCTCGCCTGGCGCTCGACGTAGACGAACCGCTTCGACCGGTCGACGAGCGCCGGGTACAGCGCGTCGGCGTCGACGCCGAGCGCGCGGGCGGCCTCGGTGGCCGCGCGCTTCGGCTGGAGGACGGTGCGCGGGTCCGCGTACACGGTGGTCGCCTGCTCGCCGATCGCGAGCGGCTCGCCCGTCCGGTCGAAGATGGTGCCGCGGCCGGCGGGGATCTCGATCGTGTCGCGGTGCTGCCGCTGCGCCATCGCCTCGTACGAGGGCCCGTTCACCGCCTGGATCCACGCCGCGCGCACGAGCGTCGCGACGAACACGAGACCGAACGCGACCAGCAGCAGGTGGATCCGGCGATCCGGTCGCCGGTCGCTCACCGCGGCTCCTCGTCGAGCCGGACGTACGTCGTCAACGCGGGATCGGCCGGCACCAGACCGAGTGCCGCAGCCGCCCTGGTCTCGATGCGCACGTTCGAGGACGCGGTCGAGAGCTGGGCGCGTGCCGTCGCGATGTCCGCCTTCAGCTGGGCACGCTCACGCCCCAGCGTGTCGAGCCGGACGTTGAGCTGGAGGACGAGGACGTTGACCGCGACGACTCCGGCGAGGAGCACGCCGACGGCGACGATCCACGCGACGCTTCCGGCGAAGGGCGCGCGGAGCGACCTGCGCCGTGACGGCGCGGCGGCTCGACCCCGTGGCTCGGCGACGGCGGACATCAGAGCTTGACCGCCGCGCGGAGCTTCGCCGAGGCGGCACGCGGGTTCTCCTCGATCTCGCCGGCGCTCGGGCGGACGACCTTCGGCGTGAGAAGCCGCAGCTCCGGCACCTTCCCGCACACGCACACCGGGAAGTCCGGCGGGCACGTGCAGCCCCTCGCGCGATCCGCGAGGAAGCGCTTGACGATCCGGTCCTCGAGCGAGTGGAACGAGATGACCGCCAGGCGCCCACCGGGCCTGAGCATCGCGACCGCGGCGGGGAGAGCGGCCTCCAGCTGGCCCAGCTCGTCGTTGACCGCGATCCGCAGCGCCTGGAAGACCCGCTTCGCCGGATGCCCCTCGCCGAACCGCGCGGGGGTCGGGATCGCCTGCTTGATCGTGTCGACGAGCTCACCCGTCCTGGTGAACGGGGTCTCGAGCCGCCGCCGCGCGATCGCCCGGGCGATGGGGGTCGCGAACCGCTCCTCCCCGTACCGACGGAAGATCGTCGCGAGCTCCTGTTCGTCCCATGTGTTCACGACCTCGCGAGCGGAGACCTCCGACGTCGGGTCCATGCGCATGTCGAGCGGCGCGTCGGTCGCGTACGAGAATCCGCGCTCGGCCCGGTCGACCTGCATCGAGGAGACCCCGAGGTCGAGCAGGATCGCATCGGCCCCGATCCCGTTGGCAGCGAGCTGGTGCAGCACGACCGCGAAGTCCCCGCGCAGGAACCGCACGTCGAGACCCCGGGCGTGTGCCTTCATCCGGTCGAAGTACGGCTTCGCAGCGGGGTCGCGGTCGATCGCGACGAGCTTCCCCTCGCCGGCGAGGTCGTCCGCGAGCAGCCTGCTGTGCCCGCCGGCTCCGAAGGTCGCGTCGACGACCGTCTCACCCGGCCGCACGGCCAGGAGCTCCCGCACCTCGTCCGCGAGGACGGGGATGTGATCAGCGCTTCTCGGCAAGACGTTCGGCAGCATGTCCGGCGCTCCCTTCGCTCCCCTCCTGGCGCGCGGCCCACGTCGCGCGGTCCCAGATCTCGAGGTGGTCGTAGTTGCCGACGACGGTGACCTCCTTCGTGAGGCCGCCGTGGCGGACGAGCGGAGTGGGCAGGTGGACGCGACCCTGCCTGTCCGGGACGTCCTCGCTCGCGCCGCCGAAGAAGTGACGTTGCAGAACGCGGGTCTCGGGCAGCAGCGGGTCGAGGTCGCCGATCCGCACGACGACGTTCCGATGCCACGTGCTGCGCGGGTAGACGTCCACGCTGCCGTCCAGCCCCTTCGAGAGGAAGACGCCGTCGGCGAGCGCCACGCGGAACCGCGCCGGCAGCGTCAGCCGGCTCTTGTCGTCGATCGCGTGCTCGTACTCGCCGAAGAACATCGTCTGGCTGCTGGCGTCGTCCCCCACGGCGCCCCACTGTAAACCACTATCCCCCACTCCGCAACCCCCCTTCACCACTCGGCGATGCCGGCGCACAGGGCCGTTCGAGTCGGCGCGCCGGTCAGGAGGTGCTGGCAGTCGCTGCTGGCAGTCGCTGCTGGCAGGGCGTCCTGTGAGGAATGCCTGTCAGGCGTTGCTGTGAGGGAGGGGAGACAGGAATGTGCGCAGAAGTGCGCCGATCGCTCCACAGGCGGCCGCGAACGCGTCGGCGGCGCGGCTCAGCGCGTCGCCGAGGGCAGCTCGCCGAACCGCACGCGATACGCGGCGGCGAAGCGCCCGAGGTGCGCGAAGCCCGCCTCCGACGCCGCGCGCGACACCGTCGGTGCCGCGCCCGAGCGCAGGAGCGCGCGTGCCCGCTGCAGCCGGATCTCACGGAGCAGACCGGATGGCGTCGTGCCGTACGTCGTTCGCACGACCTGCTGCACCTGGCGCACGCTCAGCCCCACCGCAGCCGCCGCGTCGGCCACCGACACGGGCCCGGCGTGGTGCTCCTCCAGCCACGCGCGGATGCGCTCGGCGTGTCCGGGCGTCTCGGGTCGGGGTGCGGCCAGCAGCGCCGAGTGCGAGTGCGGCACGCCGAGGAGGATCGCGTCGACCAGCATCGACTCCACTGCCCGGACGGCCGCCGGGGGGAACGAGGAGCCGACCGAGAGCAGCTCCCCCACGTGGCGCCAGGTCGCGTCGATCATCGACGCCGGCATCACCGACTCCCTCCAGCGCGGTCCGAACTCGACCGGCGTGTGCCGCTCGCCCGTCAGACGTGTCACCGCGCGGTCGAGCAGCGCCCGATCGGCGGCGATCACCACGGCACCGGCGAAGGGATCGGGCCGCATCACCGTCGGTCGGTCGTCGGCGAGGACGAACCCCTCACCCGCGACCGTCCGCGTGTCGTGCCGCCGCACCTCCATCGGCCCGAGCGGCACGGTCACCGCCACTCGGGCGCCCGTGGCCGGAGCCTCGACGACCACCGGTCCGCCGTAGCGGACGAACACGAGGTTGACCGAGCCGACGCCCGTGCCGTTGACGATCCCGTCGAGGAAGCTCCCTCGCGGGATCACGTCGTGCCCGACGGCGAGGTCGGCGACCGCGTCCCGCAGCACGTCCGCGTCGCGGCTGCGCACCCGGTGGTGGGAGGCGAGGGGAGCGACGCTCACACCGCCCCCCTCGCCCACCAACGAGAGCGCCTAGCGCGGGCTTCTGACCCCCATCGCCTCGAGTCGCGGGAGC
>CAZUVW010000081.1:0-11686 GCA_964623875.1 uncultured Gaiellales bacterium
TCACCGGTCTTCATCTCGGCGATGTCGCCCTCGTGCAGGACGATCCCGCCCATCAGCTGGACGTCGAACAGCCGCTGGCCGGACTCGCGCTTGCGCGCCTCGCGCACCGCGGCGAAGGCCTCGTACAGCAGGTCGTCCAGCGACTCCCCGTTGGCGAGCCGCTCCCGGAACGCGACGCTTCGCTGGCGCAGCTCGTCGTCCGACAGCTGCTCGAACTCGGGCTCGAGCGAGGTGATGTACGCCGCCTGCTCCTGGAGGCGCTTCACGCGGCGGCCCTCGCCGAGGCGCAGGAGCTTCTCGAAGCGGCCGAAGTCGGTCGTTGGCATGGAAGTGAGGGTACCGGCTCGGTGGCCGGTGGCAGCCCGCGCGGGTGGAGATCCTCCTTCGCCGCGGCTGGCACTCCTCCTCGGTGAACCATCGATCCGATGCCCGCACAGGGCCTGCCGGAACCGAGCGCACGCATCCGGCAACGAACGTCCCCGGGCTCGAACGCCGGGCGGGACAAGGCCCCCCTACAAGGGCGTGACCGATACCTCCCATGTCCGGCCCGCGAGGCGCGTGGCGGTCACGACGTAGGCCGGGGAGCGGGCAGCGCCGAGCCGCTCGAGCTCCGGCACGCTCGCGAGCGTCGGCGAGTCGTCGATGCGGACCGACCGCTCCTGCCCGTCCCAGACGAGCTCGACGTGCTGCCCGCCCGGGTCCGTGGCCAGCTCGACGGTCTCGATCCGCCGTGCCCCGACCGCCCACCTGCTGTCGGGCCGGCGCACGGCCTCGGCGCGGAACGGCGGCGCGAGAGCGACGGCGGCCACGAGCGGCGCAGGGTCGAAGCCGAGCTCGGCATCACCCACGACCACACGGCCGTCGCCGAGGACGACGAAGGACGCCGCGGCTCCCGGCTGATCGGCCACGACGCTCGTGACCGCGTCCCACTCGCGGAGCCGGTGGATCCCGTGGATGCCGACCTCGCCCCAGTGCGGCCCCGGGTCGTGCGGCGGCCGGCCTACGTCGCCTGCTCCCCCGTGCTGGCCCGCACCGCCCGTTCGATCTCCTCGACGGGGATCACCTCGTGGGGCGGCTCTGCCGCGCGCCGGCGAGGCTCCTGCACGCGCTTGTCGCGCCGCCGCTCGATCTGGCGCCCGAGCGAGTCGACGAGGAGGTCCGCGGCGACCTCGTAGGTCGGCCCTGCCTCCCGACCGATGATGTTCGCGCCCTTGAGGAGGATCTCGGCCTCGACGACGTGGTCGTCGACGATCTTCGGGTTGCGCTCGCGATCGAGCACGACCTCGATCGCCGCTTCCGGCGGCAGTCTGCGGCCGAGCTTCCCGAGCTTCGTCTCCACGTAGCTGCGGACCGAGTCGTTGACGCTGCCGTGCCTCACGGTCACCTGAACGCGCATCGCGCCTCCCTTCCGGTCGTCACCCTCAACCTACCGCACCCGGCGCGCGCAGCAAGCGGTCACCTCCGGCGGCCACGGTCGAGCTACCGGATCGCCCGCGCCAGGGCGACGACGTGGACCCGCTGCGCTCCGCCACGACGCAGCGCAATGGCGCACGCCGACGCGGTCGCACCGGTCGTGTAGACGTCGTCGACGAGACAGACGGCTGGGGCCGGGGTGCGGGTGGCCCGGAACGCTCCCCGGACGTTCGCCTGGCGCTCGGCCCGGCCGAGCCCCGCCTGCCGCCTCGGCGAAGCGCCGTCCACCCGTTCGAGCAGCGCGACGATCTCGATCCCCCACCGACGCCCGAGCGCTCGCGCGAGGCTCTCGGCGGGGACGTGCCCGCGCTCGAGTCGCCGCTCGCGCTCGCCCGGCACGAACGTGAGCGCGTCGGCAGCGGGGCGTGCAAGTGCCGTCTCGACGAGCGCGGCGAGCACGTCGGTGAGGTCGCGTCGGCCCTGCTCCTTCCACGCGGCCACGATCGGCCGCAGCGCGGCGTCGTACACGAACGCCGCGCGGGCGGTCGCGAAGCCCGGGCGAGCCGCCGGACACGCGGCGCAGCGCGCGACGGGCCAGGGGCCGGGTGCGCCACAGCGCGCGCACCCGGTGGGCCCGACGCGCACCAGCCGTCCGACGCAGGCCGCGCACAGCGCCGAGCCGACGGCGGCGCAGCCGGCGCACCGACGTGGCAGGAACGACCCGAGCGCGTCCACCCACCCGACGGTAGGCGCGAGCCTGGCACGAATCCGCGCCGGGTCCGTGCCGACATCGTGACCGCGGCGTGCCGCCGCCTCGGGGGAGCGCGCGGCAGCCATGCAGGCCGTTGGTAGCGTGACCGAGAGATGGCAGTCGTCCTTCCCCGACCTCCCGCCGACGGCTTCGTCTCCGCCTATCCGGACACGCACTTCGACGCCGTGCTCGTGGTCTCGTTCGGCGGCCC
Source organism: uncultured Gaiellales bacterium (assembly GCA_964623875.1). Lineage (GTDB taxonomy): Bacteria > Actinomycetota > Thermoleophilia > Gaiellales > Gaiellaceae > Gaiella. The sequence goes on from CAZUVW010000081.1 coordinate 2,376, forward strand.
CGAAGGGATGGACGACGTGCTGCCCTTCCTCGAGAACGTCACGCGCGGGCGGAACATCCCGCGCGAGCGGCTCGAGGAGGTCGCGCACCACTACGCCTCGTTCGGCGGCGTCAGCCCCATCAACGCCCAGAACCGCGCGCTCATCGCTGCGCTGCGCGACGAGCTCGACGCCCACGGCATCCACCTGCCGATCTACTTCGGCAACCGCAACTGGCATCCGCTCCTCCCGGACACGCTGCGCGAGATGGCCGACGACGGCGTGGAGCGCGCGCTCGCGTTCTTCACCTCCGGCTTCAGCTGCTACTCCGGCTGCCGCCAGTACCGCGAGAACGTCTGGAGCGCCCAGCAGGCGGTGGGCGCTCGCGCGCCCGAGGTGCTGAAGACCCGCATGTTCTACAACCACCCCGGCTTCGTCGAGGCGATGGCAGACATCCTCAGCGGCGCGCTCGGCGAGCTCCCTGCCGACCGCCGCACCGGCGCCCGAGTGCTCTTCACGGCGCACAGCATCCCCCTCGTGATGGCACAGCACTCGCGCTACCAGGCGCAGCTCGCCGAGTCGGCGCGTCTCGTGGCCGCGGCCGCCACCGCCCCCGCGCACGAGGTCGTCTACCAGAGCCGCAGCGGCTCCCCCTCCGTGCCGTGGCTCGAGCCCGACGTCTGCGACCGGCTCCGCGAGCTCGCCGCGGAGGGCGTCACCGACGTCGTGATCGTCCCGCTGGGGTTCGTCTCCGACCACGTCGAGGTGCTCTACGACCTCGACGACGAGGCGCGCTCCGTGGCCGACGAGCTGGGCCTGACGATGGTGCGCGCGTCCACGGTGGGCACGCACCCGCGCTTCGTCGCCGGGATCCGGGAGCTCGTCGCCGAGCGGCTCGACCCCGAGGCCGACCGCCCCGCGCTGGGACCCGACGGCCCGAGCCACGACGTGTGCCCGGTCGGGTGCTGCCTCCCGGGCACCGGCCGCCCCAGCCCCTGGGACGTCGCCGCCCCCGCGGCCTGAGTCAGCCGCCTGCCACGAGCGCGGCGACGACGTCCGGGCGGATCCGCTCGAGGTCGCTCGGCTCCTTCACCGGCAGGAAGCGCCCACGCGGGCCGCTGCGGGGCACCTCGAGGTAGGTGGTCGGCACGAGCGCGGCGAGCTCGTGGTAGAGGCGCTCCAGCTGGACGACGCGTCGGCCCTCGACCTCCTTCTCGGCGACGATCCACGTGAGCTCGACGGGGTGCTCGAGCGCCTCGACGTCGATCACGGACGTGTTCGTGTTGAAGACCGTGATCGCCGACTGGTCGAAGTCGGGCGGGAAGCACGGCCCCTCGACGAGCCTCAGCCGGCCGTCGACGCGGGCCGGCGCACCGCCGGTGTCGCCCTCCTTGCGCGCCACCTCCACCGTCATCGGCCGTCCGTGCAGGACGTGCGTTCCGACGATCACCGGATCGACCCGGGCTCCGAGGTTGTCGACGTTCGCCACCAGCAGGTGCCGGACGCCGTCTCGACGCAGGTCGTCGAGCGTGCCGGAGACCCGGATCGCGTCGAGCAGGTCGCCGTGGCCCGGTCCGTACGGCGACGGGCGCCCGTCGGCTCCGCGGAACACCCGGCCGTCGGGCTCGAGCCGCAGCGACACAAACTGGCCGAAGACACGCGGCGGCGGCACCTCCAGGCTCTCGAGGTGCTCGCGCACCGCCTCGTCGGTGGCGAAGCTCGTCATCACCGCGGTCGGGACGAGAGCACCGAGCTCCTCCCCGACACGCGAGGTGAACGACAGCGCGAGGTCCAGGAACGAGCGCCCGGGCAGCACCTCGACGACCGCCTTCACGACCCCGCCGAAGCGCGTGGCCATCCCGCCGGCCATCACGACGTGCGCGACGGCGCCCGCGCGCAGCGCGGCGACCCCCGCCTCCCGCGCCTCCGCCTCCTCCGGGCTGCCGGGCACGGGCAGCGCCACGACGTCCCCGGCCTGCGGCGGCTCGACCACGCCACGCACGACGTTGCCGACGACCGAGAGCCGCCCGTCGGCGAGCGCTGCGCGCTGCTGCTCGAAGCGCGCCTCGTCGAAGCCAAAGCGCTCGAGCAGTGCGCGAGTCGCGGGATCGATCTCGTCGAGGACGCTCATCTGCTCCCGGGCAGGCTTTCCCCGTACGGCGGTCGGTGGATCCCGCGCTCGGTCACGATCGCCGACACGAGCGCGGCCGGCGTCACGTCGAAGGCGGGGTTGCGCGCGGCGAACCGATCGGTGATCTCCGCAGGATCGCGCTCCTCGACCGGGATCCCCGCGCCGTCGGGCGTGGCGAAGTCGAGCGTGCTCGTCGGGGCGACCACGACCAGCGGAATGCCGTGGTGGCGCGCGCAGACGGCGAGACCGTACGTCCCGATCTTGTTGGCCGTGTCCCCGTTGGCGGCGATCCGGTCGGCGCCCGTGACGACCAGATCGACCTCGCCGGCGGCCATGAGGGACGCGGCCGCCCCGTCGACGATCACGGCATGCGGGATCCGAAGCTGCTCCAGCTCCCACGCGGTCAGACGCGCGCCCTGCAGCAAAGGCCGTGTCTCGTCCACCCAGACCTGCTCGACGCGATTCGCCTCCCAGGCGGCTCGGATCGCGCCGAGGGCAGTCCCGTAGCCGCCCGTCGCCAGCCCGCCGGCGTTGCAGTGGGTGAGCACGCGCGCGCCTTCCGGAAAGAGCTCGGCGGCGTGCGCGGACATGTGGCGGCAGCGCTCGACCTCGTCGGAGTGGATCCGCACCGCGTGCTCCGGCGTCGGATCCTCGCGCATCTCGTCGAGCGCCCAGCGCAGGTTGACCGCCGTCGGCCGGGAGCCGACGAGCACCTCGTACGCGAGGTCCACGTCCTCCCCTCGCTCGGCCGCGAGCGCGAGCCCGTACGCGGCCGCGACCCCGATCGCGGGGGCGCCGCGCACCGCGAGCACGCGGATCGCCTCGGCCACCTCGGCCGCCGATGCGCAACGCAGCTCCACCTCCTCGTCCGGCAGCCGGCGCTGGTCGAGCACGACGACCGCGTCGTCCTCCAGCCGGACGATCCGCTCGGGCAGGAGCTCATGTGTCGCCATCGCGCTCAGCGTATGCAGCGCCAGCCGTGAACGCCTGTCCGAAGGTGCCTGACTGAAGTCAGGCACCGGACGTCGCGCCTCACCACAGCCCGGTGCCTGGCTTGAGCCAGGCACCTGTGCAGCGCGCCGTCCGTCGGGCCGCCGCTCAGGGAGCCGACGTGCCCTCGCGGCCGTACGCGTCCTCGAGCCGCACCACGTCGTCCAGGTGCGGCGTCGAGACCTCCAGCACGAGCAGGTCCTCCAGCGCGGTCACCCGGTGCACGGTCCCCGGCCGGTAGTGGAACGCGTCGCCCACGCCGATCTCGACCTCCTCCAGCGGGCCGCCGACCTCGCCGAGCTCGAGCCTGGCACGCCCCTCCTGCACGAGCCACGCCTCGTCCTTCACCTCGTGGTACTGGAGGCTGAGCGACTGCCCCGCGGCCACGAACAGGAGCTTGCCCACGTACGCGTCCGTCTCGGCCCACACGAGCTCCCAGCCCCACGGCTTCTCGACCCGTCGCGGCTGGGTGCGCGCCCGCTCGACCACGCTCATGCGAGCCACTCCGGGTTGGCGGTGACGTGGTCGTCGGCACGACGCAGCTCCTTCGGGGTGTTCACGGTGAGCCACAGCCCTTCGTGACGGAAGGCTCGGAGCGTCCCCTCGGCGGCGAGCTCGGGGAACGTCGTGGTCTCGTGGTCGCCCTTCTCCGGGAAGCGCTCGAGCGCCTGCTCGCCGAGCACGTAGATCCCGCAGTTCACCCAGTAGGGCACGCGCGACACCTCGTGGAACCCCGTCACCACGTCGTCCTCGGTGAGGTCGACCTGCCCGAACGACGAGGGCGGCCGGGCCACCGTGATCGTCGCCGCTGCACCGGTGGCGCGATGCCGCTCGAGCAGCGCGGCGAAGTCGACGTCCACGAGCTCGTCGCCGTTCATCGCGAAGACGTCCCCCCGGTCGCGCCGTCGCCGGGCCGCGAAGCGGATCCCGCCGCCGCGCCCGAGCCGCTCGGGCTCGCCGGCGCAGACGATCTCGACGCCGAGCCCTGCGAGCTCCTCCTCGAACGCAGGCTCCTGCCCGGCGAGGCAGCTCACGATCACGCGATCCACGCCCACTGCTCGCAGGCGACCGATCTGCCAGGCGACCAGCGGCCTGCCGCCGACGGGGACGAGCGACTTGGGCTTGCCGCCGGCGGCGTCGCCGAGACGCTCGGCTTGGCCGCCAGCGAGGACGATGGCCTCCATCAGGACGAGGGCGCCTCGACCGGGGGCGCCGCGGGCAGCTCCGCCGCGCGACCGACGCCCTCGTACTCGTACCCGGCCTCGCGCATCGCCGCAGGGTCGAGGAAGTTCCGCCCGTCGACGAACAGCCCGTGCGCCAGGGTCGGCCGCAGCGCCGCCCAGTCGACCTCCGCCAGCTCGGGCCACTCGGTCACGAGCACCACGGCGTCGGCGCCGGCGACCGCCTCCTCGACGGTCCCCACCTCCTCGACGCCGTGCAGGTCGTCCACCCGCGCGATCGGGTCCCAGATGCGGACGTCGGCGCCCTCGGCGAGCAGCCGCCCCGCCAGCACGAGCGCGGGCGCCTCGCGGACGTCGTCCGTGTTCGGCTTGAACGCGAGCCCGAGCAGCGCGACGGTGCGGCCGCGCAGCGACCCGAGCCGGTCGATCAGCTTCCCGACGACGCGCCGCTTCTGCAGCTCGTTGACCTCGATCACCGCGTTCAGCAGCTGGAAGTGGTAGCCGGAGTTCGCCGCCAGCTGCTTGAGCGCCAGCGAGTCTTTCGGGAAACAACTTCCGCCGAAGCCGACGCCGGCGCGGAGGAAGCTCGGGCCGATGCGGCGGTCGAGGCCGATCCCCTCCGCCACCTTGACGACGTCGGCGCCGGTCGCCTCGCAGACGTTGGCGATCTCGTTGATGAACGAGATGCGCGTCATCAGCGCGGCGTTCGCGGCCAGCTTGATCATCTCCGCGGAGGCGACGTCCGAGCGCACGACCGGCGCGTCGATGCCGGCGTGGAGCGCGACCACTGCGTCCGCGTCCGCCGTGTCGAACGCGCCCACGACGATCCTGTCCGGCTGCATGAAGTCGCGGACGGCGGTTCCCTCGGCGGTGAACTCGGGGTTCGACGCGTAGCCGACGCTGCGCATCCCGCGCGCGTCGAGCCGATGCCGGATCTTCTCGCCCGTGCCGACCGGCACGGTGCTCTTCATCACGACGACGATCCTGCGGTCGATCGTCGGCAGCTCGTCGACCACCGTCCAGACGGCGGTCAGGTCGGCATCGCCGGAGTACGTGGGCGGCGTGCCGACGGCGATGTAGACGAAGTCCGCACCCTCGATCGCCTCCGCCACCTCGGTGGTGAACACGAGCCGCTCGGCGTTGCGCGCGACGAGCTCGTCCAGGCCCGGCTCGTGGATCGGGATCTCACCTCGCTGCAGTGCCGCGATCCGGTCGGGCAGCACGTCGCGGATCGCGACCTCGTGCCCGAGCTCGGCGAAGCAGGCCCCGGTGACGAGACCGACATAGCCAGCGCCGAAGACCGCGATGCGCTGAGGCGAGCCGCTCATGACGAGCGCAGGATACGCGAGGCTCCCGGCGAAGCAGCCGGTAGCCGTCATGCGGGGCGGTCGGGACGCTGAGGGCGCCCCTTGCTCTCGGATTGGAGGTCGCTATGGAATGGGTCGTCTACATCGCCATCTGGGCGCTGGTCGTCGCCGGTTGGTGGATGATCTTCACAAAGGCGGGCGAGGAGGGATGGAAGGCGATCATCCCGATCTACAACGTCATCGTCCTGCTCAAGATCGTGGGGCGCGACTGGTGGTGGGTGATCCTGATGCTCATCCCGATCGTGAACCTGATCATCTGGGTCATCATCTCGCTCGACCTGGCGAAGAGCTTCGGGCGCGGCACGGGGTTCGCGATCGGACTGATCTTCCTGCCGTTCATCTTCGCCCTCATCCTCGGCTTCGGCGGCGACCGCTACCAGGGGCCGGCTGCCGCGGCCGCGGCCTGAGGCGCGCTGCTGCGCGGGCCGTCCCTGTCGGGGCGGCCCGCGACCTCACCCGGCTGGCTCAGCCGGACGCGGCCTTCTGCCGCCAGCTCGTGAGGTCGTAGGTCTGGTTGAGCGCCTTCAGCACCTCGCGGGCGATCATGTCACCGCCGGCGCGTTCGAAGTGGACGCCGTCGCTCGCACGGATCTTCACCGAGCCGCCGCCGGGCCTGTCGAGGTACTCGGCGTAACCCCCGTCCGGCCCGGCGAAGGTCGTGTACGTGTCGAGGTACGTGACGCTCTTCGGCCGCTCGCGGGCCTCTGCCGCGACGGCGGCGTTGACGACGTCGAAGCGCTGGGTCTGGTCGACGCTCGAGGTCTGGGGCAGGCCGATCCAGAAGACGTGCGCGCCGGCCCGGTTGATCGCGTCGAGCAGGCCGCCCACCCGACGGCGGTACTCGCGCTGCCAGGACGCGTCGCCGAAGTCGCCGATCGAGACGCCCTCGGGCAGGCCCGTCATGTACGCCTTGTCGTCGTTGCCGCCGAAGGCGAGCACGACGACGTTCGGCTTCAGCACGGCCACCTGGCTGCGGATGTGGTCGAACCAGTTGAAGACGTCCGGCCGAGTGAGTCCCGTCGCCACGCGTCCGTCCACGGCGAGACCCTCGATCACCGGTGTGGCCCCGGCGGCGCGCAGAATCGCGTACCCGGGCGTGATCACGAGCGAGTCGCCCGCCACCCAGAGCCGGAGCTTCCTCTTCGGGGTGAACGCCACCTTCCGCGGCGTCGCCGGAGCCGCAGGCTTCGCCGCGGGCTGCTCTGCCGGCGGCTTCTCGGCCACCGGCTGCTCCGACGCAGGGGTGCCGGTGCCGCCCGACCCGGCGCCCGACCCGGCCTCGGCCCGATCGTCGGCAGCGGCAGCGAGCACGACCTCCGTGTCGATCTCGTCCTCCCCGCTGCGACCGAGCGCGGCCTGCACCGCCCGGCGCGGCCGGTCGAGCAGGAGCACGCCGCTCACCGACGCGAGCGGCCTGGTGAGGGTGGTCGCGACGTCGCGCTGCCAGCCGTCCTCGAGGTTGTAGGCCTTCTTGTGCACGCCCGGCGCGTTCAGGAAGAGCGAGATCGCGAGCGCCGCGGCACAGACGACGATCGCATGCCCGGCGCTCCAGAGCTTACGCTCCTCGTCCTTGCGCGGCCGGCGCGGACGCCTCGGCGAGACGGATCGTCTCGCACCGGCCTCCGCCCTCGGCCGCCGCCGGGCTGGCGGCTCCTCCACGGGGGCCGGCGGCGGGCCGGCGACAGGCGCGTCCGGTGACGGCACGTCGGCAGGCGGGAGCGGCGCCGTGAACGCGCGCTCGGCGGTCGGCTCGCGATCCTCGGGGAGCGGTGGCAGGACGGGAAGCTGGCGGTCGGTCATCGGCGGCTCAGAACTGGAAGTAGATGAAGGGTGCCACGCCCTCCGGACCCATGGCGCTGGTGAGCATCAGGGCCAACGCGAGCACAACAGCCTGGGCGGGCATTGGCAGCCGCGAGAAGCGTGCCATCACGAGCGCCGGAACGCGTGCTGGCAGGTACTGGGAGCCGATCCCGACGAGGAGCGCGAGCAGGACGCCGCCCGTCACGAGTGGCGACGCGTCGCCCCAGCCCGTGAACAGGCCGGTGATCATCTCCCACGCGGCGGCGAAGGACTCCGCACGGAAGAAGATCCAGGCGAGGCACACGAAGTGGAACGTCACGATCCGGGCGAGCCACACGCGGCGACGGCTCGCCGCCTCCGGTGGCACGTACCCGGGCCGCGCCTGGCGCCACCGCTCCCACACGAGCGCGGCGCCGTGCAGCCCGCCCCACACCACGAACGTCCACGCGGCCCCGTGCCACAGCCCGCCGATCAGCATCGTCAGCATCAGGTTGCGGTAGGTGAGGATCGTCCCCTTGCGGTTGCCGCCGAGCGGGATGTAGACGTAGTCGCGCAGCCAGCGCGAGAGCGTCATGTGCCAGCGGCGCCAGAAGTCGGTCACCGAGACTGCGGCGTAGGGCGAGTCGAAGTTCTGCGGGAACGAGAACCCGAGCAAGAGCGCGATCCCGATCGCGATGTCCGTGTACCCGGAGAAGTCCGCGTAGATCTGCACCGCGTAGGCGTAGGTGGCGATCAGGATCTCGAGCGACGAGTGCTGCTCGGGCGCGGCGAAGACCTCGTCCACGATGTTCGCCGCGAGGTAGTTGGCGATCACCACCTTCTTGAAGAGCCCCGTGGCGATGAGGTAGAAGGCGCGACTCGTGTCGACCCGCCGTGGGTCGCGCGGCGTGTCGAGCTGCGGGATCAGCTCCCCCGGGCGCACGATCGGTCCCGCCACGAGGTGTGGGAAGAACGCGAGGTAGACCGCGAACTTCTCCAGCGAGGTCGGCTTGAAGTCGCCGCGGTAGGCGTCCACGACGTAGCTGATCGCCATGAAGGTGTAGAAGGAGATGCCGACCGGCAGGACGATCGACCGCACCTCGAGCGGCATCTCCAGCCCCACGAGCGATGCGAGGTTGTCGCTCGAGGTGACGAAGAAGTCGTAGTACTTGAAGTACCCCAGCACCGCGAGGTTGCCGCCGAGCGCCAACCAGAGCAGCGCCTTGCGCCGGGCCGGCTCGGCGGTGCGCCAGATCCGCACCGCGAAGACCTGGTTCCACAGCGTGCACGCCGCCAGCAGGAAGATGAAGCGCCAGTCCCACCAGCTGTAGAAGACGTAGCTGGCGACGACGATGAACGGCCGCCAGCGATGGGGCTTCGGCATCGTCAGCCACGAGAGCGGCAGGACGATCAGGAAGAAGATCGCGAAGGTCGCGGTCGGGAACAGCACGCGCGCGAAGGGTACGGAACGGGCCGGCCGATGGCTGCGCCCGGTTCACGCGGGCTTCACGGACGAGGTCACGCTCGAGCTCCGGTGCCTGGACGCTTCTATGTTGTCAAGAGGGGGTTGGCGCGGAGGTAGTGGTAGTAGCGGCGGGCGAGTTGTCGCTTCAGGCAGCGGCGTGCTTCGCGTGGGGTCTTGCCGTTTGCGAGGAGTCGTTGCTGGTAGGCGCGGGTGGCGGGGTCGTGGTGGCTGCGGCTGAGCGCGATCGTGTGCAGGGCCCGGTTGAGCTGGCGGTCGCCGCCGCGGTTGAGGCGGTGGCGGACGGTCAGCCCGGAGGGGTCACGTCCCGTAGCGTGGTGTGGGAGCGCACCGGATGGAGCCGGGTGTCCGGCCACCGTGGCGCTCAGACTCGTCGGTCCAGCCACGGATCGACGAAAGGAGC
>CAZUVW010000082.1:0-1983 GCA_964623875.1 uncultured Gaiellales bacterium
AGTCGAAGACGAAGTAGCCCTGGGCGTGGAGGCCGGTGTGCTCGCCGATGATCGCGATCGAGCTGCGGTTCGCGCTCACCGTCCCATCCGCGCCGAGGCCGTAGAACACCGCCCGGACGACGTCCTCGGGCTCCGTCGAGAAGTCCGGATCGACGGGCAGCGACAGGTGCGTCACGTCGTCGGTGATCCCGACGGTGAAGCGGCGCTTCGGTGACTCGGCGTCGAGCTCGTCGAGTGCCGCCTTGGCCATCGCCGGCGTGAACTCCTTCGACGCGAGGCCGTAGCGGCCCCCGATCACGAGCGGCAGCTCGCCCCCGCGCTCGGCGAGCGTCGTGACGACGTCCTGGAACAGCGGCTCGCCCGGCGCGCCCGGCTCCTTCGTCCGATCGAGGACGGCGATCCCGCGGACGGAGGGGGGCAGCGCCGCGACGAGCGCCGCCTGCGAGAACGGCCGGAAGAGACGCACCGTGACGACGCCGACCCGCTCTCCGCGCGCCGCCAGCGCGTCGACGGCCTCGATCGCCGCCTGCGCGCCCGAGCCCATCAGGACGAGCACGCGCTCCGCGTCGGGGTGGCCGTGGTAGTCGAACAGGCGATAGGGGCGTCCGGTTCGCTCTGCGAGCGCGTTCATCGCCTGCTGCACGACGGCCGGGACCGAGTCGTGGAACCCGTTGCTCGCCTCGCGCATCTGGAAGAACACGTCCGGGTTCTGGGCCGTGCCGCGCATCACCGGGGCCTCCGGGTGGAGCGCCCGTGCCCGATGCGCCAGCACGAGCGCCTCGTCGAGCAGCGCGCGGACGTCGTCGTCGGAGAGCCGTTCGACCGTCTGCAGCTCGTGCGAGGTGCGGAAGCCGTCGAAGAAGTGCATCACGGGAACGCGCGACGAGAGCGTCGCGGCGTGGGCGACGAGCGCGAGATCCTGCGCCTCCTGCACCGACGAGGCGCACAGCTGCGCCCAGCCGGTGGTGCGCGCGGCCATCACGTCGGAGTGGTCGCCGAAGATCGAGAGCCCGTGGGTCGCGATCGTCCGCGCCGCGACGTGCATCACCGCGGGTGTCAGCTCGCCGGCGATCTTGAACATGTTGGGGAGCATCAGGAGCAGCCCCTGCGACGAGGTGAACGTCGTCGCCAGCGAGCCGGCCTGGAGCGCGCCGTGCACTGCGCCCGCGGCGCCGCCCTCGCTCTGCATCTCGATCACCCGTGGCACCGCGCCCCACGCGTTCGGGACGCCGGCCGCCGACCACGTGTCGGCGAGCTCGCCCATCGGCGAGGCCGGCGTGATCGGGTAGATCGCGATCACCTCGCTCGCCCGGTACGCGACCCAGGTCGCGGCCTCGTTGCCGTCGATCACGCCGCGCGGTGTCACACCCGCAGACTCCCGGCCGCGCCGTGGCCGTGCATCGGTGGGCATCCCCCCTCGGAGTGCGGGGTTCCCGCAGCGCTGTCATCCTCCGCCCACCGACGGAGGAGGAACGAATGGCAGACGTGACGATCGCCCACGACGAGGAGCTCGAGCGGGCCTGGGACGTCTGGGTGCTGGTGCGCAAGTCTCTGGGGGTGACCTCGTTCGGGATCAACGTGGTCGAGCTCCCCGCGGGGGCGTCGATCCCCGAGCACGACGAGGTCGAGCGAGACCAGGAGGAGGTGTTCGCGGTGCTCGAGGGCGCCGCGACACTGGTCGTGGACGGGGAGGAGCATCCACTGCGACGCGGGTCGTTCGCGCGGTTGGGCACCGCGCCGCGCCGATTCGTCCGCAACGACGGCGACGAGCTCGCCCGCGTGCTGATCGTGTCGGCGCCCGTGACCTCGGGCTACGAGCCGATGGGCTGGGCCTGAGCCTCGGTCGGCGTCGGGCGGAGATCGGATAGACCAGGGAAAGGGAGGGCCCGATGGGGATCGATCCCGGACGGATTGCCGAGCGTCGCAGGCACGAGGAGGAGCGCTTCGCCTCCGCGCACCCGCGCTCGGCCGAGCTCGCGAAGC
>CAZUVW010000082.1:1993-11673 GCA_964623875.1 uncultured Gaiellales bacterium
TGCCGCTGTCATGGATGCACTCGCTGTGGGGAAGACCGGTCGTGGTCGACACGGCCTCGGGATCGCACTTCACCGACGTGGATGGCAACGAGTACGTCGACTTCGCGCTCGGCGTCACGATCTCATCCGCCGGGCACACGCATCCGGCGATCGTGGACGCCGTGACCGACCGGATTCGCGGCGGCATCCAGTTCGCGCTCCCCACCGAGGATGCGATCGCCGTGTCCGAGGAGCTCGCCCGCCGATTCGCTGTGCCCCGCTGGCTGTACGCGCTCAGCTCCACGCAGGCGATGGTGGACGTCATCCGGCTCGCTCGGCTCGCGACCGGGCGGCCACGGATCGTCGTCTTCGACGGCAAGTACCACGGCCATCTCTCCGAGACGCTCGTGGTCCTCGACGACCGCGGCGCCCAGGTTGCCGAGTACGACGGCATTGCCTCGCATGATGTCGCCCGGACGATCGCAGTGCCCTGGAACGACCTCGCCGCGGTCGAGGCGGTGCTCGCCCGCGAGGACGTCGCCCTGCTGATCGCCGAGCCCGCGCTCACGAACTCGCAGGTCGTCCTGCCCGACCCCGGCTTCCACGACGGGCTGCGCGACCTGTGCACCGCCTCGGGGACGCTGCTCGCGATCGACGAGACTCAAACGCTGCCCTGCGCGTTCGGCGGACTGACGCGCGCCTGGGGTCTGAAACCGGACTTCGTGGTGCTCGGCAAGTCACTCGGCGGCGGGGTGCCGGTGGCTGCGTACGGCATGCCCACAGCGGTCGCAGCGCTGGTGGAGGGGGGCTCGCCGCAGGAGGCCGTCGGCGTCAAGGTGTCGGAGCCCGGGATCGGCGGGACGATGTTCGGCAACGCGCTCTCGCTCGCTGCCGCGCGTGCCGCGCTCGAGTACGTGTGGACCGAGGAGGGCCACCTCCGGACGACGCGCTACGCCTGGCGGATCGCCGACGGCATGCGCGATACCCTGACGCGACACGGGCTCGACTGGCCCGTGTACCACCTCGGCAACCGCGCCGGCTACCACGTCGCGACGCGGCCGCCTCGTACCAACCGCGAGTCGATCGAGGCGGACGACCACGAGCTCCGCGCGCTCCAGCACGTCTACTTCGCCAATCGCGGCATCTGGGACATGGGCTGGTGGTGCGGTCCGGCAGTGTCTGCGCAGACGACCACGGCCGACGTCGACCGCTACGTTGCCGTGTTCTCGGAGCTCTTCGACGATCTGGCGAGCTGACCCGTCACCGCCGGGGGTGGCAGGGAAGGGTCTCCGTTCCGCGGCGTCGGTGTGGCGTTCGGTGTCAGACACCCGATCCTGTCAAGGGGGTTTCGTGCCAACTTCGTGCCAATCACTCCACAGGCTGCGACCCGCGTCCCAGCCGGGAATCACGCCTGCTCAGCCGTCGCTGAGAGCGACCTCGGGGGCGCCGAAGGGTGTCCCGGGCCGCGACGAGCGTCCGAGGCGGCCATGGCCGATGTGGCGAACTTGACAGCGCTCGGTGTCTGACACCGGACGCACCGGACGGCCCGCGGACACCGCCGCGCGTCGCCGCCCTCACCGGCCACGCGCAGGCCGTCGGCTGGTCGGCTACCCGCCGATGTAGGACATCTCGATCCGCTCCAGGTCGCGCGTCGCCTCGCTGCGGATCTCCGAGTAGCGGTCGGTGCGGCGGCTCCAGACGTCGCGCACCGCCTGCTGGAGGGCCGCGTCGCCGGCCCCGGAGCGGATCAGCGCCCGGAGGTCGGTGCCGCGTGCCGCGAACAGGCACGTGAAGAGCTTGCCCTCCGCCGAGATGCGGGCCCGGGTGCAGGCCCCGCAGAAGGGCTGGGTGACCGACGAGATCACACCGATCTCGCCCGCCCCGTCGCGGTAGCGCCAGCGCTGCGCGACCTCGCCCGGGTAGGAGGCGTCGACCGGCTCGAGCGGGAAGACGGCGTCGATCCGCGCGATCAGCTCGCGCGCCGGCACGACGTCGTCGAGCCGCCAGCCGTTGGTCGCGCCGACGTCCATGTACTCGATGAACCGGAGCACGTGCCCCGTCCCGCGGAAGTGCCGGGCCATGTCCACGACGCCGGCGTCGTTGACGCCGCGCTTGATCACGGCGTTCACCTTGACGCGGAGGCCCTCGGCCGCTGCGGCGTCGATCCCACGCACGACCTGTGAGACCGGGAAGTCGACGTCGTTCATCGCCCGGAAGACCGCATCGTCGAGGCTGTCGAGGCTGACGTTGACGCGCGCCAGGCCCGCCTCGGCGAGCGCGGCCGCCTTGCGCTCGAGCAGCGACGCGTTGGTCGTGAGCGTGACCTGGATCCCCGGGATCGCGGCCAGCCGTCGCACGAGCGACTCGAGGTCGCGACGCAGCAGCGGCTCGCCGCCCGTGAGGCGGATCTTCTCGACGCCGTTCGCGGCGAAGGCGCGGGCCACCCGCTCGAGCTCCTCGAAGGTGAGCAGCTCCTTGCGATCCATGAAGCGGTAGCCGTGCCCGAACACCGACTTCGGCATGCAGTACTGACAGCGGAAGTTGCAGCGATCCGTGACGGAGATCCGCAGGTCGCGGACGGGGCGTCCCAGGGTGTCGCGCGTCTCCATGGGCGAACGGTACGCGTCACGGGCCTCTGCGTGCGCCGCCGGGGTCCCGAGGACGGAGATGGTGCCCACCGACGCACGACGGAGGCGCAGTAGGTTCCCCGGATGCGCCGCCGGGCCTCCGCGCCGCTCCTCGCCCTCGTCGTCGTGACGGCGATCTGGGGGTACACGTTCGTTCCGGTGCAGGAGGCGGTCGCGGTCTTCCCGCTGTTCGGGTTCCTCGCGATCCGGTTCGCGATCTCGACCGCGGCGCTCGCCCCGTTCGCGTGGCGCGCGCTGCGCCTCACACCGGTCGCCGGCATCGGAGCCGGGCTCTCGGCCGGGCTGCTGCTCGCGACCGCGTACGGGCTGCAGACGGCGGGGCTCGAGCTGACGACGGTGTCGAGCACCGGGTTCATCACAGGCCTCTACGTCGTCTTCACCCCGCTGATCGCGCTCGCCCTCTTCCGCACGCCGGTGCCGCTCGCCGCCTGGGCTGGCGTGCTGCTCTCCCTCGTCGGGCTGCTCCTGCTGTCGGGAATCCCGGGCGGATCGAGCGCCGGAAACCTGCTCGTGCTCGGCAACGCGCTCGCACAGGCCGTCCAGATCGCGCTCATGGAGCGGTTCGCGCCACGCTACGACGCGCGGGCGCTGACGTTCCTGCAGATGGCGGTCTCGGCGGTGGCCTTCACCGTGATCGCGCTCGCGCTCGGCGACCTCTCCTGGCCCGACACCGCCCAGGTCTGGTACGCGCTCGTGGTCACCGGCGTCTTCGCCGGTGCGCTCGGCTACCTCGTCGCAACCTGGGTGCAGTCGCGGACGACGGCGGCTCGGGCGGCGCTCGTGTTCACGCTGGAGGCGCCGTTCGCCGCGCTCTTCGGCGTCCTGCTGCTCGCGGAGCGGCTCGGCTGGGTCGGCTGGCTCGGCTGCGCGGTGATGCTCGCCGGGATCGTCCTCGCCGAGCCCGCGGCGGCGTCGACGCTGCGGCGGCTCGTGCCGGCGCGCGGGCCCGCCTGATGGACGTCGTCGCCCTGGCGCTCTGCTCGGCCTTCCTCTTCGGGGCGATGACGGTCGCGCTGCGCCCCGCGCTGGTACGCGGCGGCGACCCCCTCCTCGGCGCTCTGCTCACCGTGCTGCCGGCGCTCGTCGTCGCGCTGGTCGCCGCCGCCGGACGGGGAGAATGGGAGCTCGACGGCGTCTGGCCGTTCCTCCTGGCCGGGATCCTCGGGCCGGGCTGCTCGCAGGTGCTGTTCACGCTGGGCGTCCGCGACGCCGGGCCGTCCCGCGCGTCGGCCGCGGTCGGCACCGCGCCGCTCGCGGCGGTGGTGCTGGCGGTGGTCGTCCTCGACGAGCCCGTCGTCGCCGGGATCGTGCTCGGCGCCGTGCTGATCGTCGCGGGCGGGCTGCTGCTCGCGAGCGAGCGCTCGCGCCCGACCCACGTGAAGACGGTCGGGCTCGTCTTCGCGGTCGGGGCGATGCTCGCGTTCGCCTCGCGCGACACGCTCGTGCGCTGGCTGGCGCCCGACTCGGACGTCGCCCCGGAGGTCGCGGTCGCCGCGACGCTCCTCTCGGGTGCGCTCACGATCGCCGTGGTGCTCCTCCTCACGAAGACGCCGGTCGTCGTGCGCAGCGCGACGGCCTTCGTCCCTGCGGGGATCCTCTTCGGGCTCTCCTACGTCTGCCTCTTCGAGGCGCTCTACCGGGGCAGGCTGTCGCTGGTCGCGCCGCTCGTCGCGACCGAGGCGCTGTGGGGGGTGACGCTCTCCGCCGTCGTCTTCGGGCGGTCGGAGGCCGTCGGGCGGCGGCTCGTCCTCGGGGCGCTGCTCGTCGTCGCGGGCGGCGTCCTGATCGGCGTCACGCGCTGAGGCGCGGCGCGCGCCGACGACCTCGTTCCCGGCCGCGTCGCCGCCGCAATCCGTCTCCCCTCCCGTGATCTGCTACTATCTGACTCAGATTTCCCCTACGAATCGACTCAGAGGAGAGACGCATCCCCATGGCAAAGACGATCGGCATCGACCTCGGCACGACGAACAGCTGCACCGCCGTGCTCGAGGGCGGCGAGCCCACCGTGATCCCGAACGCCGAGGGCGGCCGCACGACGCCGTCCGTCGTCGCGTTCACGAAGGACGGGCAGCGCCTCGTCGGCGCGCCCGCCAAGCGCCAGCAGGTGACGAACCCGGAGAACACGATCTTCTCGATCAAGCGGTTCGTCGGGCGCAAGTGGGACGAGGTCACCGAGGAGATGACCATCGTCCCGTACGCCGTCGAGGAGGGCGAGAACGGCGACGCGCGCGTGAAGGTCGAGGGCAAGACCTACGCCCCGCCCGAGATCAGCGCGATGATCCTCCAGAAGCTGAAGGCGGACGCCGAGGCGTTCCTCGGCGAGCCGGTCACCGACGCCGTGATCACGGTCCCGGCCTACTTCAACAACGCACAGCGCGAGGCGACGAAGGACGCCGGCAAGATCGCCGGCCTCAACGTGCTGCGGATCGTCAACGAGCCGACCGCAGCCGCGCTCGCCTACGGCCTCGACAAGGAAGGCGCCGATCAGACGATCCTCGTCTTCGACCTCGGTGGCGGCACCTTCGACGTGTCGGTGCTCGAGCTCGGCGACGGCGTGTTCGAGGTCAAGTCCACGAACGGCGACAACCACCTCGGCGGCGACAACTTCGACAAGGCGATCGTCGACTGGATGGCATCCGAGTTCAAGAAGGACAAGGGCATCGACCTCACGCAGGACACGATGGCCCTTCAGCGCCTGTACGAGGCGGCGGAGAAGGCGAAGATCGAGCTGTCGTCCACGATGACGACCCAGATCAACCTGCCGTTCATCACGCTCACCGCCGACGGGCCGAAGCATCTCGACCTGCAGCTGACGCGCGCGAAGCTCGAGGAGCTGACGCACGACCTCCTCGCGCGCACCGTCGGGCCGACGAAGCAGGCGCTCGCCGACGCGGGCCTGAAGCCGTCCGACATCGACCACGTCGTCCTGGTGGGCGGCATGACGCGGATGCCCTCCGTCCAGGAGAAGGTGAAGGAGCTGATCGGCAAGGAGCCGCACCGTGGCGTCAACCCCGACGAGGTGGTCGCCGTCGGCGCCGCCATCCAGGCAGGAGTGCTGAAGGGCGAGGTCAAGGACGTCCTGCTCCTCGACGTGACGCCGCTGTCGCTCGGGATCGAGACCAAGGGCGGGGTGTTCACGAAGCTGATCGAGCGGAACACGACCATCCCGACCCGCAAGGCGGAGACGTTCACGACCGCCGACGACAACCAGCCGTCGGTCGAGATCCACGTTCTCCAGGGCGAGTCGGAGATGGCCTCGTTCAACAAGACGCTCGGCAAGTTCCAGCTCGTCGGGATCCCGCCGGCGCCGCGCGGGATGCCGCAGATCGAGGTGTCGTTCGACATCGACGCGAACGGGATCATCGACGTGACCGCGAAGGACCTCGGCACCGGGAACGCGCAGCAGATCAAGATCGAGGGCGGGTCGGGGCTCTCTGAGGACGAGGTCTCCCGCATGATCAAGGACGCCGAGTCCCACGCGGAGGAGGCGCACCGGCTGCGCGAGCTGGCGGACGCGAAGAACCTGGCCGAGACGCTCGCCTACCAGACGGAGAAGAGCCTCGCCGACCACCGCGACGCCATCGACGCGGCGGACGCGGGAACGATCGAGGGTCGGATCATGGAGCTGCGCCAGGCGCTCGACTCGAACGACGTCGCGGACATCCGTGCCAAGACGGAGGCGCTCAACCAGGCTGCGCAGCCGCTCGCGCAGGCGCTCTACGCGCAGGCCCAGGCGGGCGCGACGACGCCCGGCGGCTCGACCGACGGGCACGGCGCCACCGACGAGGTCGTCGAGGACGCCGACTACGAGGTGATCGACGAGGACGAGGCGGCGAAGACGCCGTGACGACGGAGGAGCTCGACGACCGGTTCGAGGAGGAGGTGCCCCCGGACGGGGGCACGCCTCCCGACGCAGACCTGCCGGACGCGGGCCCGCCGATCGACGCACTCGACGTCGACGAGCTCCTCGCGCGCCTGCAGGACGCGGAGGCGCGACACGAGCAGGCGCTCGCCGACCTGCGCCGTGTCGCGGCCGACTTCGACAACTACCGCAAGCGGATGACGCGCGAGCACGAGCGCGTGGTCATGCTGGCGGGGGAGCGCATCGTGACGAAGCTCCTGCCCGTGCTCGACGACCTCGGCCGCGCGCTCGAGGCAGCGGAGCACCACGAGGAGGCGAAGGTGCTCGAGGGCGTCCGCATGACGCGTGACGCGCTCCTGGCCGTGCTCGCCTCCGAGGGCGTCGAGGAGATCCCGACCGACGGCACGTTCGACCCGCACGTCCACGAGGCGCTGGCGGCGACGCCCGGCGGCGAGGGCGTCGAGAGCGGCGCCGTGCTGCAGGTCGTGCAGCGCGGGTACCGTCTCGGCGACGCCGTCGTCCGGCCCGCGCGTGTCGTCGTCGCGGAGTAGCGATGGCCCCTCGCAACCCCTACGAGGTGCTCGGCGTCTCCCGCGGGGCGAGCGAGGACGAGATCAAGAAGGCCTACCGCAAGCTCGCGCGCCAGCTGCACCCCGACCGCAACCCGGACGACGCGGGAGCGGAGGAGCGGTTCAAGGACATCCAGGCCGCGTACGACATCCTGTCCGACAAGGAAAAGCGCGCCGCGTACGACCGCTTCGGCGAGTCGGGAGCGAGCGGGTTCCCCGGAGGACAGGGGCGGTGGGAGACCGTCGATCTCGGCGATCTCTCCGACATCCTCGGCAGCTTCGGCTCGTTCTTCGGGCGTGGCGGCGGCGGGGGCCGGCGACCGCGTCCCCAGCCCGAGCGCGGCGCGGATCTCGAGGCGCGCGTGCGCGTCTCCTTCGAGGACTCGCTCCACGGCGTGCAGGTGCGCGTGCCCGTCGAGGTCGAGACGGCCTGCGACGTCTGCGGCGGTACGGGAGCAGAGCCGGGGACGGCGCCGGTCACCTGCCCCGACTGCCGCGGCTCCGGCGTCGTCTCGGACAGCCACGGGCTGTTCGCCCTCTCGCAGCCGTGCCGTCGCTGCCGGGGCAACGGGTCGATCGTCGAGAAGCCCTGTCGCTCGTGCCGCGGCTCCGGCCGTGAGCGCGTCACACGGCGCTATGCGGTGAAGATCCCGCCGGGTGCGAAGGACGGCACCCGTGTCCGCCTGAAGGGGAAGGGCGCGCCCGGGAACGCCGGTGGCCCGAGCGGCGATCTGCTCGTTCGGGTCGAGGTCGAGCCGTCCGCGCTGTACGAGCGACGGGGCGCCGATCTCGTGCTCGACGTGCCCGTCACCTACCCCGAGGCGACGCTCGGCGCGACGGTCGAGATCCCGACCCCCGACGGACCGGTCGCGCTGAAGGTGCCGCCGGGCACGGAGGCCGGCAAGCTGCTGCGCGTCAAGGGCCGCGGCGCCCCCCGTCTCGGCTCGCCCGACGCCCGTGGCGACCTGCTCGCGCGCATCCGCGTGACCGTGCCGTCGCACCTGACGAAGGCCGAGCGCGAGGCGCTCGAGGCCTACGGCAAGCTCTCGCGCGAGCAGCCGCGCGAGCGATTCGCGAGGAGTGCCTAGACCACCGATGAGCGACCGTCCGCTGTTCATGATCTCGATCGCCGCAGAGCTCGCAGGGCTGCATCCCCAGACGCTGCGCATGTACGAGGCCAAGGGTCTCGTCCGCCCGGCGCGCACGCCGGGCGGGACGCGCGTCTACTCGGAGGACGACATCGAGCGCCTGCGCCTCATCCAGCGGCTGACGACCGAGCTCGGTCTCAACCTCGCGGGCGTCGAGCACGTCCTGCGCCTGGAGGACGAGCTACGCCGCCTCCGCGCGCGCATGGAGCGCCTCGAGCAGGAGCTCCGCGACGAGATCCGGACGACCCACCGCCAGTACCGGCGCGACGTCGTCCTCTACCGAAAGCCAGAGCCCCCGGCGACGCGTGGCGTCCCGGGGTAGAGGAGGAGAGCACCGCATGGACTTCAGCAAGCTGACCGTGAAGAGCGGGGAGGCCGTCGCCGGCGCCCAGGAGCTCGCCCGGCGGCTCGGCAACCCCGAGGTCACCCCCGACCACCTGACGCTGGCGCTGCTCGACCAGGAGCTGCCGCGCACCCTCGTGGAGCGCTGTGGCCTCGAGGCCGCAGCGCTCCGAGAGGCGGCGGAAGGACGGATCCGCACCCAGCCGAGCGTCTCGGGCGCGACCCAGCCCCCGCAGGCAGGCACGCGCATCCAACAGGTTCTCTCTAGCGCTTTCGCGGAAGCGAAAGCGCTCGGCGACGAGTTCGTCTCGGTCGAGCATCTGCTGCTCGCGCTCGACGTCGTGCCGCGGGAGGCCCTGCTTGCGGCACTCCAGCAGGTGCGAGGCGGTCAGCGCGTCACCTCGCAGGATCCCGAGGGCTCGTACCAGGCGCTCGAGAAGTACGGCCGCGACCTCACCGCGCTCGCCGAGCAGGGCAAGCTCGATCCCGTGATCGGTCGCGACGAGGAGATCCGGCGCACGATCCAGGTGCTCTCGCGGCGCACGAAGAACAACCCCGTGCTGATCGGCGAGCCGGGCGTGGGCAAGACCGCGATCGCCGAGGGGCTCGCGCAGCGGATCGTCGCCGGCGACGTCCCGGAGGGGCTCAAGGGCAAGCGCGTCTGGGCGCTCGACGTCGGCGCGCTGATCGCCGGCGCGAAGTACCGCGGCGAGTTCGAGGAGCGCCTCAAGGCGGTGCTGCAGGAGATCACCGCCGCGGAGGGCGAGATCGTCCTGTTCATCGACGAGCTCCACACGATCGTCGGCGCAGGTGCCGCCGAGGGCGCCGTCTCCGCCGGCAACCTGCTCAAGCCGATGCTCGCGCGCGGCGAGCTGCGGGCGGTTGGCGCGACGACGCTCGACGAGTACCGCCAGCACATCGAGAAGGACGCGGCGCTCGAGCGGCGCTTCCAGCCGGTGCTCGTCGGCGAGCCGTCCGTGGCCGACACGATCGGGATCCTGCGCGGGCTGAAGGAGCGCTACGAAGCGCACCACGGCGTCCGCATCCGCGACGCGGCGCTCGTGTCGGCGGCCGTGCTCTCCGACCGCTACATCGCCGACCGCTTCCTGCCCGACAAGGCGATCGACCTCGT
>CAZUVW010000083.1:0-5005 GCA_964623875.1 uncultured Gaiellales bacterium
CCTCCGACAGCACCTCACTGGGTGCGCCGTCGGCGACGACCTGGCCCTCGTCGAGCAGGACGACCCGATCGGCGTACTGTGCGGCGAGCGTGAGGTCGTGGATCGCGGCGACGAGCGTCAGCGCCTCGTCGGCTCTCAGCCGGTCGAGCAGCTCGAGCGCCTGCTGCTGATGGCCGATGTCGAGCGCCGTGGTGGGCTCGTCGAGCAGGATCACGCCCGCCTCCTGCGCGAGCGCCCGAGCGACGACGGCCCGCTGCCGCTCGCCGCCCGACAGCGTGCCGAGCGGGCGGTCGCGGAGCGACCACAGGTCGAGTCGAGCGAGCGCCTGGGCGGTCGCCTCGCTGTCGGCCGCCCCCTCCCGTGCGAGCAGCCCGAGGTGCGGCGTGCGTCCGAGCAGCACGTACTCGCCCACCGTCAGCCAGCGCGGCGTCTCGGGCTCCTGTGGGACGACCGCGACCCTGCGGGCTCGCTCGCGCCGGGAGAGCGAGCCGGCCGGGTCGCCGTCGAGCGCGACGACGCCCTCGTAGCGCACGAGCCCGGCGATCGCGCGGAGCAGCGTCGTCTTCCCGGCGCCGTTCGGCCCGATCAGCGCGACCCACTCCCCCGCCTCGACGGAGAGCGAGACGTCGTCCACGACGGGGCGCTCGCCGAGCGTCCCCGTGACCCCGTCGAGCACGATCGCAGCCATCAGCGCGCTCCCCGCGTTCGCAGCACCAGCGCGAAGAACGGGGCGCCGAAGAGCGCGGTGACGACGCCGATCGGGACCTCCGCCGGCGAGAGCGCCGTGCGCGCGACGACGTCGGCCAGCACGAGGAACCCTGCTCCGACGACGAGCGACAGCGGCAGCAGCGCCCGGTACGACGTCCCCGCGAGCAGGCGGATGGCGTGCGGGACGATGATCCCGACGAACGCGATCAGGCCGCTCACCGACACGGCGGCCGCGGTGCCGACCGTGGCCGCGATCACGAGCGTGAGGCGAACCCGGCGGACGTTCACGCCGAGGCTCGCCGCCTCCGTGTCGCCGAGGCTGAGCACGTCCACGACCCGGCGGTGCGCGAGGATCACGACCGAGGCGACGAGGACGTACGGCGCGAGCACGAGGACGTCCGTCCAGCCGGAGCTCGGCATGCCGCCCAGGATCCAGGCGGTGACCTCCTGCAGCGTCTCCGTGTTCTGCTGCTGCACGAACGTCTGGGCAGCGGTGAAGAAGCTCGCGACCGTCACTCCGGCGAGCACCAGCGTGGCCGAGTCCCGTCCGCGTCCCGCTGCGCGGCCGATCGCGTAGGCGAGCGCCACCGCCGCGGCGCCGCCGAGGAAGGCCGCCAGCGGCAGCACCTGCTGCCCCGCGAGGGCGCGCGGGGCGTAGGCGATCGCGAGCGTGGCCCCGAGCCCGGCACCCGCCGCGACGCCGAGCAGGTACGGGTCGGCGAGCGGGTTGTGGAAGACGCCCTGGTAGGTGGCGCCCGCGAGCGCCAGCATGCCGCCGACGAGCGCCGCGAGCACGACGCGCGGCACGCGGATCTCCCACAGGATCGACTCCTCGGCGGAGCCGAGCGGCGTCCCGGAGACGAGTCCGAGCCGGTGCGCGAGCGAGCGCAGCGCGTCGCCGGCGGCGATGTCGACCGGGCCGGCGACGACGCCGACCACGAGCGAGAGGAGGAGGAAGGCCGCCGCCGCACCCGCCCAGACGGGCGTCACGCCGCGCGCGCGGACCGCGCGGACGGGTGTGGCGACGACGTTCAGCTCAACGCCCTCCGAGGCGCGTGAGCGCCGTGCCGAGCGCGCGCACGAGATCGACGAGCCGAGGCCCCCAGCGCGACGCGATCGAGTCGTCGAGCCGGATCACGGAGCCGGTGCGCACGGCCTCGATCCCGCTCCAGCCCGGCCGCGCGGCGATGGTCTTCGGGCTCTGCCCGCAGCACTTGGTGTCCGCGAGCAGGATCACGTCCGGGTTGGCGGAGATCACGTACTCGGCCGAGAGCTGCGGGTAGCCGCCGCTCCCGGCACCCGCCGCGTCCGCGATGTTCCTCAGCCCGAACAGGGCGGCGACGCGCCCGATGAACGTGCTCGAGGTGACGGAGTAGAGCGTCGGGTCGAGCTCGACGAACAGCGACTTCGGCCCGACCTGCTTCGACCGGTCGACGATCTTCGCGATCCGGGTCTGCATGCGGCCGACGAGGGCGTCCGCCTGCGGCCCGCGACCGGTGACCTTGCCGAGCTGACGGATCTGCTGGTAGGCGCCCTTGAGCGTGCTCGCCGCGTTGTGGTGGAGCACCGTGATGCCGAGCGTGCGCAGCGCGCCGGAGAGGCCCTTCGGGTCGTACGAGATCACCACCAGGTCGGGACGGAAGGCCGCGATCGCCTCGACGTTGGGCGTGAACCCGGAGAGCGTCGTGCGCGGTGCGCTCTTCGGGAAGTCCGACTGGTCGTCGACCGCGATCACCTGCGGGCCGGCGCCGATCGCGAACAGCGTCTCGGTCGCCGTCGGCGACAGCGAGACGATGCGGGTGGGCCGCTTCGCCACCGTGACGGCGCCGTTCGCGGCCGTGACCGTGACGGGAAACGCCCCTGCCGTCGAGGCCGAGGTCGACGAGAGGGCCGAGGGGGCCGCGAGCAGCGGCAGGCAGACGAAGATCGCCGCTAGGGCGAGACGTCGTGACATCGATGCATCTCCTTGCTCCCTTCCACGAGGGGTTCGGGTATGGCGGAGAGCGGCAGGTCTTCTGACTCGGGGCCCCCTCCCTCGCCGCCTTCCCGGTCTCGCGACCAGTGGCACGTCGGCGTGGGAGCATCTCCCCTTACAGCGGCGGGACCGTCCCGGACTCGCACCGGGTTCCCTCACCGCGCTCCGTGTGACGGCGGGAGCCTACCATGGCCGGATGCCGTCGTCCCGTCTCCGCGCGTGGCTGCCCGTGATCGCCTGGTGCGCCGTGATCTTCGCCTTCTCGGCGGTGCCGAGCCTCGGCACGGGGCTCGGCGGCTGGGACCTCGTCCTGCGCAAGCTCGCCCATGTCGCGGAGTTCGCCGTGCTCGGTGCGCTGCTGGCACGGGCGCTCGGCAGGACGTGGGTCGCGTTCGCGCTCGGGGTGCTCTACGCGGCGAGCGACGAGGTGCACCAGTCCTTCGTCGCCGGCCGAGCCGGACGACCGCTGGACGTCGCGATCGACGCCGGCGGCGTCGCACTCGGCATCGTCGCCTGGCGCAGGCTCCGGCCTGCGGCGCCCGCCGCGAGCGAGGCAGCGCCGGCGGTCGGCCCGGCCGTGCGCCGCCAGGGACCCGGATGAGCGGGTTCGTCGTCGACCTCGACGCTGCCCTCGGCGACACCCGGCCGCTCTGGGACGACTGGCTCGCCTCTGCTGCGCCCGTCCTCGGGCTCGACCCCACCATCCTGCCGCGCGATCGCGCGGCTGCGGCAGAGGCCCTGGACGCCGCCGGGGCAGGCAACTGGCGCGCGCTGCTCGAGCGCTTCGCCGAGGATCGCGCTCCCGTCTACCTGCGTCCGAGCGCCGACGCCGCGGCGGCACTGCGCCGGCTCGCGGCCGCCGGCGCCCGCCTCGTGCTGGTGAGCGACGCGCCGCTCGAGCTGGCCAGGGTGGCGGCGGCACAGCTCGGGGCCCTGCGACACGCCGACGCGCTCGAGGCAGGCGCCGGCGCGAGAGACCGGGCCCGAACGCTGCTGGGCGACGGCGCCGCCACGATCGACAGCCGGGCGGAGCTGCTCGCGGCGGCCGCGCCGGACACGAAGGAGCCTGGCTGAAGCCAGGCACCGGGCGCAACGGCCACGCCCGGCCCGAAGGAGCCTGGCTGAAGCCAGGCACCGGGGAATGAAGCCAGGCACCGGGGAATGCGGGGCGCGTCGTGCTCGGCACGCGCGTGTGCGTGAGCCCCCTAGGTGCCGTCGCCGCCAGGCGACCGCACCACGCGAGGCGACCGCACCCCGCGCTACGATCGGCCCGTGGAGCGACACGACGTTCCCGACCGTCAGCTCGACGCGCTGCTCGAGCGCCTCGACCGGATCGCTGCGCAGCTCGAGCGACTGAACCGCACGCAGGAGCAGCAAGAGGGGTTCGCCGTCGTGGCGCGCGAGCTGCGCGCGCTCTCCGAGTCGCTGAACACCCTCGCCTATGCCGTGCTCGGGCAGTCGCCGCAGGTCAGGCGCCGGGCGAGCTGAGACCGCTACCGCGCAAGGCGGTAGACCGTGCCCTCGTGGGACACGGCGTAGACCGTGCCGTTCAGCGCCTCCCCGAAGGAGACGAGACTCGGGACGCGGAACGGCTCGAGCCGCGGCTTCCCGCCTGCGACGGCCAGCGACCAGACACGACCGCTGCAGTAGTCGCCGTACACGTAGCGGCCGCGCAGCGCGGGCACCTGCGTCCCGCGGACGACGACGCCGCCCGTCACGGAGCAGCCGAGATCGTGCGAGTACTCGGCGATCGGCCGCACGAGCGTGCCGGGGCCGAGCGGCTTGTCCTCGAACGTCGCGCTGCCCTCGAACACGTCCCAGCCGAAGTTGACGAGGCCGGCGGTGCCGCGTCGGAGGACGCTGACCTCCTCGATCGCGCTCTGCCCCACGTCGCCGATCCAGAGGTCGCCCGTCGCACGGTCGAACGCGTAGCGCCACGGGTTGCGCAGCCCGACGGCCACGAGCTCCGGCGCGGGCCGCGCCGCGCGCACGTCCAGCCGGAAGAGCTTGCCGAGCAAGGTGCTGGTGTCCTGGGCGCGGTTCTCGGGGTCGCCGCCCGAGCCGCCGTCCCCGAGGCCGACCCAGAGCTTGCGGTCGGGCCCGAACGCGAGGTGCCCGCCGTTGTGGTTCGCGTAGGGTTGGCGCACCGTCAGGAGCACGGTACGGCTCGAGGGGATCGCCCGGTCGCCCGAGACGCGAAAGCGAGCGATCGTGGTGGCACCGCTCCCGGGGGCCGTGTAGTTGACGTAGATCGCGCGGGTGCGGGCGTAGTCGGGCGGGAACGCGAGGCCGAGGAGCCCTTGCTCGCCGCCGGCCACGACG
>CAZUVW010000083.1:5015-10124 GCA_964623875.1 uncultured Gaiellales bacterium
ATGCGCCCGCGCTCGACGACGCGGACGAGACCGCCCTGCTCGACGACGTATATGCGACCGGGCTCGCCCGGCGCCTGCGTCGCGAGCACGGGCTGCTCGAAGCCGCGCACCAGCGGAACCGGCCTCACCGCTGACAGGGCGCTCGCCGCGTCCCCGCGACCCGTCGAGGCGAGCGCGACGCCGATCGCCAGCACCACCGCCGTCAGCGCGCCGAGCCTCACCTTCCCCACGGTACCGGGCACACCACGCCGGGCGCCGCCGGGAAGGGTAGGCTCCCTCGCCGTGAAGATCCTCGTCGTCGGCGCCGGACAGGTCGGCTCCACGGTGGTGGAGGCGCTGCACGCCGAGCACGAGATCAGCGTGATCGACACCGACGCGCCGCGCCTCACGGCGCTCGCCTACACCTACGACGTGCGGACGTTCGAGGCGAACGGCGCGAGCCGTCAGGCGCTGGTCGAGGCCGGCCTCCCGTCGGCGGACCTCTTCATCGCCTGCACCTCGCGCGACGAGGTGAACCTCGTCGCGTGCTCGTTCGCGCGGGCCGAGAACCCCGAGGCGACCGTCGTGATCCGGACGTCGAGCTTCGAGTACGTGGATCTCTGGCGAGCCGGCCGGCTCGACGTCGACTTCGCGGTCTCGTCCGAGCTCGAGACCGCCTACGCCGTGACGCGCACGATCGGCGTGCCGGCGGCGCGGCAGACGGACGTGTTCGCGGACGGGCAGGTGCAGATCGTGGAGTTCGACGTCGACGAGGCCGCGAGCCCGCACATCCTCGACACGCCGCTCCGGGGGGCACGGCTGCCGAAGGACTCCCGTGTCGCCAGCATCATCCGTGGTGGGGACGCGATCCTCCCGCGGGGGAGCGACACCCTGCAGCAAGGGGATCGCGTCGTCGTGATCGGCTCCCCCGCAGCAGCGCGGCAGTGGAGCGAGCTGCTGTGGCCCGGTGGCGGCCGCGTGCGCGACGTCGTCGTCTACGGCGGTGGGAACGTCGGCACGGCGATCGCGCGCACGCTGTGCCGTGAGGGCATCGGCGTGCGGCTGATCGAGCCGAACCGCGAGCGGGCGCGCGAGATCGCCGAGCAGATCCCCGCC
The DNA here is from genome assembly GCA_964623875.1 of uncultured Gaiellales bacterium. Classification (GTDB taxonomy): domain Bacteria; phylum Actinomycetota; class Thermoleophilia; order Gaiellales; family Gaiellaceae; genus Gaiella. The sequence continues at coordinate 6,111 of CAZUVW010000083.1, forward strand.
TGCCGGGTGTTCAACACCGACGGGGTCGAGTCGGACTTCCTCTCGCGCGAGCGGATGGGCGAGGCGCAGGCGGCGGTGCTCGCGATGCGCGAGGACGCGCGCAACCTCTGGGCCGCGACGCTGCTCCGGCTGGAGGGCGTGGCCTTCACGATCGCGATCGTCCACGACCTCGGCGCCGAGGCCGTCTACGACCACGCGGGGATCGACGTGTCGATCAACCCCCGCCAGGTGACCGCCGAGGAGATCGTCCGCTTCACGCACGACCCGCGCACCCAGCAGGTCGCCATGCTCGAGGGCGACCGCTACGAGATCCTCGACATCACGACCCGGCCGGAGAGCGAGTACGTGGGCCTGCGCTTCCGTGACATGCCGATTCGCGGTGCGCTGATCGGGGCGATCGTGCGCGACGGGAGGGCGGTGTTCCCACGCTCCGACGACGTGCTGCAGGCCGGCGACCGGGTGATCGTGTTCACCGAGACCGCCAAGGTCACGGACGTCGAAAAGGTGCTGTGACCGCCACGTCCGTCCCGGGCGCCCGGATCGGGCGACCGCGCCGGGTGCTCGTCGACGTCAGGGCGGCGCTCGGCCTCGCCGGGACGCTGATCAAGTACCTCAGCCTCTCCTGCCTCTTCCCCGTCGCGTTCGCGATCGGCTACGGCGAGCCGGTCTGGCCGTTCCTGACCTCGGGAGCCGCTGCCGCGATCGTGGGAATCGCGCTCGAGCGCGTCGGGCGCGGCGCCGGGTCCGTCGGCGTCCGCGAGGGCTACCTCGTCGTCGGGCTCGCCTGGCTCCTGGCCGCCGTCTACGGCGCCCTGCCGTACCTGCTGTCCGGCGAGTCGCAGCTCGATCGGCCGGTCGACGCGCTGTTCGAGGCGATGTCGGGCTTCACGACCACGGGCGCGAGCCTGCTCGTGGACGTCGAGGCGCTGAACCACTCGCTCGCGATGTGGCGCCAGCTCACCCAGTGGCTCGGCGGGCTCGGGATCGTCGTGCTCGTGCTCGCCGTCCTGCCGAGGCTCCGCGTCGGCGGTCGCCAGCTGCTCGAGTCGGAGCTGCCGGGGCCCGAGGTCGACCAGCTCGACGTGCGCATCAAGGAGACCGTCAAGCGGCTCTGGATCGTCTACGTCGGGCTGACGGCCGCCGAGGTGGCGATCCTCGTCCTCGTCGGCTGGTCGGGGCTGGACGAGCGGATGAGCCCGTACGAGGCGTTCGCGCACTCCCTGACGACGATCCCGACGGGCGGGTTCTCGACGCAGGCGCGCTCGCTGGAGCAGTTCTCCGCGGTCACCCAGTGGGTCGTGATCGGGTTCATGGTGCTCGCAGCGCTCAACTTCGGGCTGCTCTGGCTCGCGGCCTCCCAGCGCCGGCCCGGACGCCTGCTCCGCGACGAGGAGGCGCGCCTCCTGGCGATCCTGCTGGTCCTCGCCTCGGCCGTGCTCGCGCTCGAGCTGGCCACGAACGACGTCGAGGGTCACGGGTCGCCGATCCGGAACGGCGTCTTCCAGGCGGTGTCGCTGATGACCGGGACGGGCTTCGCGACGCTCGACTTCGCCGACTGGACGGCGCTCGGGCTGATGAGCGTGACGCTCCTGATGTTCATCGGGGGCTCTGCCGGCTCGACCACCGGCTCGGTCAAGGTGCTGCGCCACCTGCTGCTCGCGAAGGTGCTCCGACGCGAGCTGCGGCAGACGCTCCACCCCGAGCTCGTTCTGCCGGTGCACCTCAACGGGACACCGGTGGACGAGAAGACGCTACGGGCGGTGATCTCGTTCGTCGCGCTCTACATCGCGTTCTTCGTCGTCGGCACCGGGATCATCGCCGTCGACGCCTCGCTGCAGGGGCCTGACATCACACCGGTGGACGCGATCTCTGCGGCCGCCGCTACGCTCGGCAACGTCGGCCCCGCGCTCGGGCCGGCGGGCCCGATGGACAGCTACGCCCCGTTCAGCGACGTCTCGACGGTGACGATGACGCTGCTGATGTGGCTGGGGCGCATCGAGCTGATCCCGGTCGTCGTCCTGCTGACCCGCAGGTACTGGCGGCCGTGAGCCCGACTGCGACACGGGCGTCCCGGCGGGTGCGGGGCTCGGCGCGCCGGCTCGGCGTGGACGTCCTCGCGTCGCTCGGGCTGGTGGGGTCGATGCTGAAGTGGCTCAGCCTGGCGGCGGCGTTCCCGGCCGTGCTCGCGGTGGCGTATGGCGAGACGCCGTGGCCCTTCGTCGCAGCCGGTGCGGTCGGCGCCGTCGCCGGCCTCGGGCTCGAGCAGCTCGGACGGGGCCGCCCGATCGTCGCACTGCGCGAGGGCTACCTCGTCGTGGCGCTGACCTGGGTGCTCGCGTCGGCCTTCGGCGCCATCCCGTACCTGCTGTCCGGAGAGGACCAGCTCGCGCGACCCGTGGACGCCTACTTCGAGGCGATGTCCGGCTTCACGACCACGGGCGCCTCGATCCTCACCGACGTCGAGGCACTCGACAGCTCCCTCGCCATGTGGCGCCAGTTCACCCAGTGGGTCGGCGGGATGGGGATCATCGTGCTCGCGCTGGCCGTGCTGCCACGGCTGCGGATCGGCGGCCGCCAGCTGCTGGAGGCGGAGCTGCCCGGCCCCGAGATCGACGAGCTCTCGAACCGCGTCCGCCAGACCGCGCAGCGGCTGTGGGGGCTGTACGTGGCCCTGACCGCGGTGCTCGCGCTCACGCTCGCGGTGCTGGGGTGGACGGGGCTCGATGCGAGCATGGACCTCTACCAGGCGGTCGCGCACGCCTTCGCGACGATGCCGACCGGTGGCTTCTCGACGCAGGCGCGCTCGATCGACGCGTTCGCGCCGGTCACGCAATGGGTGCTGATCGCCTTCATGGCGCTCGCCGGCATGAACTTCGCGCTCCTCTACCGCGCGTTCGTGCGCCGCCAGCCGCGCGCGATCGCTCGCGACGAGGAGCTGCGGCTGTACCTCGCCCTGCTCGTGCTGGGCGCCTTCCTGCTCTCGCTCGTGCTCTTCACGCACGACCTCGAGGGCAGCGGCGACGCGATCAGGCATGGTGCCTTCCAGGCCGTGTCGATCGTGACGACGACCGGGTTCGCGTCGATCGACTTCGCCGGCTGGACGACGCTGGCGCTGCTCACGCTCGCCGGGCTGATGTTCGTCGGCGGGTCGGCAGGCTCGACGGCCGGCTCGGTGAAGGTCGTGCGCCACCTCCTGATGGCACGTCAGCTCCGCCGCGAGGTGCGCTACACCGTCCAGCCCGAGCTGGTGGAGCCGATCCGTCTCAACCGCTCCGTCGTGGACGAGCGGACGCTGCGGGCCGTGACCGCGTTCGTCCTGCTCTACCTCGGCGTGTTCGTCGTCGGAGCGGGGGTGCTGGCCGTGGACGGAGCGATCCAGGGCCCCTCCGAGCGACCGATCCATCTGATCGCCGCCGCGGCGACGACCCTCGGCAACGTCGGGCCCGGCTTCGGCTTCGCCGGCCCGATGGGCTCGTTCGAGCCGTTCAGCGACGTCTCGACGATCACGCTGACGCTCCTGATGTGGTTCGGCCGGCTCGAGCTGATCCCCGTGCTGGCGCTCTTCACCCGCAGCTTCTGGCGCAGGTAGCCCGAGCGCCGGCAGCTGCAAGCGCGTCCGGGCTCAGCCCGCGCGCCGCCTGCGCTCGAGCTGGATGCGCGCCGCACCGAGCGCGAGCAGTAGCGCGCCGACGACGATGCCCAGCACGTTCCCGTCGACGACGCCGCGGACGACCAGCACGGCGCCCATGGCGAGCAGCGCCCCAGCGAGGATGAGCGCTACGCGCCGGTACCAGCCCATCGCCGCGACTCTATAGGCTGGCCGAACCGGTCTTGGCGGGTATGGGCGGGCGTGGGGCGGCCGGAACCGCCACGCGGACATCTGCGAGGCGCTGGACCAGACCAGGGGCTGGTTCTACACCCTGATGGCCATCGGCACCCTGGTGTTCGACCGCTCGTCCTACGAGAACGTGGTCTGTCTGGGGCTGATCCTGGCCGAGGACGGCCGCCGGATGA
>CAZUVW010000083.1:10134-11583 GCA_964623875.1 uncultured Gaiellales bacterium
CGGCCTTCGGCCGGCCAGAAGCGCCACTCCGCCAGACACAGCCGTGGATCGAGGCGATCACGGGGATGAGCAGGATCGCGACGATGTTCGCGATCTTGATCATCGGGTTGATCGCCGGCCCTGCGGTGTCCTTGTACGGGTCGCCGACCGTGTCACCGGTCACGCTGGCAGCGTGGGCCTCCGAGCCCTTGCCGCCGTAGAGGCCGTCCTCGATCAGCTTCTTCGCGTTGTCCCAGGCGCCGCCGCCGGAGGTCATCGAGATCGCGAGGAACAGGCCGGTGACGATCGTGCCGATCAGCAGTCCGCCGAGCATCTCCGGCTTGACGATCCCGACGATGATCGGGAAGGCGACCGGGATCAGCGCCGGCGCGAGCATGCTCTTGATCGCGGAGCCCGTGACGATCGAGATCGACGTCGCGTAGTCCGGTCGCGAGGTGCCCTCCATGATGCCCGGGTCCTCGCGGAACTGGCGGCGCACCTCCTCGACCACCTCGCCGCCGACCCGACCGACGGCCGTCATCGCCAGCGAGGCGAAGAGGAACGGCATCAGGCCGCCGACGAAGAGCCCTGCGATCACCCACGGGTCCTCGAGCTGGAAGGAGACGTCGAGGCCCTCGTCGGCGAGCCCGCGGACGTACTCGTCGAACAGGATCAGCGCGGCGAGCCCGGCCGAGCCGATCGCGTAGCCCTTCGTCACGGCCTTGGTCGTGTTGCCGACCGCGTCGAGCGGGTCGGTCACGCCGCGCACCGACTCGGGCATGTCGGCCATCTCGGCGATCCCGCCCGCGTTGTCGGTGACGGGGCCGTAGGCGTCGAGCGCGACGATGAGGCCGGTCATCGAGAGCTGCGCCATCACCGCGACGCCGATCCCGTAGATCGACTCGCCCGCCGCGTAGTACGCGCCCACGACGCCTGCCGCGATCACCAGCACCGGGAACGCGGTCGCCTGCATGCCGTAGGCGAGGCCCGCGATGATGTTGGTCGCGTGGCCCGTCTGCGAGGCCTCGGCGATCTTCTTCACCGGGTGCCAGCGCGAGCCCGTGTAGTACTCGGTGATCGCGACGAGCAGGAACGTGATCGCGAGCCCGATCAGCGCGGGAACGTAGAGCTCCCAGAAGGAGAACGCGTCGCCCTCGAAGGCGCGCGTGACGGGGATGAAGCCGAGGGCGGAGAGGAGCGTGGCGACGACGACGCTCGCGTAGAGCGCGTTGATGATCGCGTTCTTCCCCGAGCCGACGCGCGCGAAGTACGTGCCGATCACGGACGCGAGGATCGAGATGCCGCCGAGCGCGAGCGGGTAGAGCCAGAGCTCGTCGGCCTCGTAGGCGGTGCCGAGCAGCATCACGGCGACCGCCGTGACGGCGTACGTCTCGAACAGGTCGGCCGCCATGCCGGCGCAGTCGCCGACGTTGTCGCCCACGTTGTCGGCGATCACGGCCGGGTTGCGCG
>CAZUVW010000084.1:0-9995 GCA_964623875.1 uncultured Gaiellales bacterium
GGCAACGCGAGCCTCGTCGCGGCCGCAGTCGCGACGCTCGCTGCGGCGCTGGCGCTCGTCGCCACGACCGCGTGGCGCGGGGGCTCCGTCGTCGCGGGCGCGGGCGCGCTCGCGGTGCTGGCCGTCGTCGCGGTCGGAGCCCACACGGCCGACCTCTCCGCCTCGCGCACGCTGCACGCCGAGGCGTTCACCGGTCTGGGAAGCTGGGTCGACGCGGAGCGCCCGGGTGATGTGCTGCTGGTGCAGACGCCGTGGAGCAGCCGCTTCGACGCGATGCTCACGAGCTTCTGGAACACCTCGGTGCGGCGCGCCGCCCCGCTCGGCGAGGGCGGGATCGAGCCGTTCGACGGCCTGTCGCAGCGGCCGGTGTCGATCCGTCGGGACGGCATACTGCTCGAGGCGGGCAGGCCGGTGACCACGCCGGTGCTGTTCGCGACCGGCGGGACGACTCCGGTGTTCTCGAACGACGGCCACGTCGTCGCGAACCGCTTCTTCGCCCTCGACACCCCGGAGGGCCCTGTCCGACTCGGCGGCCTCGCCGAGGGGTTGCGCAACGACCGCATGCTCGCCCCGGTCGGTCGCCTCAGCGCCTACCCGCTGCCGGACGGTCGCTGCACGACGCTGCGCCTCCGCCTGACGCTGCCTCCCGGCTTCCCGACGGCGACGATCGAGGTCGTCCGGGAGGGCGGCGGCATCGAGACGATCGCGCTCCGACGCGATCGCGCCTCGACCGTGACCGTGTCCTCGACCCGCGGCCGCGGGGTATCGGTCGACTACCGCGCCATCGCGGTCGGGGCGGAAGGACGCGTCGCCCCCGGGCGTATCGCCCGGGGCGCGCTGACGCTCACTCCGCACACCTGCGACGCGAGCTGAGCCCGGCTCAAGTCGGCCCGGAGCCCTGCCGATATCGAACGCATGACCGCGACCCTGCCCGTCCCCACCCGCTATCTCATCGCGATCGGCGCGCTGCTCCTGGCGGCGCTCGCGTTCCTCGTGGCGCGCCCGCTCCTGCTGGGCGACGACGAGTCGACCAGCCTGGCGACCACGCCCGCCGCGGTCACCCCCACGACCCCCGCCCCCGCGCAGGGCAAGCCCGCCCCGACGACGCCGAAGGTGGTGCTCCTCGCCGGGCTCCCGAAGCCCGTCGCGAGCAAGCTGCGCCGTGGGAACGTCGCCGTCGTGTCCGTCTACACCGGCACCTCGGTCGTCGACCGCGCCTCCGTGCGCGAGGCGAAGGCCGGCGCCCAGGCGGCCGGCGCCCAGTTCGTGAAGCTCAACGTCCTCGACGAGGACACCGCGCGTGCGGTGCAGTCGTTCGCGGGCACGATGAGCACCCCTGCGGTGCTGGTCGTCCGGCGCCCTGGGAAGATCGTCACGCGGCTGCAGGGCCCCGCCGAGGACGCGATCGTGCGGCAGGCCGCGCACAACGCCGGCGCCCGCAAGCGATGAGCCTCTCGCCCGGCGCCGTCCGCGCGCCCGGTGGCCCCGGCGACGGCCGGCTGTGGGCGCACGAGGCGCGCCGCGAGGGCAAGGTCGTGGCCCGTCTGGAGGGCATCCGCCAGCCCGACGGCGGTGTCGTGGTCGAGGCGACCGTCACACCCGTCGGCAAGGGCCCCGACGCCGCGCTCACCCGCCCCTTCCCCTTCGCCGACGCAGGGCACGCGCGCCGCTTCGTGGACGACGCCCTCGAGTCGCTCGAGTACCTGGGCTGCGAGATCGCCGAGTAGGGCGTTGTTCCGGCTGCGCCGGAACAACGCCTAGAGGGACACGACCCGGGCGAGCTCTTCGATCGAGGTGAGGCCCGCGGCGGCCTTGGCGATGCCGTCGTCCCACAGCGAGCGCATGCCCGCCGATGCGGCCGCCCGCTCGATCTCCTCGCGCGGCGCGTTGCGCGCCGCGAGGCCCTCGAGCTCGTCGTTCATCACGAGCAGCTGGAAGATGCCGATCCGGCCCTTGTAGCCCGACCGGCCGCAGCGCGGGCAGCCGACCTTGCGGTAGAGCACCATCCCCTCCCGCGCCTGTGCGGTCTCGGGCGAGATCCGGGCGGCGATCAGCTCGTCCACCGTCGGCGCGTACATCTCGCAGCAGTTCGTGCACAGCTTGCGCGCGAGGCGCTGTGCCAGCACCGCCGAGACGGCGGAGCCGGTGAGGTACGGCTCGACGCCCATCTCGTTCAGGCGGGTGATCGCGCCCGGCGCGTCGTTGGTGTGCAGCGTGGAGAGGACGAAGTGCCCGGTCAGCGCCGACTCGATCGCCATCTTCGCCGTCTCGCTGTCGCGGATCTCGCCGACCATGATCACGTCCGGATCCGAGCGGAGGATCGAGCGGAGCGCCGCGCCGAAGGTGAGGTCCGCCTTCGTGTTGATCTGCACCTGGTTGATCCCCTGCAGCCGGTACTCGACCGGATCCTCGACGGTGATGATGTTGATCTCCGGCTTCGAGATCTCCGCGACCGCGGCGTAGAGGGTCGTGGACTTGCCCGACCCGGTCGGCCCCGTCACGAGCAGGGCGCCTGTCGGCTTGCGGATCACCGCGGAGATCGTGTCGCGCATGCCCTCCGACAGGCCCAGCGACTCGAGCGTCGGCGTCTTGCGCGACTTGTCGATCAGGCGCATCACCACCTGCTCGCCCTCGACCGTGGGCAGCACCGCGACGCGGATGTCCATCAGCCGGCCGCCGGTGTTGATCGCGATCCGGCCGTCCTGCGGCCGCCGCCGCTCGGCGATGTCGAGCTTCGCGAGCACCTTGAGACGTGTCGTCACCCCGGTGGCCATGCGCTTCGGGATGCGCTGCATCTCGGCCAGCACGCCGTCGACGCGGCTGCGCACGAGCAGGGCGTCCTCCTGTGGCTCGAAGTGGATGTCGGAGGCGCCGTCGCCGGCGGCCTGCATGATGATCGAGTTGACGAGCCGGACGAGGGGTGCGTCGGAGACCCCGTCGTCGATCTCGAGGTCGTCCTCCTCGTCCAGGACCTCGATGTCCTCGAGCGCCGACTGCGTCTCGGTCAGCTCGGACTGGCGCTCGAGGCGCGTGAGCTCGACGAGGATGTCCTCGCGCGGCGCGACCACGAGGTCGATCTGGTAGCGGGTCGCGATCTTGAGCTCGTCGACGCCCAGGATGTTCGACGGGTCGGCGACCGCGACCAGCAGCCGGTTGTCGCGCAGGTGGACGGGCACGGCGACGACGTGCTTCAGCGTCCGGAGCGGGATGAGCTCCATCGCGCCGGGCGACGGCCGGTCCTCGGTGAGGTCGTGGAAGAACAGCCCGTGCCGGCGGGCGAGCGAGCGAGCGACGCCTTCCGGGGTCGCGATGCCCTCGTCCCGGAGCGCCTGGGACAGCGGGCCGGCCCCGGCGCGCCCGCGCGCCGAGGCGAGCCGGTCGCGCCCGACGATCTCGGTGGCGCCGATCAGCTCGGCGACGAGGTCGGCCAGCGTCTCGAAGCCGACGTCGTGACCGGACGGGACCGCGTCGGCCTGCTCGCCGGGGTGCTTCGACGAACGCAGCGTGGACTTGGGCTCGGTGCTCACGGCATCCCTCGAACGAGGTATCGGCACCGGCGCGGCGGGGGTTGAGCCCGCGTCGCCGGGGTCAGGCGAAGAGCCGCAGGTAGCTGTCGAGCAGGACGTCGCCCCAGAACAGGGCGATCACGCTTCCGAGCGCGAGGAAGGGGACGAAGGGGACGGCGAGCTTGCGCACCGAGCCACCGCGGGCCGCGACCACGACCGCCGGGACGAGCGCGGCGACCATGCCGATCATCAGAGCGAGCGCGACCTCGCTTCCCAGCACCGCGCCGAGCAGCAGCGCCAGCTTGACGTCGCCCATCCCCATGCCGCGGGGGTGCACCAGCGCGGCGACGAGCAGGAACCCCGACGCGCCGAGGGCGGCCAGCAGCCACTCGGGGCTCGGCTCGATCAGCGTGTGCGCGACGAGCGCGACGCCTGCCGCAGGCAGGACGATGCGGTTCGGGACGATGCGATGCTCGACGTCGATCGCGGAGAGGACGACGAGCACGGCGCAGAACGCGGCGGCGAGCAGTCCCTCGGCGGTGAGCCCGAAGACGAGGATCGACGCGACGACGAGCGCCGCCGTCAGCCCCTCGACGAGCGGGTACCGCACGGGGATCGGCGCCTCGCACGCTCGGCAGCGGCCACGGAGCACGGCGTACGAGGCGAGCGGGACGTTGTCGTACCAGCGGATCTCCGTGCCGCAGCTCATGCACGCCGAGCGGGACGTCCCGATGGCGAGGCCGGTCGGCACCCGCGAGGCGACGACGTTGAGGAAGCTGCCGACCGCGAGACCGGGAGCGAGTGCGACCGCTGCGAGCGAGAGCGTCCCGAGCATCACAGGCAGCGCTCGGCGTTGCGCAGCGCGATCGCGTCGACGATCTCGTAGTGGCGGTAGGGCGTCCCGTCCGGGTCGACCGACGTGTTGAGCTGCACGGTGAGGGTCGGCAGCCGGTCGGTCGGGCAGGCCTCGGGCTCGGGCCAGAGGTTGCCCTCCCAGCCCGTCGGCACCGGATCGACGGTGCTGTTCGTCGGCCAGCCGCCCGTCGGCGGGGCGATGTAGTCGATCTGGAAGGTCGAGCCGGTGCCGCCGTCGCAGTCGGTCGGGTTGAGCCCGAGGAAGCGGTACAGCCGGTAGCGGGTCGTCGAGCCGGAGTACGGGATCGTGCACCACTGCACGCCGGTCGAGCCGCTGCCCTGCGGGATCACCGTGGGGCACCAGCCGCCGGCGCTGACGTCGTTCGCCTGCGTCAGCGTCAGGGTGAAGCCGCCGTAGGCGTTCTGGTTGACCGCGGTGGCGCCGCTCGAGCAGTGCAGGTCGGTGCGCATGCGCTGGAGCGCGAGCCGCGCCGAGGAGTAGGCCGCCTCGCGCTGCGACTGGTCTGCCTCGTGCCGGAGGGCCGTCGTGAAGCTCGACACGAGCGGTGTCAGCACGATCAGCAGGATCGCCAGCACCCCGATCAGCTCCGGGAGGGTCACCCCGCGCTGGTCGCGGAGGCGGCGCAGTGCAGCGGCGATCACGAGGCGCAGGCCCACGTCGCTCTCATCGGCCTGCGCCGGCGGCGCCTTTAGAGGTCGTCCGGGCCAGGTTCCCCCGGACGGGTGAGTGCGCGCGCCCCGCCCGGCGCCGACGATGAACGAGACCAGGTCGTTCCAGCGACGTCGTACCGACTACCCAGGGAGCATGCGGTGCTGCATCGGGTGTCCACCCGCCTCGCACGTGAAGACGGCATTGCGCTCGTGATGGCCGTGATCGTCGTCGCGGCCCTCACGATCTCGACGGCCGCGATCATCCAGCTGACCACCTCGAACCAGCGGGCGTTCACCCGCGACCGGCTCGAGACGCGCGCCTTCAACACCGCCGAGGAGGGGCTCAACAACGGGATCGCGGCACTGAGGAGCTTCGACGACGGCTCCCGGCCGCAGAACTCGACCTACGGCTCGTCGAGCACGCCGGTCGCCTGCTGCGACGGCCTCGGCGGCTGGTGGGCGCTGAAGTCGAGCCCCACCGTCTGGACCGTGTGGGCGGTCGGTCGCGCGCCGAACGGCGACGTGCTGCGAACGCTCTCGATGCAGGCCAACGCCGACACCGTCACGACGACGACGCAGCCGTCGCTGGCGTGGTCGAACGGGTTCTTCGTGGGAAGCGCCTCTGGCTGCACCAACATGGTCGGGACGGCGACCCTCACCATCCCCGTGTGGATCGCCGGCGACCTCTGCCTCACCGGCACCCAGCAGATCGAGGAGCCGAGCTCGTCGGGGGCGCAGACGGTGACGCTGCACGTCGGTGGCAAGCTCCGCACCGAGGGCAGCGCACGCGTCGGATCGTCCTCGCGGCCGATCGCGGCCGCGAACGTCGTCGGCGGCTGCATGCGGAACGGCGTCGGTCAGGTGTGCAGCAACTCGGCCCAGTCGCGCCTCTACTCGAGCGGGTACGCGGCCTCGCAGTCGACGCTGACGAAGCCGCCGGTCTACCCCGACAGCGAGTACGCATCGGCCCAGTGGAGCACCCCGGTGTGCTCGACCGGCTCGTTCACGTTCGACAACGACACCACGCGCAACATGTCGGTCGGCTCGATCGACCTCTTCCCGTCCTCCAACTACGACTGCCGGATCTACAACGCCTCGAGCGTGGAGGTGGGCCGGCTGGCCTGGAACGACTCCACGGACACGCTGACGATCGACGGCAAGGTGTTCCTCGACGGAAACCTCGCGCTGAACGGCGGCGACCAGACCCAGTACACGGGCTTCGGCGCGATCTTCGTCAACGGCACCGTCACGACGGACGGCAACTCGACCATCTGCGGGCCGGGCGCGACGGTCAACGGCAGCACGTGCGACGGCCTGTGGGACTCGAACCTGGGAGCGCTGGGGATCGTCGCGCTCAACGCGAACAACGTCTCGCCTGCCTGGAGCATGTCGGGCAACGCGGAGTACAACGTGCTTGCCTACGTCGTCGGACTGTTCTCGGAGACGGGCACCTCGAAGGTCACCGGCCCCGTCGTCACCGACAGCGCCGTCGTCGCCGGCACCCCCGACCACACCGCCGACTCCGACCCGCCGCCCGAGATGCCGGGCGCCTCGACGACGACGTCGGCCGCCACGTGGTCGGCGGTCCCGGGCTCCTGGCGGCAGCTGCCGAACGGGTGAGCCGCAGCATGCGCCGGCCACAGCCCCTCGACGCGGCCGCGCGGCGGCTCGCACGGGACGAGCGCGGGATCATGATGATGGAGCTCGTGATCGCGATGCTGTTCCTCGCGCTCGCCGTCAGCGCGATGATCACCGTGTTCGCGTCGAGCATGATCTCGCTGCGCAACGCAGGGATCGAGGGCACCGCGCTCACGCTCGCCGAGTCGCAGATGGAGACCTTCAAGACGCTGCCCTACGCGGACATGATGCTCGACTCCGCGACGGTGCCGAGCGGTGGCGACGTCTACCACACTGCGTCGGCGCAGGACGCCACGATCCCCTCCTCCAGCGGCATCGTCACGGGCGGCACCGTCGGCTCGGCCGCGTGCGCGGCCCCGGCGCGCCCGCTGCACGAGTGCGCGGTGCAGACGATCGTCGGGCCGGACGGCCGCAGCTACCGGATCGACACATACGTCCACGAGAGCGGCGGCCTGAAGAGCGTCACGGTGCTGACGCGGATCTTCGAGAACGGCGCTGCCGGGCGCGTGAAGGCTCGCACGACGACCGCCTTCGACCCGGCCTTCACCGTCCAGCCCTGACCTGTTGCGCCAGGCGGGAATCCGCAGGAGCGGATTCCCGCGGCTCGATCCCCCGGGTCCGCCTGCGGCGGACCCGGGGGCAGACCCCTGAAGAGGGCGAGCCGAGCGACCGCGCACCGCTCCCGGTGCCTGGCCTTCAGCCAGGCACCTGCTCTGAGGCAGGCGCCGGTCGAAGCCCCGGACGAGGAAGACGCGGGCGGCGCGCCGTGCGGCGCTACCGCAGCCCGGTGCCGAGCGAGGTGAAGGTCACGCCCTGCTCGGACGGCTCGCTCTCGGCCGCGGCGGCGGCCCTGGCCTCTGCGGCCCGTTCCTTCTCCGCATGCTCGAGGGCGACGAGGAAGTCGTGGCGGTTGGTGGCCGCGTTCGCAGCGACCTCGCGCTCGACCGAGCCCTCGAGGACGAGCGTGATCAGCGACTGGGCGAACGACTGCATCTGGAAGAACTCGCCGGCCTCGATCGCGTCGGTGATCTCGTCCGGGCGGTTCTCGCGGATCAGATCCTGGATCCGCGCGTTCGTGATCATCACCTCGATCGCCGGGACGCGGCCACCACCGGCCTTCGGCAGCAGGCGCTGGCTCATCACCCCGCGCAGCGTGCCGGCCAGGATCGCGCGGATCTGCGGCTGCTTGGCTGCCGGGAAGAACTCGATCATGCGGCCGAGCGTCTCGGCGGCGTCGATCGTGTGCAGGGTCGAGAAGACGAGGTGACCCGACTCGGCTGCCTGCAGCGCGGTGTGCGCGGTCTCGGTGTCGCGGAGCTCCCCGATGAGGATGATGTCCGGGTCCTGGCGCAGCACGCGGCGCAGCGCCTGGTCGAAGCTCGCGGTGTCGAGCCCCACCTCGCGCTGGTTGACGATGCAGCTGCGATCCGGGTGGAGGATCTCGATGGGATCCTCGATCGTCACGATGTGCGACCGACGCGTCCGGTTGATGTGGTCGAGCATCGACGCGAGCGACGTCGTCTTCCCGGACCCGGTCGGCCCCGTGACGAGCACGAGCCCGCGATGCTCCTCTGCGAGCCGCTTCACGCCGACGGGCAGCCCGAGCTCGTCGAAGGTCGGGATCACGCTCGGGATCACGCGAAAGGCGAACGAGGTGGCGCCGCGCTGTCGAAAGCCGTTGACGCGGAAGCGCGGCAGCGTCGGGTGCGAGTAGGCGATGTCCAGGTCGCCGTGCTCGTCGAAGGCGTCGCGGCGACGCGGGGAGATCTCGGTCACGGCGTCGAGCACCTCGATCAGCTCGTGCTCACCCAGCGCGGACCAGCCCGCGAGGGGCTGGAGGTCGCCGTCCAGCCGCACGATCGGCGGCTGGCCGAGCTTGAGGTGCACGTCACTCGCACCCGTGGCGACCGCAGCGGTGAGGAGCTCGACGAGATCCATCGGTACCCGCTGCATCGGCAGCGACAGCTGTCCGCTTTAGAGATGCCGGGCGCCTCTCAGCGCGCGAGCCGCGCGATCAGCCGCAGCGGCGGTCGCGCGAGCCCCCGAGCCTGCGAGGGATGCGCCACGTCGCCGCACAGGAGCCCGGCGACCACGCCGAACACGCCGGGCGCGCGCGCGGCGGCGAACACCGCGCGCGGATGGCGGTCGAGCGCGCGCTTCGCCGCCCAGGAGGCGGAAGCGTGGTGGTCGAGCGCTGCCGAGAGAGCAGCCGCGTACCCGGCCAGGTCGTCCGTGAGGATCGCCTGCGCGGCGAGGCGCGCCGACGTGAACGCCTCGTACATCCCGTCGCCCGAGAGCGGGTCGACGAGCCCTGCCGCGTCGCCGACGAGCAGCACCGGGCCCCGCGCCGGAGCCGCGCCCAAGCGGCGCATCGGCAGACGATGTCCCCGCACGTCGCTCAGCGCGGTCGGCGAGACGCCGTGAGCGCGCGCGAGCCGAGCGAGGTGGTCGCGCAGACGCGGGCCCTCCGAGCCCCAGCCGCCGACGCCGAGGTTCGCGTGGTCGCCCTTGGGGAAGACCCATCCGTACCCGCCCGGCAGCGTGGCGAGCTCGATCACGGCGGTCCGCTCGAGCTGCTCGACCGACAGCGCGTCGAGGGGGACGTTGCCCTCCAGGGCGACGCCGTGGACGATGTCGTCGCCGAGCCCGGCCGCGCGCGCGACGACGCCGTTCGCGCCGTCCGCGCCGACGACCACCGTCGCGCGCACGGGCGTTCCGCCGACGCGGGCGACGACACCGGTGTCGTCGATCGCGACGTCGTCCACCCTCGCGCCCTCCCGCAGCTCGGCGCCGGCCGCCTGCGCCTGCTCGACGAGATGGGCATCGAGGCGCCGCCGCTGCGTCATCCGGATCAGCGGAACGGTGTGGGCTCGTGCGAACGACGCGCCGTAGCGCAGCCGCAGCTCGAACCGGTCGACGTCGCGCTCGACGACGGGCGACGGGTCGACCGGGATCGCTCGCAACGCGCGTCCGGTCAGTCCGCCGCCGCAGGGCTTGTCGCGCGGGAAGCGGGCCCGATCGACGAGCAGCACGCGAGCGCCTCCCCGGGCGAGGTGGATCGCGGTCGCCGACCCTGCCGGGCCCGCGCCGACGACGAGCACGTCACAGCGCTCCACGGGAGCCATCGTAGAGCGAGGCTGCGCGCCTACCGCGCGTCGTGGACGATCCGGCCCTCGACGAGCGTCAGGACGACCGACGCAGCGGTCGGTGGCGCTGCGTCCGGCGCGAGCAGGTCGACGTCCACCACCACCAGGTCGGCCAGCTTGCCGGGCTCGAGCGTGCCGGTGTCCGCGTCGAGCCCGTTGACGAAGGCCGCCCCTGCCG
>CAZUVW010000084.1:10005-11540 GCA_964623875.1 uncultured Gaiellales bacterium
CGTGGGGAGGTCGAGCGCCTCGCCCTGGAGCAGCGGCACGGCGTCGGGCTCGACAGGAGGTCGCCGCGTGACGGCGACCTCGAGCTGGACGAGCGGGTCGGGCGTCGACACGGGCCAGTCGCTGCCGAACGCGAGCCTGGCGCCCGCCGCGTGGAGCGTCCCGAACGGGTACAGGCAGGCAGCCGCGTGCTCCGAGACGAACGGCAGCGTCAGCTCCTCGACGTAGCCGGAGCGCACCGCCCACAACGGCGTCACGTTGGCGACCACGTCGAGCTCGACGAAGCGGGCGACGTCGGCCGGCTGCGCGAACTGCACGTGCGCGAGGTGGTGGCGCGCATCGCGTCGCCCGTTGGCGCGCGCCGCGGTCTCGATCGCGTCGAGCGCCTCGTGCACCGCCCGGTCACCGATCGTGTGGACGTGCACCTGGAACCCCTCGCGGTCGAGGGCGGTCACGATCGCGTCGAGCTCGGCCGGCGGGTACAGCGACAGGCCGCGGCGGTCGGGGCCGGCGCCGGCGCCGCCGCGGTAGGGCTCGAGCATCGCGGCGGTGCCGTTCTCCACCACGCCGTCCTGGAAGAGCTTCGCGCCCCGCAGGCGAACGCGGGGCGCCTGCGCCGCCGCGCGCCGTTCGACGAGGTCCGTGAGCTGGTCGAGCCCCCGGTCGGGCGACCAGGCGAGGTTGCCCTCGATCCGCAGCGTGAGGCGCCCGGCGTGTGCGGCGCGGAGGTAGGCGGCCACGAGCTCCTCGTCGGCGGCGGCCTCCTGGCAGGCGGTGATCCCGAGGCGGTGGAGCTCGGCCTGCATGCGGAGGAGCGCCTCGTCCCACTCCGCCGCGGTGGTGGCGGGGAGCACCTGATCGACGAGGCGCGTCGCGAGCTCCTGGAGCGTGCCCGAAGGCGTCCCGTCGGGCTCGCGATCGATCACACCGCCCGGCGGGTCCGGCGTGGAGGGCCCGATGCCCGCGAGCTCCAGCGCCCGCGAGCTCAGCCAGGACGTGTGCCCGTCGCGCGTCTCGAGCACCACCGGTCGGCCCGGGGCGGCCGCATCCAGGAGGGCGCGCGAGGGCATCGCTCCGCCGAAGTCGTCCATCGACCAGCCGCCGCCGACGATCCACTCCCGCTCGGGATGCGTCGCCGCGTACCGGCGGACGACGTCGAGGTGCTCGGCGGCCGACGAGGAGCCGTAGAGGTCACAGCGCAGCGTCGCCAGCCCGCCGTGGAGGGGATGGGCGTGCGCGTCCTGGAACCCGGGGAGCACCAGCCCACCCCCGACCTCGATCGTCGTCGTCGAGGGCCCTGCGAGCTCGGCGATCTCCCGTGCCGTCCCGACCGCGACGATGCGCCCGCCGGCGACGGCGAGCGCCTCCGCCTGCGGGGCGCCGGGCGCGACCGGGTGGACGCGGCCGCCGGTGAGGATCGTGTCCGCGCGCATCCTCGTAAGCCTCGCACGCCCGGGGCGGCCGTGCGGGCTACAATCCGCCGTCGCGCAGGGGTTCCCGAGTGGCCAAAGGGGGCGGGCTGTAAACCCGCTGGCTC
>CAZUVW010000085.1:0-11535 GCA_964623875.1 uncultured Gaiellales bacterium
CGAGGATCTGCGCCTGGATCGTCACGTCGAGCGCCGTGGTCGGCTCGTCGGCGATGATCAGCTTCGGCTCGCAGGCGAGGGCGATCGCGATCATCGCCCGCTGGCGCATTCCACCCGAGAACTGGTGCGGGTAGTCCTTGAGGCGCGCCTTCGCGCTGGGGATCCCGACCTGGTCGAGCAGTTCCGCTGCCCTCCGCTCGGCCTCGCCGCGGTCGAGGTCGAGGTGCGCCTCCATCGCCTCGCGGATCTGCCGGCCGATCGTGAGCACCGGGTTCAGACTCGTCATCGGGTCCTGGAAGATCATCGCGATGTCCTTGCCGCGGATCTGTCGCAGCTGACCGTCGGAGAGCTGCAGCAGGTCCCGGCCCTCGAACGCCGCCGTGCCCTGGACGGCGCGTCCCGCGCGCGGGAGGATCCCGAGCAGCGCGAGCGACGTCACGCTCTTGCCACACCCGGACTCCCCCACGATCCCGAGCGTCTCGCCCGCCGCGACCTCGAACGAGACCCCGTTGACGGCGTGAATCGTCCCCCGGTCGGTCCAGAAGTGGACGTGGAGGTCGTCCACGGAGAGCAGCGGCTCGGCGCTCGCGGACGTGGTCACGCGGGCCTCACCGGCACTGCAGCGGACGGTCGTGCCTGGCTCGGGAACGCCGGCTCACTGCTCATCCGTCGATGGGCGGGATCACACACGGCCGCGGAGCTTCGGGTCGAGGGCCTCGCGGAGCGCGTCGCCGATGAGGTTGAAGCCGAGCACCGTGACGACGATGGCGGCGCCGGGGAAGAGCGCCAGGAACGGCGCCGTCTGCAGGTAGCGGACGGCGTCGGTCAGCATCGTTCCCCATTCGGGTGTGGACGGATCCTGTGGCCCCAGCCCGAGGAAGCCCAGCCCGGCCGCGTCGATGATCGCGGTCGCCATCGCCAGCGTGCCGGCGACGATCACCGGCGACATGGCGTTGGGCAGGATGTGCCCGAAGAGCACCTTCCGATTCGGCACGCCCACGGCTCGTGCCGCGAGCACGTAGTCGTTCTCCTTCTGCCCCAGGATCGAGCCGCGCAGCAGCCGCGTGAAGATCGGGATGTTGACGACGCCGATCGCGATCGTCACCGAGACGAGCCCCGGGCCCATCAGCGCAGCGATGCCGATCGCCATCAGGAATCCCGGGATCGCCAGCATGATGTCCATGACGCGCATCAACGGTGTGTCGAGCCGACGGAAGTACCCGGCCGCCGACCCGAGGAGCACCCCGATCGTCAGCCCGACGGTGACGGAGCAGACGCCTATCAGGAGCGAGAAGCGCGCGCCGTAGATGACGCGCGAGAGCTCGTCGCGACCCAGGTCGTCGACCCCCATCGGGTGCTCGCGCGACGGGCCCGGGCAACAACCGTCGAGCACGAGGTCGAGGTTCTGCTCGCGAGGGTCGTAGGGCGCGAGCAGCGGCGCGAAGATCGCCGTGAAGACGAAGGCGCCGACGATGAGCGTGCCGACGATCGCCGCGGGGCTGCGGCGGACCCGGCGGAAGGCGTCGCTCCAGAGGCCACCGCCTCCCGGCGAGTCGAGCATGCCCGCCTTGTGCTCGGACTGAAGCTCGATCGCGCCCATCAGCGGCCTGCCAGCCTGATGCGTGGGTCGAGGAGCCCGTAGGAGATGTCGACCACGAGGTTGACGAGCACGACCACGATCGCGATGAAGAGGATGCCGCCCTGGAGCACGGGGTAGTCGCGGTTGTTGATGGCCTCCTGCACCCAGGTGCCGATCCCGGGGAACGCGAAGACGGTCTCGGTGAGGATCGCGCCGGAGAGCAGCAGGCCCACCTGCAGCCCGAGCACCGTCGTGACGGGGAGCATCGCGTTGCGCATCACGTGCCGGCCGTCGACCGTGCGTGGCGGCAGCCCCTTCGCGCGGGCTGTGCGCACGTAGTCCTCGTTCTGGACGTCGAGCGTCGAGGCACGGGTGATCCGGGCGATGAGCGCCAGAGGGATCGAGCCGAGCGCGATCGCAGGCAGGATCAGGTGCTTGGTCGCGTCCCAGGCGGCCGTCCAGTTGCCGGTGACGATCCCGTCGAATACGTAGAAGTTCGTCGGGTGCTCTGCGGTGATGAGCACGTCCTGTCGCCCCACGCTCGGCAGCCAGCCGAGCCGCACCGCGAACACGTACTTGAGGATGATCGCCAGGAAGAAGATCGGGATCGAGACGCCGATCAGGGACACCACGAGGCTGCCGTGGTCGAACCACGTTCCGTGCCGCTTGGCCGCGAGGAACCCGAGTGGCACCCCGACCAGGACCGCGAAGAGGCCGGCGGCGAAGGTGAGCTCGATGGTCGCCGGGAACCGCTCCTGGATCTCGTCGGTGATCGGTCGGCGCGAGGCGATGCTCGTCCCGAGATCTCGATCGACGAAGGTCGTCTCCAGGTAGCGGAGGTACTGGACGTAGATCGGGTCGTCGAGCCCGAGCTGGTCACGGATCTGCGCGATCGACTGCTCGTCGGCGCGCTCCCCGAGCAGCGACTCGGCGGGGCTGCCGGGCAGCGCCCGCACCCAGACGAAGACCAGGATCGACAGCCCGATCAGGACGGGCACGAGCAGGAGCAGCCGGCGGACGGTGAAGCGGAGCACTCAGACTTGCGCTGCGTCTCTCGTCCGCCGGCTGCTCACTCGCTCGTTCGTCCTCAGGTGACCCGAACGGTGTTGAAGTAGTCGTTCGAGGTCGGGCTCGGCACGAAGCCGACGACGTTCTTCGCGAACGCGAGCGCCGGCTCGGTGTGCACGTACGGCACGCCGATCACGTTGGCCATGATGTAGTTGTTGATCTTTTTGTACATGGTCGCCCGCTTGAGCGGGCTGACCTCGGCGAGGGCCTTGTCGAGGTCGGCGTACAGCTTCTTGCCGATCGCGTTGTCGAGCCCGAACTGCGACTCGGAGCGAAGGATCCCCCCGAGGAACGATTCCGGGTCCGCGTAGTCCCCCGTCCACCCGATCAGGTTGAGGGCCCCCGCGTTGCCGGCGTCGAGCTTGCCGAGGTAGTCGGGTCGCCACGGGGCGGTCTTGGCGACGACCTTGAACCCAGACTTCTCGAGGCTGGCGGCAAAGCCCTGGAAGTTCCGCTTCGGGTCGGGCATGTACGGCCGCGACACCTCCGACGGGTACCAGAACTCGACCTCCACCGGCAGCGTGAGCCCGGCCTGGCGGAGCAGCTGCTTCGCCTTCGCGGGGTTGTACGGGTACTTCGGCACCGACGCGGACCAGCCCAGCACCGACGGTGGCTGGAACTGCGTGGCGACGACGCCGCGCCCCGCGTAGAACGACTTCACGACGCGTGCCCGATCGAGGCCGTACGCAACCGCCTGGCGCACGCGGACGTCGTCGAACGGCTTCACGTTCTGGTTGATCGTCACGTAGCCGACGTTGAACGACGGCCTGTCCTGCACCTTCAGCTTCGACGATCGCTTGATCGTGGCGACGTCCTGCGGCTCGACGTTGTCGTAGCCCTGGATCTCACCCGTCTGGAGCGCCTGCAGCCGTGCTGCGTTGTCGGCGATCGGGCGGATGATCACGCGCCGCAGGAAGGCCTTCCTGCCCCAGTAGGATTCGTTGCGCACGAGCTCGAGCTTGTCGCCCGTCCGCCAGGACGAGAGCGTGAACGGCCCCGTGCCGACCGCCTGGCCGCCGGGGGCGCCGTACGTCCCACCCGGGACGAACACGCCGTCGGCGGTGAGCTTGCCCTTGTCGGCGCCGTACTGCTTCATCGCCGTCGGGCTCTGCATCGCGAACGGCCCGAGCGTCATCGCGCCGAGGAACGGTGCGAAGCGTCGCTTGAGATTGATCACCGCGGTCGAGGCGTCCTTGGCGACGCAGTTGCGGTACAGGGCCTTCGCCGGTCCGGGTGAGCCCTTCTCCGGCTTCTTGAAGCCGCCGAACACGACGTTGTAGTAGTACGACGCCGAGCTCGACTGCAGCGCGCCCGTGAAGTTGTACCACCGGTCGAAGTTCGCGCAGACGGCCTTGGCGTCGAACGCCGTGCCGTCGTGGAAGCGGACGTTCTTGCGGAGCTTGAACGTCCATGTCAGCCCGCCGTTCGAGGGCTTCCAGCCGATTGCGAGACCCGGGGCGAGCTTGGTCGTGCCCGGCACCTGGGTGACGAGCGTCTCGTAGATCTGCAGCTGCGCCCGGAAGGACTCGCCGTCCGAGGTGACCGCCGGATCGAGCGAGACCGGGTCGGCCGAGGCGGCGAACACGAGCGTGTCGCTCGCGGTGCTCTCGGCGGTCGTCGCCAGCGACGCGGTGACGACGGTGAGGCCGACGACGGCGAGCGCCATTGCGACCTTGACGAGCTTTCCCACTCTTGCTCCTTTCGGTTCCACTCACCCCTCCCAGGGCGAGGCGGGCGCGAAGTATGACGGAAACGCGGCCGAGGTGTCAGCGATCGGTGAAGACCTCGAAGCGATGTGCGCGCCTCCGTCGTGCGAACATGTGTTCGATGACCTCGGAAGGACACACGCATGCGCGGTTCCAGCGCGCCCTCGAGCGTCGCAACCTGCTCGCCGCCGAGGACGCGGCGCGCGAGCTGCCCCACCTCTCGCTCGACGACGCCCTCCAGCTCGTCCGGCTGTACGCCGAGCGTGGATCGCCGAAGTACGAGCGCGCCGCGCTGCGGTGGCTCGAGCGCTACGTGGCCGAGTCACGTCCGAGCCTGCGGGACCTCGCGCAGATGTGCGCGCTGCTCGTCGAGCGGGCGCCGTGAGCGACGGGGACCGACCACGGGGGCGGCCCCGCCGCTGCCTCTCAGCTCTCCGGCACGGTGACGCTGAGGCGCTCGAGCGCCCGCTCCACGTCACCGGCGACCGCGTCTGCGAGCTCCGCCGGTGTCAGCCAGCCGAGGATCCTCGAGCGCTCCTCGACGGTGACGCCGTGCCGACGGATCTCGCGCGCCGCAGGATGGGTGAGCCTCGGATCACCGAGGACGAGCACCAGCGGCCAGTCCCGCCGGGCGGCGTCCGAGCCCGCCGTGGCCGCGAACAGGACGATCATCGCCACCCGGTGCTTCTCGAGACGCTGCTCGTGCAGGTCGCGCTGCTGGCCGCTGTGGAACCCCGCAGCCGCAGTGGGCGCTCCGCGTGGGTGCGCCGCCGACGGACCACGGAGCTCTCGCTCGTCCCCGGCGACGTCGGTGAGATCGATCCGGCGCAGCTCTTGCGTCGCGCGGGGCTGCCACTCGACGAGACGGGCCTCGTGCGCCGCCAGCAGAACGAGACCCACTCGGACGTCGCTGTCACGCTCGATCACGACAGACCACCTCCTGTCTCCACGATGCTCCCTGCATACCTGGCGCGCATCCGGGGCGGTCACGACCGTGGCGCGGGAAAGCCGCGGGCTCAGTCGAGCAGGCGCAGCGCGGCCGCCTCGATCTCCTCCTCCGAGAGGAGCACGAGTCGGGCCGCGTCGCCGAGAGGGATGAACGAGTCCTTGCTCGAGACCCGCGCGAGCCGGCCCGCATAGCCGGCGTCGAGCAGCTCGGCGACGATCCCCTCCCCCACTCCTCCGGTGCGACGCGTCTCGTCGACCACGAGCGTACGCCCTGTGGCACGGGCCTCTCGCAGGACGTCCTCGAGCGGCAGCGGCGCCAGCCAGCGCAGGTCGAGCACGCGCGCCCGGACACCGCGCTCGGCGAGCCGGAACGCGACGCGCAGCGACATGTGCAGGCCGTTGGCCCAGGTCACGAGCGTGAGGTCGTCGCCCTCGAGATACCGCTGGGCGGATCCGATCGGCACGTGATCGACGCCGGGCGCAGCGAGCCAGAGGCCGTCACCCTCCTCGAACAGGTCGCGGGTGTGGTAGAGCGCGATCGGCTCGAGGAAGACGCACACGCTGCCGTCCGCCTTCGCCGCCGCGACGCAGGTGCGGAGCATGGCCGCCGCGTCGTCCGGCCGGGCGGGCGATGCGATCACGAGCCCCGGCACGTCGCGCAGCACGCCGAGCCCGTTGTCGTTGTGGAAGTGGCCGCCGAAGCCCTTCTGGTAGCCGTAGCCCTGGATCCTGACCACCATCCCGTTGCGGTAGACGCCCTGCGAGAAGAACTGCAGCGTCGCCGCCTCGCCGCGCAGCTGGTCTTCGGCGTTGTGCAGGTAGGCGAGGTACTGGATCTCGGGGATCGGGACGAGCCCGCTCACGCCGGCGCCGAGCGCCAGGCCGAGGATCGAGGTCTCGTCCAGGATCGTGTCGAACACCCGCTCCTCCCCGAACCGGGGCTGGAGGCCTCGCGTGACGCCGTAGACACCTCCCTTCACCCCGACGTCCTCGCCGAAGACGAGCGTCTCGGGGTGCTGGTCGAGCACGCCCGCGAGCGCGGCGTTGATCGACTGCGCGAGGGTGAGCGGCTCCGGGTCGACCACCGCCGGCCCGCGCGCGAGCCCGGCGACCGCGGTGGGATCGCGCGGCGCCAGCGGGCGCATCACCTCGTCCGCCGAGGCGAGCTGCGGACGCTGCATCGCCTCGACCGCCCGCTCGCGCACACGGGCGCGGCGCTCGAGGTACTCCGTGGCGAGGGCGTCGCCCGTCCGCGTCCCGCCACCCACCAGCCAGCGCGCCGTGGCCAGCAGCGGGTCGCGCGCATAGTCGGCGCGGATCTCGTGCGCCGACCGGTAGGCGGTCTCGACGTCTGCCCCGGCATGACTGAGGTACCGGACCGTGCGCAGGTGGAGCACCGCCGGGTAGCGGTGCTCGCGCACCCATGCGACGAGCTCCTGCGCGGTCGCGAGCAGCGCGGCCGGGTCGTCGCCGTCGGCCTGCTCGACGACGAGCTCCGGTCGCCCGCCGAGCGACTGGGCGACCCAGCCCTCGGGCGTCGGGACGCTGATGCCGAGCCCGTTGTCCTCGCAGACGAGCAGGAGAGGCAGCGGCTGTCCCCGGTACGCGTGGTGGGCGGTCGCGTTGAGCGCCGACTGCGCGGTCGCGTGGTTGAGGGAGGCGTCGCCGAAGGAGCACACGACGACGGCGTCGGCCGGCCAGGGAGACGGGACGCCGAGGCTCCGCGCCCGCTCGATCGCGAATGCGACGCCGACGGCGCGCGGGAGGTGCGAGGCGATCGTCGACGTCTGCGGGATGACGGCGAGCTCGTGATGGCCGAACACCTTGTGCCGGCCGCCGGCGATCGGCTCGTCGGCGGCGGCGGCCATCCCGAGGAGGACGTCGGCGACGCCGTCGTGACCGACCTGCCCGGCGCGGGCGAGGTAGAAGCCCCCGGAGCGGTAGTGGAGCAGCGCCGGGTCGGTGGGCTCGAGCGCCAGCGCGACGAGCGCGTTGGACTCGTGCCCGGCCGAGCCGATCGTGTAGAAGCCGAGCTTCTGCGCCTGGAGCCACCGCGCGGCGTGGTCGACGACACGGCTGTCGACCTGCGCGCGCCATGCCGCCTCGGCGGCATCCGGGACGGACGCTGCGCGAGCAGGGGCCGCGAGCTCCCGCAGCCCCTCGACGAGATGCTGCTCGAGCGGGTCGAGGTCGTCCGACATGACCACGCTGACGGTACCGCGTCCGCTCAACGGCGGGCTCGTGATGCCTCGAGTGAGGGATTTTTCTTCCCCTGCGCCCGATCCCGGCCGAGAGATGCCTCAGCCGGGCGGCTCGGTGCGGCACCTGCGGTGGTCTCTGCGGAAACCACTCGAACGAGGAGGAACACCGAATGCACCACGCACGGGTCCCGGCCGCCGGGACGAGGGCACGGCCGTGAGCGCGAAGGGGGGCGCCGGAGCTGGCACGCTCTCAGCAGCGGGCTTCGTCGCGCCACAGGGCTGGCACATGACGGAGGTCTCGCTGGCCGTCCTCGTCGTGCTGATGACCTGGCTCGTCGTCTCCAACGCGCGCCACGCCTGAGACGGATGGAGTGGATCGCCCTCGCGGCGCTCGTCCTCCTCGTCCTCGACTTCCAGAACGTCCTCGCGCGCTGGCAGGGATGGGTGCTGAAGCCGACGGACGAGAGGAGCGATGACTTCACCGTGCTGGTGCCGCTGTACGGCGACCCGTCCTACTTCAGGAACGCAGACCATCTCCGTCCGATGCGCCAGAATGTCCTCCTCTGTCTCGACGTCACCGACCCGCGCATGCGGGAGTGGAGCGATGAGGCAGAGGAGGACGGCTGGCGGGTCCTCCGGACTACGTGCGCGCATCAGCCGCCGTGCCCGTCCGAGCTGTGCCTGCGGGCGCTGGAGTCGGGTGCTGTGACGACCCGCTTCGCTATCCGATTCGACGGTGACACGTACGCGCACGGCGACCTCGGCAGAGCCGTCGCCGCGGCCGACCGGTCCGGCGCAGACGTCTGCAGCGTGAAAGTCGTCCCGCGCAACCGAGCACGCGCCGTCGAGGCACTCCAGCACGTCGAGTACCGCATGTCGATGCTCTCGCGTCACTTCCGCCCCTGGCAGACGAGCGGTGCGTGCATCGTCGGTCGCACGGACGCTTTTCGCTTCGTGCTCGAACGGCACTCGCACTGGTTTCCCGGCGAGGACATGGAGACGGGACGCATCGCCACGCACCATCGCATGAAGGTGCGTCACATCGACTTCGAAGCGACGACCGACGTGCCGGCGACGTGGCACGCGCTCTTCCGGCAACGGCGGATGTGGTGGGCCGGGAACTTCCGCCATGTCTTCGTCAACGCAGACTCCAACCTGCGAATGCCGATCTGGACGCTCTACTACCTCGTCCTCGTCTACGTGCTCGCCTTCGGCAAGCTCGAGACCTTCGTCGGCAAGGCGCTGCACACCCTGCCGACGATCCTGCTCGTCTACACAGTGATCACCGTCGTCGCGAACTGGCAGGTGCGCGACCGCTGGATGATCGCGTATCCGTACTACTCCCTCGTTCAGGCCGCGTTCATGCCGCTGCTCGGGATCCTCTACTACATCAGGGTCGCGATCCGCCGACGAACGCTCGGGCGCTACAGGATCGGCGTCCGTCGCCCTGCTCCCTATCGCACCCTCGAGTCCGGCTGATCAGCGAAGCACGAGCGGGATCTGGACGACCTTCGTCTCCGAGCCGTCCTTGGCGGAGCGCTCGAACGTGCGCAGCGTTGCCGGGCCCTCGCCCTCGATGATTCGCACGCCTCTCAGGTCGCGCCTTCGACGTGGGGGCTCGCGCTCGCGGCGGTGAGCTCGGGTGGCACGGGTCGCTCGCCGCGAGGCGCCGATGCGCACATGTCGCCAGCGTAGACTCCGGTCGCGATGACCGTCCTCACCTCGCAGGTGGTGCACGACGAGGTCTTCGAGCGGCGGCGCGCCCACACCGAGGCGCTCGTGCGGGAGCTGCGCGACCGCACCGCGCTCGTCGCGCGTGGCGGCGGCGAGCAGGCGCTCGAGCGGCACCGCTCCCGGGGGAAGCTCACCGCCCGGGAGCGGATCGACCGCCTGCTCGACCCGGGAACGGCGTTCCTCGAGCTGGGGGCGCTCGCCGCGTGGGAGCTGTACGAGGGCCAGGCGCCGTCGGCGGGGATCGTCACCGGCATCGGCGTGATCGAGGGCCGCCACTGCGTCGTCGTAGCGAACGACGCGACGGTGAAGGGCGGCACCTACTTCCCGCTCACGGTGAAGAAGCACCTCCGGGCGCAGGAGGTGGCCGAGCAGAACCGGCTGCCGTGCGTGTACCTCGTCGACTCGGGCGGAGCGTTCCTCCCGCTGCAGGCCGAGGTCTTCCCCGACCGCGACCACTTCGGACGGATCTTCTACAACCAGGCGCGGATGTCCGCGGCCGGCATCCCCCAGATCGCCGTGGTGATGGGCTCGTGCACGGCGGGCGGCGCATATGTCCCGGCGATGTCGGACGAGACGGTGATCGTCCGGGGCACCGGCACCATCTTCCTCGGCGGGCCGCCGCTCGTGAAGGCGGCCACGGGCGAGGACGTGAGCGCGGAGGAGCTCGGCGGCGCCGACGTCCACGCCCGGCAGTCGGGCGTGGCCGACCACTACGCCGTCTCCGACGAGCACGCGCTCGCGATCGCTCGAGAGATCGTGCGGCACCTGGGCGACCCGGCACCGCCGCCCTGGGAGGTCGCAGCCCCGGAGCCGCCCGCGGTCGACCCGTCGGACCTGTACGGGCTCGTGCCCGAGAGCTACCGTCAGGAGCTCGACCCGCTGGAGCTGATCGCCCGGCTCGTGGACGGCAGCCGCTTCCACGAGTTCAAGGCGCTCCACGGCGACACGCTCGTCTGCGGGTTCGCCCGGATCGAGGGGCATCCCGTCGGGATCCTCGCCAACCGCGGCGTGCTCTTCTCGGAGTCGGCGCGCAAGGGCGCGCACTTCGTCCAGCTGGCGTGCGCACGGCGCGTCCCGCTCGTCTTCCTGCAGAACATCACCGGGTTCATGGTCGGCCGTGAGGTCGAAGCCGGCGGGATCGCCCGAGACGGCGCGAAGCTCGTCACCGCGGTCGCGTGCGCCACCGTGCCGAAGCTCACCGTGGTCGTCGGCGGCTCGTTCGGGGCGGGCAACTACGCGATGTGCGGTCGCGCCTACGGACCGCGGCAGCTGTGGATGTGGCCCGGCGCACGGATCTCGGTGATGGGCGGCGAGCAGGCGGCGACGGTGCTCACGACCGTCGGCGACGCCGATCCCGCTGCGATCCGCGAGACGTACGAGCGGGAGGGCTCGCCGTACTTCTCCACGGCTCGTCTCTGGGACGACGGCATCATCGACCCGCTCGACACGCGGCGCGTGCTCGCGCTCGGGCTCGCCGCGGCGGCGAACGCCCCCATCCCCGCCACGTCGTTCGGCGTGTTCCGCATGTAGGCGCGATGGTGCTCACCACGACACGCTGCCCGTCGCGGCGAGGCGGGCTGATCTTCGTCACAATCGGCGCGCCGCGCACCGAGCCCTACGTCCCGCGTGGCCCGTTCTAGGAGAGGAGCGCTCGCATGGCCTACACGATGGTGGACGCCGACGACATCCCGACGATCTGGGGCACGTTCAAGCCGGTCCGTCACCATCTCGGCGCGACCGCGTTCGGCTTCATGCAGATCGACTTCCCCCCGGACAAGGTCGGCTCCGAGCACGACGAGGCGCAGTCGGGACAGGAGGAGGTGTACCTCACGCTGTCGGGCTCGGGAACGCTCGAGGTCGACGGCGAGGTCGTGGAGATGAAGCCCGGTCGGTACGTCCTCGTCTCCCCCGACGCGAAGCGGCGTCCCGCTGCCGGGCCGGACGGGATGTCGTTCCTCGTGATCGGCGGCGTGCCCGGTGGGGTGTACGAGCCGTGGGAGCTCCCCGAGGAGTGATCGTCAGGATCCTGCTCTGGCGGCTCGACGACGGCGAGGGCTCGTTCGCGGAGGTGCAGGCAGCGATCGACCGGCTCGAGCCGCTGGATGCCCCGAGCACGTGGCTGTGGAGCGACCCACAGGAGCGGTTCGGCGCGCTCCTCGTCGACGACGAGCCCGACAGCGCGCTGCCGCCCCAGCTCGACACGATCCGCGCGCTCATCGGGCGCGACCCCGACCTCTACGACGAGTTCGACGCGATCGGCTAGCCGCGCGCCGACAGGGGACTCCGACCGCGGGCTGGA
>CAZUVW010000086.1:0-11414 GCA_964623875.1 uncultured Gaiellales bacterium
CGCCGTTCTGCATGCGCAGCAGCTCGGTGACGCCCTCGTCGAACTCGTGGTTGCCCACGCTCGACACGTCGAGCCCCATTGCGTTCAGCGACTCGACGGACGGCTCGTCGTGGAAGAAGCCGGAGAGGAAGGGCGAGCCGCCGATCAGATCGCCCGCGGCGACGGTCAGGGTGTGCTTCTCGCCCTGTCGCAGCTCGCGCAGCTTCGCAGCCAGGTACTCGCCACCGCCCGCGGGACCGCAGGGGACAGCGGGCGCCCCTGCGGGGGCGCACCCGATGTCACCGGGACCCGGGGTCGAGCCCGTCTCGAGGTAGCCGTGGTAGTCGTTGAAGGCCAGCAGCTGGACGGGCACGAGCTGCCCGCGCGGGTCGGGCTGCCCCGGTGGGGCGGGCGGCTTGCCTGCGCCGGACGAGACGGCGGGCACGGCGAGCGCCGTGACCGCCAGCACGAGCGCGCCGAGGCCCGCGAGCACGCGCGGGCGCCCTCCTGTGGTCGAAGACTGGCGTGACGGCATCGATCCCCCTCGGGCGTCGCGGAGCCGAAGCCCCTGGTCAACGGCTGGCGGTCCGTCCTCGACGGAGCATGGACAGCA
Organism: uncultured Gaiellales bacterium; assembly: GCA_964623875.1. GTDB lineage: Bacteria > Actinomycetota > Thermoleophilia > Gaiellales > Gaiellaceae > Gaiella. Next base: position 593 of record CAZUVW010000086.1, read on the forward strand.
CGAACGAGTGCGAACCGACAACCCTGGCGGAACCCGAGGCTATCGAGGACCCAACCATGCGATGTCGCCGTCTGGGCGCCAGCGGGACGCCATGCGGTGCACGCCGCGACTAGACCTTCCCCGCCTTCCTCCACCGGCGCCAGATCCGCTTCAGCTCGTAGGCGGTCATCGCGACGGACTCCTCCGCGGTCGCCTTGCCGAGCGAGACGCGGGCGAACATGTACGGGACGAGGTTGCGGCTCAGCACCTCCATCACGGCGGCGTTGGCGGTTCCCGGGTAGCCGGCGTTGCGGGTGCAGGTCGTGGAGGACATCGTCGAGCGCCCGTCGCTCGCGCTGCTCGGCATCGCCTGAGGCGAGCAGCCGTCGGCGCCGGCACGCCCCGGCTCCTGGCCGACCTAGGGGCGCCCGTCGCGACGAACCGCCGAGGAGGCACGCACGCGCCGTGCGCCCACACGACCGCAGCCGGGGCAGGCGAAGACGCGCTCCAGCGCGCCGTCCAGGGCGACGGTCATCCCCGCGACCTCGTCGTCCGTCACCGGGTGGACGAGCCGGTCGGCGTGGTGGTTCATCTCGGCGCCGCAGGCCGAGCAGGTCATGGTGGGCCGGCCCGTCACGTCGCGCTTCCGAGCGGGATGCTGTCCCGCCCGTGGCGGAGCGTCGCCGCCATCCACAGGAGCTCGTCGAGGAACTTCTCGATCCGCGGCAGGAACGACTCGTCGAGGAGTCTCCCGTCGGCGTCGAACCGACTCCCGACCGAGGTGACGTTCACGTCCCAGAAGATCGTCACGAGCCCCAGCTCGCGCAGCACCGGCAGCAGGTTCTGGATCACACGGGTGCCGCCGAAGACGCCGGCGGAGACGCCGACGACTCCCGCGGCCTTGTGGACGTACTCGCTCAGGTTCGTGTCGAGCACGTGCTTGAGGAGGCCCGGGTAGCCGTGGTTGTACTCGGGTGCCACGACGACGAGCGCGTCCGCGCGGCTCATGCGCTCGGAGAAGCGCGCGTCCTTCACCGCCTCCCCCGCGTCGTCGACCGGGATCGCCAGCTCCGCGACGTCGATCAGCTCCGTCTCGACCGCGGGGCGGGCAGCCAGCTCGTCGCGCACCAGCCGCGCGGCGTGCTCGCTCAGCCGGCCCCGACGCGGCGTGCCGAGGATCACAGGCACGAACAGCGGCCGGCCGGGATGCACGCCCCCGACGATAGCGCAGCGTCGCCGGGCTACTCGAGCACGTGGATGTTGCGCGCTGCGCACATGTCCTTCAGCACCTGCGGCCAGACGGTCACGCTCACCTCGCCCAGGTGCGCCTTGCGCAACAGGAGCATCGCCACCCGCGACTGGCCGATGCCGCCGCCGATCGAGAGCGGGATGCGGTCCTCGAGGATCGCCCGGTGGTACGGGAGCTCGAGGAAGTCGAGCTGGCCCGTGAGCTCGAGCTGCCGGCGGAGCGTCTCCTTCGTGACGCGGATCCCCATCGAGCTCAGCTCGTGGCGCCGTCGCGTGACGGGGTTCCACACGAGGATGTCGCCGTTCAGCCCGTGCATCGGGCGCCCGTCGGCGGACACGGTCTCCGTCACCCAGTCGTCGTAGTCGGCGGCGCGCAGCTCGTGCGGGTAGCCGTCGGCGAGCGTCCAGCCGATGCCGATCAGGAACACCGCCGGGTGCTCCTGGAGCAGCTTCGTCTCGCGCTGCTTGCGCGGCAGGTCGGGATACATGGCGAGCAGGTCCTCCGCGTGGACGAGCTCGATCTCCTCGGGCAACGGCGGGTAGCGCGGGTCGTCGAGCTGCGGGTACAGGTCGAGCGCCAGGCGCTCCGCCTCGACCAGCACGCGCCAGATACGGCGCACCGTGTCGATCAGGACCTCGAGCGTGCGCTGCTCGGGCGTGATCACCCGCTCCCAGTCCCACTGGTCGACGTACGCCGAGTGGTCGTGGTCGAGGAAGTAGTCCTTGCGGACGGCGCGCATGTCGGTGACGAGGCCCTCTCCCGGCTGCATGCCGAGCTGGGCGAGGGCCATCCGCTTCCACTTCGTGGCCGCCTGGACGACCTCGGCGTCGATCGGGTGCTTGCCGTGGTCGTTCTCGATCCGAAAGCGCACGGGCGTTCGCGAGCCGTCGCGGTCCAGGTAGTCGTTCACGCCGCTCGCCGCATCCACGATCAGCGGCACCTCGACCCGGATCAGTCCCAGCTCACGACAGAGGCCGTCCTCGACGTGCCGCTTGACCGCGGCAAGAGCGCGTTGCGTCTCGTTCGCACTGAGCAGCGACCGGTAGTCGCCGGGCAGCAGCCGCTCCAGCTCCGCGTAGTCGCCGATCCCCGGCCCTGCGAGGTCGACGGTCTTGTCGGTGGTGGTCATGACGTCCTCCTGTCCCTCGACGCGGGCCGCTCAGAGACGCTCGGCGAGCCCGAGCTCCGCTGCCTGCTCGCGCAGGCGGTACTTCTGCACCTTGCCGGTGACGGTCATCGGGAAGGCGTCGACGAAGCGCCAGAAGCGCGGGATCTTGATCGTCGCGATCCGTCCGCGGCAGGCGGCGACGAGCTCCTGCTCGGTCAGCGAGACGCCCTCGTGGGGTCTGATCCAGGCCATCACCTCCTCGCCGTAGCGCGCGCTCGGCACGCCGACGACGTAGGCCTCCGCGACCCCCGGCAGCGTGATCAGGAACTCCTCGATCTCACGGGGGTAGATGTTGTCGCCGCCGCGGATGATCATGTCCTTGATCCGCCCGACGATGTCGACGTAGCCGTCGGCGTCCATCGTCGCGAGGTCGCCGGAGTGCATCCAGCCGTCCGCGTCGATCGCGGCGCGGGTCGCCTCCTCGTCCTCCCAGTAGCCCAGCATCACGTTGTAGCCGCGCATGCACTGCTCGCCCGTGACCCCGTGGGGCACGGTCTCGCCGGTCACGGGGTCCACGACCTTCACCTCGACGTGCGGGTGCGGCCGACCAACGGTCGTGACGCGCTTCTCGACGGGGTCGTCCGGCGTGGTCTGCGTCGCGAGCGGGGACGTCTCCGTCATCCCGCAGCCGATCGTCACCTCCTCCATGTGCATGCGCGACCGCACCGCGTTCATCGTCTCCACGGGGCAGGGCGCCCCCGCCATGATCCCCGTCCGCAGGCTGGAGAGGTCGAAGCGGTCGAAGCGCGGCTCCTCCAGCTCCGCGATGAACATCGTCGGCACCCCGTAGAGGGAGGTGCACCGCTCGGCCTCGACGGTCTCCAGCACCACCGCGGGCTCGAACGCCTCACCCGGGACGACGAGCGTCGCGCCGCAGGTCAGGCAGGCGAGCGTGCCGAGCACCATGCCGAAGCAGTGGTAGAAGGGCACCGGCACGCAGACGCGGTCGTGCTCCGTGTAGCGCAGCAGCCGGGCGGTGAAGTACGCGTTGTTGAGGATGTTGCGGTGCGAGAGGGTCGCACCCTTGGGGAAGCCGGTCGTGCCGGAGGTGTACTGGATGTTGATCGGCTCGTCGGGGCTCAGGGTCTCCTCCCGCGCGGCCAGGTCGGCCTCGCTCACCGCCTCGGACGCGGCCAGCAGGGACTGCCAGTCGTCCTCGAGCACGAGCACGTCGCGGAGCGCAGGGCAGCGGTCCCGCACACCGGCGAGGAGCTCCTCGTAGTCGGTCTGCCGGAAGCCGTGCGAGAGGACGAGCGTCGAGACGCCGGCGCGATGCAGCGCGTACTCGAGCTCCGTCGCCTTGTACGCGGGGTTGACGTTGACGAGGATCGCCCCGAGCCGGGCCGTCGCGAGCTGGACGACGACCCATTCCGGGCGGTTCGGCGCCCAGATCCCGACGCGCTCTCCCTTCGCCACGCCGCGTGCCAGCAGAGCGCGCGCGCAGCGGTCGATCTCGTCGCCGAGCTCCGTCCAGGTCGCGCGGTAGCCGTGGGCGGGCGCGACCAGCGCCTCCCGCTCCCCGAACCGTGCGATCGTCGCGCGCAGCCGCTCGCCGATCGTCTGCTCGAGGAGCGGGATGTCGGTCGGGCCACGAGCGACCGACAGCTCCGGATCGACCTCCCCCGTCCAGCTCGACGCCGGCGCCTGACGCGCCGTGGCGTCCACCGCGACGAAGGGCCCGGAGGCGGCCGTGTCCATGCCGATCGCATGGTCACACGGGTGGGCGTCCCGGGCATCCGGGTCTCCACCGATCGCCGCTGCGGGTTGGCGCCGGCTCGCTCGCGGGCACCGGCGCGCGGATGTACGCTCCGGGCGTGACCGGCGTCGACGCGCCCGCCCGGAGATGAGCGCCGTCGGGGCGACCCCGGCGAGCGAGCAGCTCCTCCGCGAGCTGCTCGAGCAGATCGAGGCGCACCTGACGCCGGAGCGCGCCGACCTCGTGTCGCGCCTCGCACGCGCCTACGTCCGCCGACTGCCGGCGAGCGCGGCCGCGGAGCTCGACGGCGAGACCCTCTTCGGGCAGGTGATGGGCGTCTTCGAGCTGGCGGACAGGCGCGGGCTCGACCCGATCGCAGCGCGCGCCCTCACTCCGTCGCTCGCGAGCGACGGCTACACGACCGTCGGCTCAGTGGTCGAGACGAACACGCCGGACTCGCCCTTCCTCGTCGACTCCGTCACCGAGGAGCTCGCTGCACGCGGCCTCTCGGTGCGCCTCCTGCTCCATCCCGTCGTCGGCGTCGAGCGGGACGAGGCAGGCCGGATCACCGCGATCGGGCCGGCCAAGGGCGCCGTCAGCACCGAGTCGGTCATGCACTTCGAGGTCGACCGACGTCTCGCTCCGGCGGAGCTCGACGACCTCGCGCAGGGCGTGCGCCGCGTCCTCGCCGACGTCCAGAGCGTCGTCGGCGACTTCCACGCCATGCTCGAGCGCGTCGACCGGCTCGTCGAGGCGGCCGAGGGCGCGGGCGCTCGCTTCGAGCTCGAGGAGATCGACGAGGCGGTCGCCTTCCTCGAGTGGCTGCGCGACGAGAACATGGTGCTGCTCGGCTACCGGGAGTACGCGACGGAGGGGGACGGCGACGACCGGACGATCCGGGTCGTGCCCGGCTCGGGCCTCGGGATCCTCCGGGACGAGACGAGCTCCGCCTTCGCCGGCGGCGTCCGCGTCGGCGACGTCGAGCCAGAGGTCCTGCACCGGATGGAGAGCGGAGACCTGCTGACCGTGTCCAAGACGCGGCGCGTGTCGACGGTGCACCGTCGCGCGCGGATGGACTACGTCGGCGTGAAGACGATCGGCCCGGACGGCGTGGTCACCGGCGAGCGCCGCCTGCTCGGCCTGTTCACCTCCAAGGCGTACATGGAGCCCGCCGACACCGTCCCGATCGCGCGGCGCAAGCTGCAGCAGGTGCTCGCCGCCGAGGACCTCGTGCCGGGGTCACACGACTACAAGGTCGCCGTGGCCCTGGTCGAGAACTTCCCGCTCGACGAGCTGCTCTCCGCGTCGACGGACACGCTGCGCACGACGGTCGTCCAGCTGCTCGAGCTGCAGGAGCAGCGCAAGGTGCGCCTCTTCGCGCACCGGGACATCTTCGACCGGAGCGTGTCGCTCCTCGTCGCGCTCCCGCGCGACCGCTTCAACGCCGAGCTGCGCCATCGCCTGCAGGACCTCTTCATGGAGCGGTTCGGCGGGACGAGCGTCGACTACCACCTGGCCCTCGGCGAGACCGACCCGGCGCAGATCCACTTCCGCATCCACGTCGCGGACGGGCAGATCCCGGACGTCTCGTTCGCCGAGCTCGAGAACGAGGTCGTCGCGCTCGCCCGCACCTGGGACGACCGGCTGCTGGAGCGCCTCGTCGCGGCGCACGGCGAGGAGCGCGGACGGGCGCTGTGGACGCGCTGGGAGGGGCGCTTCCCCGAGTACTACCGGTCGTCCACGGAGGTCACGCGCGCCGTCCTCGACATCGAGCACCTCGAGCGCCTGCGCGAGACGGACGGGCTCGTCGTCGCGCTGCACAACGAGCACGGCGCGGGCGAGCACCTCACACGGCTGCTCCTCTACAAGACGGGCGGTCGTGCAGAGCTGTCGGCCGTGATGCCGATGCTCGAGGCCCTCGGTCTCTCGGTCGTGGAGGAGGTGCCCGTGCGCGTCGCGGGCCCGGCCGACGACCCCGACGCGGAGATCTTCATCCACGACTACGGCGTCCTCGGCCCCGGCGGGGCGCCGCTCGACGTCGCCTCCGTCGCGGATCGCGTCTCGGAGGCGGTGACCGCCGTCTGGCACGGCGAGACGGACTCGGACGGCCTCGACCGACTCGTGCTGATCGCGGGGCTCACCTGGCGGGAGGTCGCGTGGCTCCGCGCGATGCGCACGTACCTGCTGCGCGTCAGCGCCGGGTTCACGCTCGCCTATCAGAACGACGCGTTCGCGGCGAACCCGTCGATCGCGGCCGACCTGGCCGCCTACTTCCGGCTGCGCCACGATCCGGCCACGGCGCGCGACGAGGCAGCGGAGAGCGCGCTCCGCGAGCGGATCCTCGCCTCGCTGGACGCCGTGCCCTCGCTCGACCACGACCGGATCCTCCGCTCGTACCTGCACTTGATCGACGCCGTCGTGCGGACGAACGCGTTCCTGCCGGGCAGGAGCTTCCTCAGCTTCAAGATCCGCTCCGCCGGCGTGCCGGACATGCCCAGGCCCAGCCCCCTGTTCGAGATCTTCGTCCATTCGGCTGCGATGGAGGGCATCCACCTGCGCGCCGGGCGGGTCGCGCGCGGCGGCATCCGCTGGTCCGACCGGATGGAGGACTACCGCACCGAGATCCTCGGCCTGATGAAGACGCAGACCACGAAGAACGCGGTGATCGTGCCGACCGGCTCGAAGGGCGGCTTCGTCGTTCGACGGAGTGTTCCACCCGACAGGCTGCGCGACGAGGTGCGCGAGCAGTACGTGACCCTCGTCCGTGGGCTCCTCGACGTGACGGACAACCTCGTCGGCGGCGAGGTCGTCCACCCGCAGGGGATCCGCGTGCTCGACGAGCCCGACCCGTACCTCGTGGTCGCCGCCGACAAGGGCACCGCGACGTTCTCGGACACGGCCAACGCCGTCGCCGAGGAGGTCGGCTTCTGGCTCGGCGACGCCTTCGCCTCGGGGGGCTCGACGGGCTACGACCACAAGGCGCTGGGCATCACCGCTCGCGGCGCCTGGGAGTCCGTCAGGCGGCACTTCCGCGAGCTCGGTCGCGACGCGCTGGCCGAGCCGTTCACCGCGGTCGGGATCGGCGACATGTCCGGCGACGTCTTCGGGAACGGGATGCTCTACAGCCCGCAGACGCGTCTCGTCGCGGCCTTCGACCACCGGCACGTCTTCGTCGACCCCACCCCGGACGAGGCTGCGAGCTTCGCCGAGCGGCAGCGCCTGTTCGCGTTGGCCGCCTCGACCTGGGACGACTACGACCGCTCCGTCCTCTCACCCGGCGGGGGCGTGTGGCCGCGCAGCGCGAAGAGCATCGCGGTCTCGCCGGAGGCGGCCCGGGCGCTCGGGCTCGAGCCGGGCCCGCGCACGCCCACCGAGCTGATCCGCGCGATCCTGCGGGCGCCCGTCGACCTGCTCTGGAACGGTGGGATCGGGACGTACGTGCGCGCGTCGGACGAGACCGACGCAGACGCCGGCGACCGCGCGAACGACGCCGTCCGGGTGACGGGCAGCGAGGTGCGGGCGAAGGTCGTCGGCGAGGGAGGCAACCTCGGCTTCACCCAGCGCGGCCGCATCGAGTACGCGCGCGCCGGCGGGCGCATCAACACCGACTTCATCGACAACTCCGGTGGCGTCGACTGCTCCGACCACGAGGTGAACCTCAAGATCCTGCTGGGGATCGCGGTCGCCCGTGGCGACCTCACGCGCAAGCAGCGCGACGAGCTGCTGGCCGAGGTCGCCGAGGACGTCGTGCAGCACGTGCTGTACGACAACTACCTGCAGGCGCAGATCCTCTCGCAGGAGGTCGTGCACTCCGCGGCTCGCATCCGCGAGTACGAGGAGCTGATGACCTCGCTCGAGGCGGACGGCCTGCTCGACCGCGCGATCGAGGAGCTCCCGACGACCGAGGAGATGCTCGAGCGCGAGCGAGCCGGCGTCGGCATGGAGCGGCCCGAGCTGGCGGTGCTCCTCGCCTACGCGAAGCTCAGCCTCAAGACGGCGATCCTCGCGTCGTCCCTGCCCGACGACCCGTACCTCGAGCGCGATCTGCGACGCTACTTCCCACCTCGCGTCGTCGAGCGGTTCGGCGAGCTGCTCGGCGAGCACCCCCTGCGCCGCGAGCTGATCGCGACGATCGTCGCGAAGGACGTCGTCGACTCCGAGGGCGTCACGTTCGTCTCCCGCTCGGTGGCCGAGACGGGCTCCGAGCCGTCGGACGTCGCGCGCGCCTACCGGATCGCGCGCGAGGTCACCGCCGCCACCGAGCGCTGGGAGGCGATCGAGGCCCTGGACGGCGTGATCGACCCTGCCGTCCAGCACGAGCTGATGACCCGCGTCGACTGGGTCGTCGCGATCACGGGGCGCTGGTTCCTGCAGAACGCGCCGGGCGCGGACGTCGGCGAGACGATCGCCGCGAACGCGGCGGGCTTCGCCGAGCTGGCGGCGGCGCTGCCCGATCTCGTCCCGGCCGCGTCGAAGGCCGCACGAAGCGCAGCCGCCGCATCACTCGTGGCCCGCGGCGCGCCCGAGGCGCTGGCCAGCAACCACGTGTACATGCCCGCGCTCGCGCACGCACCAGACATCCTCGTGGTCGTCCGGGACACCGGTCGGGCTCCGGTCGACGTCGCGCGGGCGTTCTTCGACGCCGGTCAGAGCCTCCGGCTCGACTGGCTGGAGTCGCAGGTGCTCACGTACACCGCGACCTCGACCTGGGAGCAGTTCGCGCTCAACGCGGTCCTCGACGACCTCCTCCTCGTGCGGCGCGGTGCCGTGCGGCGCGCGATCGGCGAGCACCCCGACCGCAGCCCCGTGGACGCGCTCGCGGAGTTCCTCGCGCGGCGCCCGGCCGCGGTCGCGCGACTCGAGCGCCTGATCGAGCAGTTCCGCGCGGACGGCATCCACGACCTCGCGGTTCTCACCGTCGCGCTCCGCCAGGTGCGCGCGACGATGTCCTGACGGCTCGACGGGCCACCACAGCCGTGCTCCAGGGCAGGAGGCCGACACGTCGCGCCGGCCGACGCCTCGTCGGCCGCCCCCGGCACGCATCTAGACTCGCTGATGATGCGGTTCCGCAAGGACGCCCAGCTCGACTCGTCGCAGATCGACGACCAGCGCGGTCGTCGCGGCGCGATGCCCGCGGGCGTGCCCATTGCCGGAGGGGGTGGCTTGGTCGCGATCATCGCGCTCGTCCTGTTCCTCGTCCTGGGCGGCGGTGGCGGGGGCCTCGGCGGCGACCTCGGCGGGCTGACGGGTCAGACCGTCGGGCCGGGCAGCGCGACGCAGACCGACCTGCAGGCCGAGTGCCGGACGGGGGAGGACGCGAACCAGCGCGACGACTGCCGGATCGTCGCGGTCGTCAACAGCGTCCAGGCCTACTGGGCGAAGACGCTGCGGGGCTACGAGCCCGCTCGCACCACCTTCTTCACCGGCGTCGTCCAGACCGGCTGCGGGACGGCCTCGTCTGCGGTCGGCCCGTTCTACTGCCCGAACGACCGCAAGGTGTACATCGACCTGGGCTTCTTCGACCAGCTGCAGTCCGAGCTCGGCGCGCAGGGCGGCGACCTCGCGGAGGCCTACATCCTCGCGCACGAGTACGGGCACCACGTCCAGAACCTCACCGGTGTGCTGCGCAGCGCCGACCGCGGTACCGGACCGCAGGGCGGTCAGGTGCGCGTCGAGCTGCAGGCCGACTGCTACGCCGGCCTGTGGATCGGTCGGTCGCTCGCGACCGGGTTCATCGAGGAGATCACGCGCACGGATCTCGCCCAGGCGCTCGACGCCGCGGCCGCGGTCGGGGACGACCGGATCCAGGAGCGCTCCCAGGGTCGCGTGATCCCCGAGTCGTGGACGCACGGCTCCGCCGAGCAGCGCCAGAGCTGGCTCGTGCGCGGCATCGAGGCCACGGGCCCCCAGACCTGCGACACCTTCAAGGGCAGGGTCTAGGGACGAGGGCCGGGCAAGCCCGGCCCCTACGATCGGGTTCGCGACGCCCGGCGGGAGTCGCGGCACAGCCGGACCCGGGGATCAAGCGGGTCTGATCCGCTTCTGCGGATCAGACCTTCGCGCAACAGGTGTAGGGGCCGGGCTTGCCCGGCCCTCGCCTGCCCGGAACCTCCGCCCCTCCTCCTGACACGCCTCGGCGCTCAGTCCACCTCCGCGCGCCGGTAGCGGATCGTCGCGAGCAGGAAGCCGGCGAGGACGATCGCCGGGAGCACGAGCAGCGATGCGAGCGGCCGGCGGTCGGCGTACGCGAGCGAGACGTCCGCCGCCGACGCGACGAGGGACTGCGCGTAGCTCGCGATCGACAGCCGGGCGGCGCCGTCGATCGCGCGCGCGAGCCCGTTCTCCCAGACGAGGACGTAGAGCAGGCTCCACCACAGCGCCCGTCGCAGCCACAGGCCGGCGGCGACGAAGAGCGCGGCGTACGCCGAGACCGCGAGCGCGGCCGCCAGCAGCACCGAGCCGAGCAGCTCGGAGGTGCCCGCGACGAGCACGGTCGCGGCGAGCGGCACCGCGACGAGCGGGACGACGACGGTCACCGTCGCGAGGATCGCCGCAGCGGGGAGCTGCCAGCGCGACACGGGCTTCAGCCAGAGGTAGACGAGCAACCGGTCGTCGACGAGGTCGGACATCGTCGACGTCGCCAGCCACACGGTCGCGAGCGGGACGACGATCCCGAGCCCGTACCCGACGGCGACCTCCGTGGTCGCGCGCAGGGGGTCGTCGTCACCCC
>CAZUVW010000087.1:0-11361 GCA_964623875.1 uncultured Gaiellales bacterium
TGGCGGCGAAGTGCGGGCCGGACATCATCTACCTCGACGGCGCGGAGGGCGGCACGGGCGCCGGCCCGCACATCGCCACCGAGGAGACGGGCATCCCGCTGATGGGCGCCATCCCCGAGGCCCGCCGGGCGCTCGAGGACGTCGGCCTCGCCGACGAGATCGACCTCGTCGTCGCGGGCGGCATCCGCAATGGGGCCGACATCGCGAAGGCCCTGGCGCTCGGCGCCAAGGCGGTCGCGATCGGGCACTCGGCGATGATGGCGCTCAACTGCAACAAGGAGATCCCCGGCGTCACCGACTACGAGGGCACCGTCGGCGTCCCGGCCGGGCAGTGCTACCACTGCCACACCGGCCGCTGCCCGGTCGGGGTCGCGACGCAGGATCCGGAGCTGCGCAAGCGGCTCGTCGTCGAGGAGGCCGCAGAGCGGGTCTACAACTTCCTCACGGCGATGACGATGGAGCTGCAGATGCTCGCGCGGGCATGCGGCAAGACGAACGTGCACTCGCTCGAGCCCGAGGATCTGGCGGCCCTGACGGTGGAGGCGTCGGCCCTGGCGAAGGTGCCGCTCGCGGGCACCGACTACGTCGTCGGTCAGACGGAGCGGCAGATCCTCGCCGAGGTGCGCCGGCTCCTCGCCCAAAAGGACGAGGAGAACCTCCAGCTCCGCCACGCGGAGAACGTGGAGCACCTGCGAACGGTGGAGCGCTGAGATGGCAGAGCAGCCGCATTCCCACGAGCTCGCCTACAGCGAGCCCGAGAAGATCAAGTCGATCGACGCGGAGTTCCTGGCGGGGCATCGCTTCCCCTACCAGGAGGACATCTCGCTCGTCGAGGACGTCGACCTGCTCGCCCTCACCCCGGGCGAGGACATCAACTGGCTCGAGGACATCCACCTCCTGGAGGAGGAGGGCGTGCCGGCCGTGTTCGACCGCTACTCGAACTCGTTCCTGAAGATCTACTTCGAGATCCCCGAGGGACGGGAGGACGAGATCGCGCGCAAGGTGCTGATGAAGCACCTCACCTCCGGGAACTCCTACGGCATCCAGCTGAAGGAGATCCACTGCAAGTTCCCGCAGCCCGAGCTCGGCCCCTGGGTCGAGGGCTCGAGGACGGTCGGCACCGACTGGGCGCCGCCCGTGCTCGAGGGCTGGGAGAAGCCGGCGGGGCACTGACGGGCAGGCGCCCTCGCACGCTCTCGACGCGTCTCGTGACACCGATTGGGTACGGGGTGCCTCCCCGGCAGGGAGGCACCCCGTGCACGGGCGTGGCGTCGGCCACGCACCTAGTGAGACGGCGGACGCGAGGGAAAGGCGGCCGGCCCGACCAGCGCGACGGAGCTGCCGCCGGCCGCCCCGTCGCTATCGACATACCCTGCCGCGTCTACGACGCTGCAGGTGGCATCGTGGGCGTGTCCTCGCGCCAGTGCGGGGCCTCCTTCTCCTGCACGATCCGGCGGAAGAAGAACAGGAGCAGGCCGATCGCGAGCACGCCGAGCCCGATGACCTTCTCCTTCGTCCCGCCATATCCGCCGGCGGCCGTCTGGAACCAGCCGAAGCCGACGATCGTGAGGATGAGGCACCAGACGGCCAGGATCCCGGCGATCGGCACCCAGATCCCCGACAGCTTGATCGGCCGCGGCCAGTTCGGGCGGTCCCGGCGCAGGAGCACGAACCCCGACAGCGCGAACATGTGCGCGAGCACGTAGCCGAGGTTCGAGGCCGCCAGGATCCCGAAGATGTTGCCCACGAGCAGCACGAACAGGATGTTGACGACCATGTCGACCGTCATCGCGGTGCCCGGCACCGAGTACCGGTTCAGCGTCGAGAGCTGTCTGATCGTCATCCCGTCCTTCGAGATCCCGTAGAGCGCTCGTCCGCCGTCCGCGGTCGCGGTGTTCATGCTGATCACGAAGCTCGCGACGAGACAGACGACGAGCAGGTCCTTGACGAACTCGGAGTCCGTGTCGAGGATCGTCAGCATGCCGCCGACGTAGTCGTAGGCGGCGACGCTCTCCGCCCCGGCGCCCCCGACGAACGCGATCGGGAGCAGGATGTAGACGAACAGCGAGAACAGCGCCGCGGAGCGGAGCGCGAGCTTCGTGTCGCGGACGGTGTCCTTGTACTCCGGAGCGAACGTCGCGCAGACGTCGACGCCCCAGGCCGACCAGCACATCAGCCACAGCCAGACGAGCGCGAGCTGCAGGCCACCCCAGGCGAGCCCGTCGTTGTTGAGGTTGTTCTGGAGGTTCGCGCTGTCGAACGAGCCGTTGAGGAACGGCACGATCATCATCACGAACAGCGGGATCATCAAGAGGGCGCCGGCGACGTAGCCGAACGTGACGCCGACCCGCGCGCCGAAGACGTTGAACAGCCAGACGGCCAGGATCAGGCCGATCGCGATCAGGGCGGGCAGACCGACCTCGGTCAGGCCGAACATCGAGAAGTACCCGTCGCCCGCGAGGTAGCTGCCACCGGGCTCGTCCGCGAACCAGGCGCCCTGGACGATCGAGCCGATGAAGAGGCCGAAGACGGACAGGACGACCGACCAGCCGATCCAGTAGCCGAAGGTGGCGATCGGGCCGATCAGGGTCGTGTACTTCCGCCAGGCCTCGTGGGCGTAGAGCGCGAGGCCGCCGGACTTGTCCGGGAACATGGTCGCGAGCTCGGAGTAGATGGTGTTGATGAACACGGCGACGATCGCGGAGATCCCCCAGAGGATCGCCGCCCCCCACCCACCGAGGTCGCCGACCGAGTACCCGAGCGAGCCGAGCAGGAAGCCCGGGTTCGCAAGCGCGATCACGAACCCGTCGTACCACCGAAGCGTCTTGAGGAGCTGTCGTTCCTCGACCTCTGCAACCGCCAAGGGATCCCTCCGTCAGTCCAAGTCCCGGCCTGCCCCCGGCCGTGCGTGCGAACCTAACACCCCTGGCGGATGGGTCAAGTCCCCGTTGCACCACGGGCAACGCCGATCGATTCGTAGAATCGCGTTGTGGCGAAGCCGCCGATCACCCTGACGTGCGACTGCGGGACGCGCGGCCAGGTCGCCTACGGCGAGCGGTGGACGTGCCCCGAGTGCGCCAAGGTCTACGACACCTCCTCGATCCCGGCCGAGGACTATGCGGCGCTCGTCGCCGGCGTGCGCCGCTACAAGTGGCTCACGATCGGCCCGCCGCTCGCGCTGGCGGCAGTGCTGATCCCCGCGACGGTGCTGCTCGACGACCTCCGCTTCGCCTTCCTGCTGTTCATCGGCGTCTTCGCCTACGGCCTGCTCGTGCTGCCCCACCTGCGGGGCCGTGCGAGCGAGAGGGTGACGACCTTGGCGGCGCGCTGGCACCTCGAGGCGGACTAGGCACGTGCCGACGCGGGCCGGAACGGACATCCCGCGCCCCGCGACCGGCGCGCGGGCAACGCCGTCCAGGCCGGTGCTCCTCGCCACGTTCGACGTGCCGATCGTGGACGACGCGGCGTCGTTCGCCGTCGACAGCGCGGTCGAGACGGGACAGCCGCTGATCGTCCTGAACGTCGTCGGCGGGCGCTACTTCCCCGCGCCCGGCATGCCGGTGCCGTACTCGATCGTGCACGAGGAGGTCGAGGCGTCCCTGCGGCGTCCGGCGGCGCTCGCCGCGTCGCTCGGCGTCCGGGCCGAACGGCTGCGCGTGCTCACCCCGCGTCCGGTCGAGGCGCTGATCGAGGTGATCGGCGAGCGCGCCCCCGCCGTGGTCGTGGTGGGCGCCGACCCCGAGCGGATGCCGCGTCGCCGCTACGCGAAGGCGCTGCGAGCGCTGCGCGACCGCACGCCTTGTCTCCTCTGGCCGTAGGGGCGGCGCAAGCCCCGCCCCTACGGCGTCCATCCCAGCCGACCCGACAGCGCGTCGGCTGCGGTCACGAGCCGCGGCAGGGCTCGAGACCGGGCCGCGCGGTCGAACCGCGTCGACGGCCCCTGCAGGCCGAGGATCGCGACGAGCTCTCCCCGGCTCGAGCGGACCGGGGCCGCGAGCGCCGCGAGGTCGGGCTCGCGCTCACCGTCCGCATCGGCCCAGCCGCGCGTCCTCGTGCGCTCGACCTCCCGTCGCACCGCGCCGGGCGCGACGATCGTGCGCCGCGTGAAGCGCTGGAACGGGCCGTCGCCCAGACCGCCGGGGCCGAAGGCGAGCATCACCTTTCCCGTCGCGGTCGCATGGGGGACGCTGGGCCGGCCGACCTGCGCGACGCCCTGCACCGCGCTCGGGCTGCGGACGAAGTCGACGGTGATCGCGTCCTGCTCGCCCGGCACCGACAGCGTCGCCGTCTCGCCCGTCTCGCGCGCGAGCTCCTCGAGCAGCGGCCGGGCGAGCGCTCGCAGATCGAGACCGTCGAGCGCGGCGCTGCCGAGCTGGAGCAGCCGCAGTCCGAGCCGGTACCGGCCGGTCGGGGTCTGCTCGACGTAGCCGGCCCGGGCGAGCGTCGCGAGGACGCGCGAGACGGTGGACGCGTTGACCCCCGTCCGGCGGGCGAGCTCGTTGGTGCCGATCTCTCCCCCCGCTTCGCCGAGCGCGTCCAGCACCAGGAGCGCGCGCTCCACGGCACCGATGCGGCGAGCGCGCTCACGCGTTTGGCCTGCAGACGACGCCATGGTACGCTGATCGTACTACTTTGCAACGGTATTGCCTAGGAGGCAACACATGACGCTTCCCGCTTCGTCCGCCTACGTCGTGATCGGCGCCGGCATCCACGGCCTGTCGACCGCCTACCACCTCGCGCTCGAGCTCGAGGCGCGCGGGCTCGGGGCCGGGTCGGACATCGTCGTCCTCGACAAGCACTCCCCCGGCGCGGGCGCGTCGGGCATCGCCTGCGGGGTGGTGCGCAACAACTACTTCCAGCCGGCGATGAGCGAGCTGATGGCGGCGAACGTCGAGGTGTGGGAGTCCGACCCGGTCGCCTACGCGTACAACCCCGTCGGCTACATCGCGCTCGGCGCGCAGGTGCAGGAGCGCGACCTGACCGAGGTCTTCGAGCGGCAGCAGCGGATCGGGTACGCCTCGGAGCTGATCCTCGGCGAGGCCGAGGTGAGCGCCCACATGACGGCGATGTTCCCCGACTGGCGGGCGAAGGGCGTCACCGTGTGCCTGCACGAGCACAAGGGCGGGTTCGCGTTCAACGTCGACTCGATCAACGGCCTCGTCGCGAAGTGCGAGTCGAGGTGGGTGCGGGTGCTGTCGGGCGTCGAGGTCACCGGGTTCACGTTCCGCGACGACGAGAGCGTCAGCGAGGTGCAGACGAACCAGGGCACGATCGAGGTCGGCGAGCAGGTGGTCGTCGCCCCGGGCCCGTGGGCGAAGCAGCTCTGGTCGATGCTCGGGATGCCGGACACGATCGACGTCCACACGCCGACCGGCGACGTCGCGAAGGACCAGCCCATGTGGACGTACTGGAACCTGCAGGAGGGCGAGATCAAGGTCGACCCACAGCTGTTCTCGCTCCCCGACGGGTCGATGCCGCCGGTGATCCATCTCGACACGGACGCGCCGCTGTACACGGACGAGGGCGCGCTCGTGACCGACGAGCTGTGGGGGATCTACTTCAAGCAGGACCGCCACGGCGTCCAGGGCGGCGCGTCGCCGACGAAGGTCGGCCCGGACGCGTCGATCGACCCGTACCCGCAGACGACCGACGTCGATCCCGACTTCCCCGACATGTGGTGCGCTGCGCTCTCCCACGCGATGAGCCGCTTCGAGGGCTGCCGCGCGAGCTACAAGCAGGCGCGCTCGGGCGGGATGGGCGCGTTCACCGTGGACAACTTCCCGGTGTTCGACCACATCAGGCCGAACGTGTACTGCATCCTCGACTCGAACCACGGCTACAAGATGCTCGGCGTTGGCAAGGAGGTCGCCAAGGTGCTCTGCGGCGAGCACTCGAGCCTCCTCTACCCCTTCCGCTTCGAGCGGTTCGCGACCGGCGATCTCCATCCGGTCTCGAGCTCGCCCTACCCCTGGAGCTGAGCCCGACGCGCCCGGGGGACGGCAGGCACTTGCCTCCGTCCTCCGGGTGCGAGAGGATCACGCCCACGACGGCGGGCTGGACGTCCGTCGCTCGCACAACCCACGGGATCCCAGGAGGACGGCATGAAGACGATCGTCGTCGGCTACGACGAGACGGAGCCCGCGAAGCGCGCCCTCGACCGGGCCGCCGTGTTCGCGCAGGCGTTCGGTGCGTCCGTGATCGTCACGAGCGTTGCGCCCGTCGGCACCCACAGCCCGCGCGGGGGCGGCGCCGTCGATCCGACCGACCCACCCGAGGCCCACGCCGCCGAGCTCGCGCACGCACGCGCGACCCTCGAGGGCGCAGGAGTCTCGGTCGAGACGGTGACCGCGGTCGGCGAGCCCGCCGAGGCGATCGTCACGCTCGCAGAGGAGCGAGGCGCCGACCTGATCGTCGTCGGCACGCGCGAGCTCGGCTTCATGCAACGGATGCTCGGACAGAGCGTGAGCGGGGCGGTGTCGCGGCACGCCCACTGCGACGTCCTGATCGTCCACTGACGCCCGTCGGCTCCCTGTGGGCGGTGCGGTCGACGAGCCGCGTCGCGTCGTCCGCGCAGGGGAGCCGTAGGATGGCCGCGTGATCGTCATCATCCTCCTCGGCTTCGCGCCGCCGGTCATGCTGCTCACGCTGCTGCTCGCCCTCTACCTCACCGTGATCGAGCTCCGGGAGCTGCGGCCGCACTACGTCTGGTGGTTCTGGTGGCTCCTCCTCGTGTTCCTGACCCACTTCGTTGGCTACATCGCCCTCCGCATCTACGCCGCCGTCCGACGACACCAGCACGCGCGGGCTTAGGGACCGGCCGCTCGGCCGGGCTCTCCTGCTCGTCGCGGTGCTGGCCGTCGCGCTCCTCGCGGCGCGGAGCTGCGGCTCGTCGGGCGACGTGACGAGCGAGCAGGCCCGTGAGATCGCGAGCGGCGTCCAGGTCTTCGAGCCGGACGAGGTGCAGGTGCGGTTCTTCCGCCAGGGCGTGAACGCCGACCCGCTGTGGGCGGTGTCGCTGTACCAGGGCACCGCTCGCCGTCCGACGCGCGTGCAGGTCGTCGTCGTCGACGCCCGCACCGGCGACATCGTGGACAGCGGTCGCCGGTAGGGCGAAGCAGCACGACCGGAGGGCCGCCGACGATCATGCCGTGTGGCACATGGAGATGCCTCCATGAACTCGCACGCGATTGTGTCTTGTTGTGACATACACATTCGCCGTTCGGTTTCGTAGGTTCGGGCGGTTCGTAAGCACTGCTGCGGCGAGGAGGGCTGACGATGTCCCTGGCGAGCATCAACCTGCTCTTGGCGGAGACGGTCGAGGAGCGCATCACGGCGCTGGAGGAGAAGCTGGCGCTCGACTCGCAGGTCCTCTCCGAGCAGTTCTACTTCTGGACCGTCGTCGTGATGTGGCTGATCCACGCCGGCTTCATGGCGTACGAGGCCGGTGCGGCGCGCCGCAAGAACCTCATGTCGACGGCGATGAAGAACATCCTGACGATCGCCGTCGTCACGCCGACCTTCTACTACTTCGGCTGGTACGTCTACGGCTGCTTCGAGGAGGGCTGGCCGAAGTCGGGCCACGACAGCCCCGACGCGCTCCCGGGCTTCTGCGGGCTGACCGCCCCGTGGAGCGCCGCCTCGGGCCCGAACCTTCAGGATCACCTCAGCCTCATCTTCTTCCTCGCGTTCCTCCTCTTCTCGTGGACGACCGGCTCGATCATGTCGGGCGCGCTCATCGAGCGCGTGCGCCTGTCCGCCTACCTGATCCTCACCGCCGTCCTCGGCTCCTTCGTCTGGATCATGGACGCCGCCTGGGGCTGGAGCTCCGGCGGCTGGCTGACGACGCGCTTCGGCTTCCACGACGCGATCGCGTCGCTCGTCGTCCACGGCGTCGCAGGGGCGTTCACGCTCGGGGTGCTGCTCAACCTGGGGCCACGGATCGGAAAGTACGACCTCCAGGGCCGAGCGCGCAGCTTCAGAGGGCACAACACGCACCTGACGCTGCTCGGCCTGATGCTCATCTTCACCGGCTTCTACGGCTTCTACGCGGCGTGCCTGGTGATCACGTCGACGTCGTTCCCCGGCTGGCTGAACATCTACGGCTCACCGACGACGCTGGGCACGATCGCGATGGTGATCACGATCGGGTTCGCCGGCGGCTTCACCGGCGGGTGGTTCGCGAGCAAGGGCGATCCGTTCTGGACGCTGTCGGGCGGCCTGGCAGGGGTGATCGCGGTCTCCGCCGGAGCGGACGTCTACCACCCCTCGCTGGCGTACCTGCTCTCCATCTCGGGCGGCATGGTCGCGGTGTGGGCGGGGACGTTCATCGAGAAGAAGCTGCGCCTCGACGACGCGGTGGGGGCGATCGCCGTGCACGGGGTGTGCGGCTTCTACGGCGTCCTGCTCGTGGGGATCTTCGCCGGGGGCTACCCGACGGGGATCAACAACGTCGAGAGCTCGCTCGGCGGCCAGCTGATGGGGATGATGGCCTTCCTCCCTCTGGCCTTCCTGCCCGGATACCTGATCAGCCTGCTGCTGAAGAAGCTCAACCTCCTGCGCGTCCCGCCCGAGGTCGAGCTGGAAGGGCTCGACATGGCAGAGTTCGGCATGGACTTCTACCCGGAGTTCGAGCGGGTGCCGGAGATCATCATCGAGCCGGACGGGCGCGAGGTCGACGCGGCACCGGTGCTGCTCGACTCCTACTGGCAGACGCAGGACGACCGGACGCCGGCGCGCGCGGGCGCCGCCGACTGAGGAAGGAGGTCCACGATGTTCGACAGCTTTCCGTTCGACGAGTGGGGCGACGACATCGCCGAGTTCTGGACCTGGGGTGGGGGCGGCTCGACCGGCACGTGGATCCTCACCGTGCTCGGGTTCAGCGTGATGCTCATCTCGTTCATCGGGTTCGTCCGACTCGAGAACGGGAAGCTCGACCACCAGGCGGAGGCCCTGCGCGCGACCGGGGCCCTCGACCGTCCCCCCGACACCGGTCAGGCCGGGTGAGGAGGAGCCATGGCGAACAAGCAGATCGACTTCCCGGCCCAGCAGAAGGAGGATCCGCGGGTCGCTCCATTCATGCTCGCGCTCTCTCTCGTGTGCATCGTCGTGGTCGTGGTGCTCCTGCTCGCAGACGTCGACGGGCCGTTCATCGGGCCGTGGTAGAGGTGATCGGGTAGGTGGCACGGCTGTACCTGCGGTGCGCGATCTGCGACCGCCAGCAGGCAGACGGGCTCATCTCCGGCGCCGCGTGGGGGCGATTCGAGGTTCCGCCGACCGTGAGCGCGAGCCATCCCGCGCTCAGCGGGTCGCTCGTCCGAGCGTGCCCGACGTGCGTGCAGCGGCACCCCGACTGGCAGGAGCGGATCGCGCGCGCTCTCGGACTGGTCGACGACGACCGGCCGGTGACCGACGCCGCCTGACCACGGCTACCGACTCCATGCAGCAGCCGCCCAGCCAACCACCTCGGGAGGTCACTCGATGAGCAGCATCGTCGTCGCCTACGACGGGTCGCCCGCCGCCTCGCGCGCGCTCGACCGCGCAGCCGAGCTCGCGCGCCTGTACGACACGACGCTCGTCGTCACGAGCGTGACCCCCGTGGTGGTGGACGCGACCGAGCTCCCAGGCGTGGACGAGGTGACCCTCGCCGCCGTCACCCCCCACCGCGAGGCCGGGACGACCGTCGAGCTGGCCACCGCGATCGGCGAGCCGGCGCAGGCGATCATCGAGATCGCCGAGCGCCGCGGGGCTGCGCTGATCGTCGTCGGGACGAGCGAGCCCAGCGTCGTCGAGCGGATGATGGGGTTCAGCGTGTCCGAGAACGTCCAGCGCCGGGCGCGCTGTGACGTGCTCATCGTCCACTAGCCGGGGCCCCGGGTGGGGCGACGCATGCCCGCTACCGTGACCGCTGCGATGCACACCCGGGCAGCGACACGAGCGGCGGCTCCCGCCGTCCAGTGGCACGGGCTCGGGTCGTGACCGGTCGGCTCTCCGACCGCCCCACGACCGCGAGCAGCGGCATCCCCGAGCTCGACCACGTGCTCGGGGGGCTCTTCTGGGGCGACAACGTCGTCTGGGAGTTCGAGGCGGAGGATGATCGACGCCCGTTCTGGGAGGCGATCGCGCGCACGGCGCCGACCTTCGACACCGCGACCGTCGTGACCACGCGGCGCAGCCCTGCCGCCGTCACGGCCGAGCTCCCCGGGTTCCGGGTGATCGACGCGAGGCCGGGCACGGCGCTCGACGATGCCGAGGCGCTCCCCGACGCGATCGTCAGCCGCTCCGACGTCTCACGCCGCGACCTCATCGTCTTCGACGCGTTCGAGGAGCTGATCGAGCGCTGGGGGTCGGCGGCGACCTGGCGGTTCTTCCTGCGCACCTGCCCGCGGCTGCTCGGCCTCGGCGCGATCGCGCACTGGTCCTACCTGCGACAGCCCGCGGTCACCGACCTCCGACGACGCATCGGGGAGGTGACCCAGTGCGTCATCTCGGTGGGCGCGGGGGACCTTCGCGTGGTCAAGGCCGTGGGGCGCCCGCCCGGCGTGGAGGGCACGGTTCTGCGGTACAGCGGGGTGGATGGCCAGCTCAGCCTCGAGTCGGCGCCTGCTGCGAGCCGGCTGGGCACGGCCCTGCGGGCCCTGCGCCGAGAGCGGCATCTGACCCAGGCCGAGGTGGCGGAGATCGCCGGGGTCTCCGCCTCGGCCATCTCGCAGGCGGAGCGAGGCAAGCGCGGGCTCTCCCTCGAGACACTCCTCGACCTGAGCGGTCGCCTCGGCGTCACCGTCGACGAGCTGCTCCGCGGCAAGGACACGAGCGGGTACCGGCTCGCCCGCCGCGACGACCCTCGCCAGTCGACCGTCGATCGCGTCGCTCCCCTCCTCGACGACCCGGCGGTCGGGCTGCGAGCGTTCACGTTGCGGCTGTCACCCGGGGGTGCCGTCACACCGGACTTCGCCCACCGGGGGCCCGAGCTCGTGATCGTCGCGAGCGGTCTGGTGCAGGTCCTGCTCGGCGACGACGCGCCCGTCCTACGCGCCGGCGAGTCGCTCGTCGCCGATGCCGCCACGGTCGGCGGCTGGCGCAACATGGACGACACCGAGGCCGTCCTGTTCTGGATCCTCCGCGACTAGCGCGGGTCCGCGGGGTCAGACCCGGCGTGCGGGGGCACGACTCCGCTGCGCGGACTCGTGCCAGGTAACTGCCGAATCCACTCGGTGGATTCCTGCGCAAGAAGCACGGCCCGAGCGCGGCGCAGCCGCGCGAGCGCCGACCAGCGCACCGCGGACCCACGATCCTTCAGGGATGTGCCCCGCGTCCGGCGCAGCCGGACCCGGGGATCAAGCGGGCCTGATCCACTCGGTGGAT
>CAZUVW010000088.1:0-11315 GCA_964623875.1 uncultured Gaiellales bacterium
GGTTGGGGTCGTACTCGATCTGCGCGACCTTCGCGGGCACGCCGTCCTTGACGCGCTTGAAGTCGATCTTGCGGTAGCGACGCTTGTGCCCGCCACCCTGGTGACGGGTCGTGATGCGTCCGTTGTTGTTGCGGCCACCCGACTTCTTGAGCGGCTCGAGCAGCGACTTCTCGGGGGTCGCGCGGGTGAGCTCCTCGAACGAGGAGGTCGCCATCGTCCGGCGGCCGGCGCTCGTGGGCTTGTACTTCTTGACGGCCATCAGACCTGCGCTCCTTCGAAGATCTGGATCGACTCGCCCTCGCGCAGCTTCACGACGGCCTTCTTCCAGCCCGGGCGCGTTCCCTTGATCAGGCCGCGCCGCTTGGGCTTCGCCTGCACCTTGACGATGTTGACGCGCTCGACCTTCACGCCGAACTGCTCCTCGACCGCCTGGCGGACCTGCGTCTTGTGCGCGTCCTTGTGCACCTTGAACGTGTACTCACGGTCGGCGATCCGCTCGTAGCTCTTCTCCGAGACGACGGGCGCGATCAGCACCTGCGTGGCATGGAGGCTCATGCGTCCTCCTTCCCGGCACCGGCCCGGCCCTCGACGAGCGGCAGCGCCGCCTGCGTCACGAGCACCGCCCGCGCCCACACGAGCGCTGCGACCTCGAGCTCGGCCGGAACCGTCACGAGCACGCGCTCGATGTTGCGGAACGACTTGACGACCGCCTCCTCGTCCTCGGTCGCGATCACGAGCACCGGCGTCTGCCGACCCCAGTCGGCGAGGAGCTTGACGGCCGCCTTCGTGGACGGCGCCTCGAGCGCCCCGCCGTCGAGCAGCGCGAGCGTCCCGTTCGCGGCGTGGTGCGACAGCGCGCCGCGAAGCGCCTGCCGTCGGGCCTTGCGGTTGACCTTCATGTCGAAGCTGCGCATGCCCGGCGGGAACGCGACGCCGCCGCCCGCGAACTGCGGTGCGCGGATCGTGCCAGCGCGGGCGCGGCCGGTGCCCTTCTGCCGCCACGGCTTCGCGCGTCCGCCCGAGACGAGGCCGCGCGACTTGGCCCCGCGGGTCCCGGCCCGGTGGGCGTTCAGCTCCGCCCGCACCGTCTCGTGCAGGAGGTGCGGCTTCACGTCGGCCTCGAACACCGCTGCGTCGAGGGTGACGTCCTTCGTGGACGACCCGAGCACCTGCGCCGTGACGGGCATCAGCGCTCCTCCTCTCGGATCTCGACGAGACCGCTCCGCGGGCCCGGCACTGCGCCCTTGACGAGCAGGAGGTTGCGCTCCTCGTCGACCTCGTGCACCACGAGGCCGCGCTGGGTCACGCGACGGGCGCCCATGTGACCGGCCATCCGCACGCCCTTGAAGACGCGCGACGGAGTGGCCGAGGCGCCGATCGAGCCCGGCTTGCGGACGTTGTGCGACCCGTGGGTGACGGGGCCGCGCCCGAAGTTGTGGCGCTTGATCGTCCCCTGGAAGCCCTTGCCGATCGAGACGCCGGAGACCTTGATCCGGTCGCCGGGCGCGAACGAGGCGACGGTGACCGTCTCGCCGACCTGGAGCTCCGACGGCCCGCGGAACTCGACGAGATGGCGGTGCGCGCCGATCCCGGCCTTCTTCAGATGGCCGAGCTCGCCCTTCGTCAGCTTGCGGTCGGCGACGGCGTCGAAGGCGAGCTGCACGGCCTCGTAGCCGTCGTCGCTCGCAGTCCGCACCTGGACCACCGGGCACGGGCCGGCCTCGATCACGGTGACCGCGTCGATGTTCCCGGTCTCCGGGTCGAAGACCTGGGTCATGCCGAGCTTGCGTCCGAGGATTCCCTTCATGCGACACTCCGGGAGGGCGACGCAAGCGTCGCCCCTACCTGTGCGGGCGGGACAAGCCCTGTAGGGGCGGGGCTTGCCCCGCCCGGTGCTGTGATGTCGCGAAGCGACATCACAGCTTGATCTCGATGTCGACGCCGGCGGGCAGGTCGAGGCGCATCAGCGAGTCGACCGTCTTCGGCGTGGGGCTGTGGATGTCGATCAGCCGCTTGTGCGTGCGCACCTCGAAGTGCTCGCGCGAGTCCTTGTCCTTGAACGGGCTCCGGATCACGCAGTAGACGTTCTTCTCGGTGGGCAGGGGCACGGGGCCGGTGATCGTCGCACCGGTCCGCTGGGCGGTCTCCACGATCTGGGACGCCGAGCGGTCGACCTGCTGGTGGTCGTAGCCCTTGAGCCGGATGCGGATCTTCTGTTGCGCCATCGAATCAGCCTGTTCCCGTGGAAGGGAGGGGCAAGCCCCTCCCCTACTTCACGATCTCCGTCACCACGCCGGCACCCACGGTGCGACCGCCCTCGCGGATCGCGAAGCGCAGGCCCTGATCCATGGCGATCGGCTGGATCAGCTCGATCTCCATGTTCGTGTTGTCGCCGGGCATGACCATCTCCTGACCGTCCGGGAGCTTGATCGAGCCCGTCACGTCGGTCGTGCGGAAGTAGAACTGCGGCCGGTAGCCGTTGAAGAACGGGGTGTGGCGGCCGCCCTCGTCCTTCGAGAGCACGTAGACCTCGGCCTTGAAGTGCGTGTGCGGGGTGATCGAGCCGGGCTTCGCGAGCACCTGGCCGCGCTCGACCTCCTCACGCTTGATGCCCCGCAGGAGCGCGCCCGCGTTGTCACCCGCCTGCGCGAAGTCGAGGATCTTCTGGAACATCTCGAGACCCGTGACGGTGGTCTTCTCCGTCTTCTCGTGGATCCCGACGATCTCGACCTCCTGTCCGACCTCGATCTGGCCCTGCTCGATGCGCCCGGTGACGACGGTGCCGCGTCCGGTGATCGTGAACACGTCCTCGATCGGCATCAGGAAGGGCTTGTCGACGTCGCGCGTCGGCTCGGGGATGTACGAGTCGACCGCCTCCATCAGCTCGACGATCTTCTCCGTCCAGGCCGCGTCGCCCTCGAGCGCCTTCAACGCCGAGACGCGCACGATCGGGATGTCGTCTCCCGGGAACTCGTACTTCGAGAGGAGCTCGCGCACCTCCATCTCGACGAGGTCGAGGAGCTCCTCGTCGTCGACCATGTCGGCCTTGTTGAGCGCGACCACCATCGCGGGCACCTCGACCTGGCGGGCCAGGAGGATGTGCTCGCGGGTCTGCGGCATCGGGCCGTCGGCCGCCGAGACCACGAGGATCGCGCCGTCCATCTGCGCGGCGCCCGTGATCATGTTCTTGATGTAGTCGGCGTGCCCCGGGCAGTCGACGTGGGCGTAGTGCCGGTTCGCCGTCTCGTACTCGACGTGCGCGGTGTTGATCGTGATCCCGCGCTGACGCTCCTCCGGTGCGGAGTCGATCGACGCGAAGTCGCGCGCCGCCGTGCCCGTGCCGGTCTCCGCGAGCACCTTGGTGATCGCGGCGGTCAGGGTCGTCTTGCCGTGGTCGATGTGACCGATGGTGCCGATGTTGACGTGCGGCTTGGTGCGCTCGAACTTCTGCTTTGCCATGTTCTTTTCCTCCGGAAAACGAACTGGAATTACAGGGACTTTGAAACCATCGTCGGGGTATTGGCTACCTGCTCTGACTGGCCACGATTGCCTCAGCGATCGAGGCTGGGACGTCCTCGTACCGATCGAACTGCATCGTGAACGTCGCCCGGCCCTGCGTCATCGAGCGAAGGTCGGTGGCGTATCCGAACATCTCCGACAGCGGCACGCTCGCCTTGATCGACTGCGAGTTGCCGAGCGGCTCGAGCTGCTCGACGCGGCCGCGACGACTGTTGAGATTGCCCATCACGTCGCCGAGGTAGTCCTCGGGCGTGACGACCTCGACGGCCATCATCGGCTCGAGCAGCTTCGGCTTCGCCCGCTTGAGCGCCTCCTTGACGGCCATCGAGCCGGCGATCTTGAACGCGCGCTCGCTCGAGTCGACCTCGTGGTACGAGCCCTCGATCAGCTCGACCTTGATGTCGACCACGGGATAGCCCGCGAGCACACCGGCACCGAGCGCCTCCTGGATGCCCTCGTCGACCGGCTTGATGTACTCCTTGGGGATCTTGCCGCCGACGATCTTGTCGACGAACTCGTATCCCTCGCCGGGCGCCTGGGGGAGGAGGTTGATGACGACGTCGCCGTACTGGCCGGAGCCGCCCGTCTGCCGGACGAACTTGCCCTGCACCTTCTCGACCGGCTTGCCCGCGGTCTCGCGGTAGGCGACCTGCGGACGGCCGACGTTCGCGTCGACCTTGAACTCCCGCATCAGCCGGTCGACGATGATCTCGAGGTGCAGCTCGCCCATCCCGGAGATGATCGTCTGCCCGGTCTCCTCGTCCGACGAGACGCGGAAGGTGGGATCCTCCTCGGCGAGCCGCTGGAGGCCCTGTGAGAGCTTGTCCTGGTCGCCCTTCGTCTTCGGCTCGATCGCGACCGAGATCACGGGGTCGGGGAAGGTCATGGACTCGAGCACGATCGGGTGCTGATCCGAGGCGAGCGTGTCGCCGGTGGTGGACTGCTTGATGCCGACGGCGGCGGCGATCTCGCCGGCGCCGATCTCCTCCCGCTCCTCGCGATGGTTCGCGTGCATCTGGAGGATCCGGCCGATCCGCTCGGTCTTGCCGTCGGTCGTGTTGACGACGCGCTCGCCGGCCTTGATCCGCCCGGAGTAGACGCGGAAGTAGGTCAGCTTGCCCACGTATGGGTCGGACATCACCTTGAAGACGAGCGCCGAGAATGGCGCGTCCTCGGACGCGGGCCGCGTGATCTCCTCACCGGTCTTCGGATCGATGCCCTGGACGGCGGGCACGTCGAGCGGGCTCGGCAGGTAGTCGACCACCGCGTCGAGCAGCGGCTGCACGCCCTTGTTCTTGAACGCCGAGCCGAGCAGCACCGGCGTGATCGCGTCGGCCAGCGTGCCGGCGCGCAGGGCTCGCTTGATCATCTCCGGCGTGACCGCGGACTCGTCCTCGAGGTAGGTCTCCATCAGCTCGTCGTCGAACTCGGCGACGGCGTCGATCAGGGCGTGATGCGCCGCCCGAGCGGCGTCCGCGAGCTCGGCGGGGATGTCGCCGACGGTGAACTCCTGCCCGAGGTCGTCCTCGTACACGATCGCCCTCATCTCGACGAGATCGACGACGCCGCGGTGCTGATCCTCCTGGCCGATCGGGAGCTGCACGGGCACGGCGTTCGCCCCGAGGCGCTCGCGCATCGACTGGACGGCGTTCGCGAAGTCGGCGCCCGTGCGGTCCATCTTGTTGATGAACGCGATGCGCGGGACTCCGTAGCGGTCGGCCTGGCGCCACACCGTCTCGCTCTGCGGCTGGACGCCTGCGACCGAGTCGAACACGGCCACGGCGCCGTCGAGCACGCGCAGCGAGCGCTCGACCTCGACCGTGAAGTCCACGTGTCCGGGAGTGTCAATGATGTTGATCCGATGGTCGCGCCAGAACGCCGTCGTGGCCGCCGACGTGATGGTGATGCCGCGCTCCTGCTCCTGCGCCATCCAGTCCATCGTCGCGGCGCCTTCGTGGACCTCACCGAGCTTGTGCGTGCGCCCGGTGTAGTAGAGGATCCGCTCCGTCGTCGTGGTCTTGCCCGCGTCGATGTGGGCCATGATCCCGATGTTCCGGACGCGGTCGAGGCCGACCTGTGTTGCCGTTGAGCTCATCGTCTCCCCTACCAGCGGTAGTGCGCGAACGCCTTGTTGGCCTGCGCCATCCGGTACATGTCGTCCTTCTTCTTGAACGCGCCGCCCTGCTGGTTGATCGCGTCGAGCAGCTCCGCTGCGAGCTTGTTCTGCATGCCCTTCTCCCGGCGCTCGCGCGCGTACGTCACGAGGTAGCGCAGAGCCAGCGTGCGGCCGCGACGGGGCGGCACCTCGACCGGCACCTGGTAGTTCGCCCCGCCGACGCGGCGGGAGCGGACCTCGAGCACCGGCGTGACCGACTTCACGGCCGCCTCGAGCGCGTCGACGGCCGAGCGCTCGGACTTCTCCGCGACCTGGGCGAGCGCGTCGTACACGACCTGCTCGGCGACGGACTTCTTGCCGTCCAGCATCACCCGGTTGATGAGCTGCTGCACGAGCACCGACCCGTGCACGGGGTCGACCGCCACCTGGCGCGGCTGGATCTCTGCGCGACGCGGCATCAGCTGCCTCGCTTCGCCCCGTACTTGGAACGGGCCTGACGCCGGTCGGCGACGCCCGAGGTGTCGAGTCCGCCCCGGATGACCTTGTAGCGGAAGCCCGGCAGGTCCTTCACGCGACCGCCGCGGATGAGCACGACCGAGTGCTCCTGGAGGTTGTGCCCCTCGCCCGGGATGTACGCGCCGACCTCCATCTGGTTCGTCAGCCGCACGCGCGCGACCTTGCGCAGCGCCGAGTTCGGCTTCTTGGGGGTCGTCGTGTAGACGCGCGTGCAGACGCCGCGCTTCTGCGGCGCACCGCGGAGCGCCGGGGTCTTCATCTTCGCCTTCGGGTTCTTCCGACCCTTGCGGACGAGCTGGTTGACGGTGGGCACGCTGCTCCTGTCGATTCGGTCGAGACGTTCTTCACACAGAAAGGCCGGCAGGGTGAGGCCCCGCCAACCGGGAGCGCGAATGGTAGCCGAAGGCCCCACTCCCTGCAAACCCCTCTCCTCTCCGCGACCCCCTCCTGGTGGCGGCGAGCCGCCCTCGCGGGGGCAGGCCACTGGTCGTGGTGCGGGAGGGCGCATAGAGTGCGTCCGGGGAATGGGGACGTTGACTGCGGTGGTCATCGTCGCTGTGGCGACGATCGTGCTCGCGTTGATCGCGTGGCTGTTCGCCCGCGCCGCCAGACGGAGCGGCGAGGGCACGGAGGGCGCGATCCGCGAGGTGGCGACCACGCTCGGCTGGATCTCGTCCGACCTGGCCGAGATCGCGCAGCGCGCGGCCACCGGACCCGACCCCCTCGCGTTCCCCGTGACGCTCGACGTCGAGGAGGCGCTTCGCAAGGTCGCCGCGGTCGCGGCGGCCCTGCCCGGGATGACCGCCGGCGCAGCGCGACTCGACCAGGTGGACGGCACGGTCTTGACGCGCACCGTCGGGATCTCCGCGGGGGCGAGCGGCCTCGAGAGCTACCCCGACCCACCCGACCGGGCGACCTGGCGCCGGGCGATCGTCGAGTGGTCGCACGAGACGGGCCAACCCGGCCGCGAGCCCATCCGGCTGTCCGTCGTGGCGCCCATCGCGCAGGCAGGTCGCCGGATCGGCCTCGTGGCCGCGTACACGAGCGCCGCCGGGGTGCCCGACGAGGTCGCCGAGACCGTGGTCGCGCTGGCCGCCTCGGCGGCGCCGGCCCTCCAGGCCGCACGCGAGCACCAGGCGGTGACCGAGCTCGTGCGCACCGATCCCCTGACCGGGCTGCTCAACCGCCGCGGCGGCGTGGACGAGGCGCTGCCCCGCGAGATCGCCCGGGCACGCCGCAGCGGCGCGCCGCTCTCCGTGCTGATGCTCGACCTCGACAACTTCCGGGAGGTCAACCGCGTCAACTACGCCCACGGCGACGACGTGCTCCAGGAGTTCGCCCGGGTGGTCGTCGAGGCGTGCCGCGAGTCCGACGTTCCCTGCCGACGCGGAGGCGAGGAGTTCCTCGTGATCCTGCCGGACACCGAGTGCGCCGACGCGCTGCGGCTCGAGCGGCGGCTACGGGCGCTCGTCTCGACGACGGAGTTCTCGCACGTCGGCACGATGACGTACTCCGCCGGCATCACGGCGCTCCGCCCCGACGACGACGCCCGGTCGATCGACGAGCGCGCGAGCGCGCTCGTCAACGACGCGAAGCGGGCGGGGAAGGACACGACCCGCGACGATTGCGACACCATGCCTCCGGTGAGCCCCGCACCCGACGACACCCCGGCGGACGCACCCCCGACCGCCCCGCGAGCGGTCGAGCCCGAGCCGCCCTCCGGGTGGCGCCGGGTGCTGCACAAGGGCCCGCGCTCGGAGACGTGACGCCCGCCGTCGCGGTTGCGGTGGCCGGCGCGCTCGCCGTGCTCGCAGCGGCCGCGCTCGCCACGCGGGCCCGCCGACACGCGCGGGCGAGGGCCGACCGACGCGCGGCCGCGCTCGAGCGCCTGGCCGCCGCGATGCACCGCGCGGCCGCCGGGCTCGACGGCGCCGTCACGCGTGCCGACGTCCGCCCGCAGATCACGCTCACGGCCCCCGCCGCCGCAGCGCCGGCAATCGACCCGGCGACGGGTCTCCCCGGACGCAGCGCCTTCGTGCAGGCGCTACAGCTGTGCGTCGCCCAGGCGAGACACGACGACACGAGGCTGGGGCTCGGCCTCGTGCTGGTGACGGGAGCCGGAACGGGGCTCGACGACGCCCTCGGACGGGCGGCGGCGGCGATGCGCGAGGCGGCCCCGCAGGGTGCGGCCTACCGCACCGGCGAGCACGCGCTCGCGCTCCTGCTCCCCGGCACGGGTCGGGCGGGCACGCTGGCCGCGCTCGCCCGCCTCGAGGCGGTGCTCGCCGGCGACCCCGAGGTGTCGTCGCGCGCCGTGGAGCTCGAGCCGGGCGAGGACGCGATCAGCTTCCTCGCGCGGATCGGCTGAGCGACGATCCTTGAGGGATCCCCGCGCGGGAACCCCCGAGAGGGGGTTCCCGCTTGCGGGAGAAAGGAGCTACTCCGTCTCTTCCGGAGCCTCGGGCAGCTCGTCCTCGAAGCCGAGGCCGAGCGCCGAGAGGTCGATCCCGTCGCCGTCCCCGATCTCCTCGAGCGCGGCGAGCAGATCGGCGTCCGCACCGCTGCCGAAGATCGACGACGGCAGCGGCTCCGACGGCTGGATCTCGATGTTGCGGTACTTCTTGAGACCCGTCGCCGCCGGGATCAGCTTGCCGATGATCACGTTCTCCTTGAGCCCGAGCAGGCGATCGGTCTTGCCCTCGATCGCGGCATCCGTCAGCACCTTCGTCGTCTCCTGGAACGACGCGGCGGAGAGGAACGACTCGGTCGCCAGCGAGGCCTTGGTGATCCCCAGGATCAACGGCGTGCACGTCGCCGGCTCGCCCTTCTTGCCCAGGCCTGCGTTCGCCTGCTCGAAGACGATCCGGTCGGCGAGCTGCCCGGGCAGCAGGTCGGTGTCGCCCGGGGTCTCGACCCGCACCTTCTTCAGCATCTGGCGCACGATCAGCTCGATGTGCTTGTCGTGGATGTCCACGCCCTGCGACTTGTAGACCTTCTGCACCTCGCCGACGAGGTACTGCTCGGTCGCCGTCGAGCCGCGGCCCGCGTTGGCATGGAGCTCGAGCAGCTCGGCGGGGTTGAGCGATCCCTCGTTCAGCGGCACGCCCGACTCGATCACGTCGCCGTCGGCCACGAGCAGACGCGTACGGCGCGGGAACGGGTACTCCTTCGCCGGGATCGGCTCGCCGCTCTCGTCGAGCGTGGTCGGCGTGACCGTCACGAGCACCGTGCGGTCCTGGGCCTCGACGGAGACCTTGCCGCCGACCTCGGCCAGGGTCGCCGCGCCCTTCGGGTTGCGGGCCTCGAAGATCTCCACCACGCGGGGGAGGCCCTGCGTGATGTCCGCTGCCGCGGCGACGCCGCCCGTGTGGAACGTCCGCATCGTCAGCTGGGTGCCCGGCTCGCCGATCGACTGCGCCGCGACGATGCCGACCGCGTCGCCGATCTCGCCCATGTCACCCGTCGCCAGGAAGATCCCGTAGCAGCTCCGACACACGCCGACCAGGCTGCGGCACTTGAGCACCGACCTGACGGGGAGCGCGAAGTCCTCGGCCTGCTCCTCGAGCTCGGCGACGACCTCGTGCAGACGCGGCCGCGTGAGCAGCTCGCCCCGTTCGGCGAGCACGGTCTTGCCCGGCTTGCCGTCCTTGAGAGGCTTGTGCACGTCCGCTGCGAGGATGCGGCCGGCGGCGGACAGGTTCACCTGGCCGTCGATCACGGCCCTGACCTCGATGTGGTCCTCCGTGCCGCAGTCCTCCTCGCGGATGATCACGTCCTGCGAGACGTCGACGAGACGGCGGGTGAGGTACCCGGAGTCGGCCGTGCGGAGCGCCGTGTCGGCGAGGCCCTTGCGGGCTCCGTGGGTCGAGATGAAGTACTCGAGCACCGAGAGGCCCTCCATGAAGTTGGCCTTGATCGGGCGCTCGATGATCTCGCCCTTCGGGTTGACCATCAGGCCGCGCATCCCGGCGAGCTGGCGGATCTGGTTGAACGATCCGCGGGCGCCCGAGTTGGCCATCATGTAGACCGAGTTCGTCTGGTGGAGGTTGTCGCGCATCGCGTCGGCGACGACGTCGGTCGCCTCCGTCCACTCCGCGGTCACGCGCTCCTTCCGCTCGTCCTCGGTCATGAGCCCGCGCTCGTACTCCTGCTCGATCTTCGCGACCTTCTCCTCGTACCCCGCGAGGATCGCCTCCTTGGACGGCGGCACGACGATGTCGTTCTTCGAGATCGTCACGCCGGCCCGCGTCGCGTAGCGGAAGGCGAGCGTCTTGACCGTGTCGAGCACCGTGGCGACGGCGTACGCGCCGTAGGCTCCGACCAGGCGATCGATCAGCGCGTCGAGCTCGCGCTTCGTGAGCGCGTTGTCCACGACGATCGGCTCCCCGAGCTCGCCGCGGACCGCGGCCGCCAGCGACCGCTCCATCTCGGACTCGAAGATCACGCGGCCCGGCGTGGTGAGCCGGAGCTCGTCGCCGCGCCGGTACTCGATCGGCGCCTGCAGCGAGACGTTCTCCTTCTTCGCCTCGAGCGCGAGCTCGACCTCCTCCTCCGACTTGAACCGGGGCAGCTGCTGGACGCCGAGCTGGGCCGCGAGCTCCGCCGCCGTCGTGGTCGCGAGGTCGTGCTCGCAGTAGGTGAGGAAGAACGACCCGAGCACCATGTCCTGCGTCGGCGTCGCGAGCGGGCGCCCGTGCGCCGGCGAGAGGATGTTGTTCGCCGACAGCATCAGGATCCGCGCCTCCGCCTGCGCCTCGGCGCTGAGCGGGAGGTGGACCGCCATCTGGTCGCCGTCGAAGTCCGCGTTGAACGCGTGACAGACGAGCGGGTGCACCTGGATGGCCTTGCCCTCGACGAGCACCGGCTCGAACGCCTGGATGCCGAGGCGGTGGAGCGTCGGCGCGCGGTTCAGCAGCACCGGATGCTCCGCGATCACCTCCTCGAGCACGTCCCAGACCTCCGGGACCATCGACTCGACGTGCTTCTTCGCCGCCTTGATGTTCTGGACGGACTTCCGCTCGACCAGCCGGCTCATGATGAACGGCTTGAAGAGCTCGAGCGCCATCAGCTTCGGCAGGCCGCACTGGTGCAGCTTCAGGCTCGGGCCGGCCACGATCACCGAGCGGCCCGAGTAGTCGACGCGCTTGCCGAGCAGGTTCTGGCG
>CAZUVW010000089.1:0-11268 GCA_964623875.1 uncultured Gaiellales bacterium
CACTACCTCGACGTCGAGCTCGACCTCTCGCAGGTGGTCTTCATCGCGACGGCGAACGTCGCCGAGACGATCCCCGGGCCGCTGCTCGACCGCATGGAGGTCATCCGCTTCGACGGCTACACGACCGACGAGAAGGTGGCGATCGCCCGCGGCTACCTCTGGCCGCGGCAGCGGGAGCGCGCCGGACTGCGCGAGGATGAGGTCGCGCTCGGCGACGAGGCGCTGGAGGCGGTGGTCACGGAGTACACCCGCGAGGCAGGTGTCCGCCAGCTCGAGCGAGAGCTCGGGGCGATCCTGCGCAAGACCGCGACCCGGATCGCATCGGGAACCGTCGAGGCGCCTGTCGTGATCGACGTCGACGCCGTCCGGGAGGCCCTCGGCCGTCAGAAGTACTGGCGCGAGGCGGCGGAGCGCACCGCCGTGCCGGGCGTCGCGACGGGGCTCGCGGTCAACGCCACGGGGGGCGACGTCCTCTTCGTCGAGGCGACGAGCGTCGCCGGTGGCGAGCGGCTCGTGCTGACCGGCCAGCTCGGCGAGGTGATGAAGGAGTCCGCGCAGATCGCGCTCTCCGCCGTGCGGTCGCGTGCCGAGCGGCTGGGCGTCGAGCAGGACGCGTTCACCGACCGGGCCTTCCACCTGCACGTCCCTGCCGGCGCCATCCCGAAGGACGGGCCGAGCGCCGGCATCACGATGGCCACCGCCCTCGCATCGCTGCTCACCGGCAGGCCCGTGCGACACACGGTCGGCATGACCGGCGAGGTGACCCTGCAGGGGCGCGTGCTCCCGATCGGCGGCCTCAAGCAGAAGGTGCTCGCTGCGCACGCCGCGGGGCTCACCGAGGTGATCATCCCCGAGCGCAACCGCCCCGATCTCGAGGACGTGCCCGAGCACGTGCGAGACGAGATGACCTTCCACCCGGTGATCTCGCTCGACGAGGTGCTGCAGCACGCCCTCGAGCCGGCCTCGCTCCCGCTCGTCGGCGCGTGACCCGCTGCCGGCGTTGCACGCCCGTCCCGGAGGAGGTCCGCCGCGCGGCGGGTCTGCTCGAGGGACGCTGGACGGTGTCCATCCTCTGGGCGTCGATCGACGGCGCGACCCGGTTCAACGAGTTCCGACAGGCGGTGGGCCAGATCCCACCGCGCACCCTCGCCCAGCGCCTCGTCGAGCTCGAGGAGGCAGGGGTGCTCGAGCGCGCCGTGATCGACGCCCGTCCGCCCCGCGTCGAGTACCGGCTCACCGACGAGGGCAGGCGCCTGAAGGCGGTGCTCGACGCGCTCGCCGTCTACGCCGCGCACTAGACGGGGCAGCGTGACGCCGGCCTCCCACGAGCCGGCGACTACGCGCCGGCGGACTCGAGGGCGCGGGCGAGGGCGGCCGCGCCCCCGCTGCGGACGGGGTCGCCGTGCGAGACCAGGACGCGCTCGACCGACAGGGCGAGCAGCGGCCGAAGCTCGTCGACGAGGTCGGAGATCGCGCCGCCGCCGTCGAGCCAGGCGGCAGGGCACACGCGAAGACCCCCCGCCCCGTCACCGAGCAGGGTGTCACCGGGAACGAGCGTCCGTGCCTCCTCGAGGCACCACACCACCTCGTCCGCCGCCGGAACGGGGATCGCGCGCACGCCGCTCGGCAGCGCGACGGCCTCCGCCTCTCCGGGGCCGATCGTCCGCGCGTCGTAGCGGGCCGCGACCACGGCCGCGCTGCGAACGTGCCACGGGCACGTCGTCAGCGTCACGACGGGCAGCCGCAGACGTGCGACGTCGTCGTCGAGCGCGCGGAAGAAGCGCTCGGGCTCGTCCTCGGGCACGAGCGGGTCGACGAGCACCACCGCGTCCGGTGTCTCGTGGTACACGCAGCCGACGATCCGATCCCAGTCGTCGTCCGGCGTCCAGGCGGGATGCGCCACCGTCCAGCGCCAGAGGCCCTCGTCGAGTCGCTCGACCTCCATTCCACGCGACGATAGTCGTGCGCAGCGAGGCGTGATCAACCCCTCGATCGGTGGATCGGGATCCGGGGCTGTAGTCCGATCGAGGGATTGCCGATAGGCGAGGGTATGAGCGACCAGGCCGTCGCATCCGCCCGGATGATCGGGGAGATCTTCGTCGAGCGTGGGCTCGTCACGCGTGCGCAGCTGGACGAGGCGCTGGCACTGCAGGCACGCGACGGGGGCCTGATCGGCGAGATCCTCGTGTCCTCGTTCGGCGTGTCCCGGGTCGAGCTGGCGACCGTCCTCGCGGAGCAGTGGAGAGCGATCGACCACGCGGGTCGCGACGCGCCGAGCGCACCGCTTGCAGAGGCGGAGAAGCCGAAGGCCGTGGCGCTGCCGAGTCCCGGCGCGGACGAGTCGCGCCGCCCGATCGGGGAGATCTTCGTCGCCTCCGGCGCCATCAGCCAGAGCGACCTCGACCGCGCGCTCGAGACGCAGCGCACGACCGGCGAGCGGCTCGGCGAGATCCTCGTCGCGCAGGGGGCGATCGGCCGCCTCGAGCTGGCGAGCGCGCTCGCGGAGCAGTGGTCGGAGCTGCAGGTCATCAGGCCGCCGCAGCCCAAGCAGGCGGAGCCGTGGCAGGAGACGGCCGTGCGGGAGGCCTCGCAGGTCGTGCCACCGGCATCGCCCCCGCCTCCCGTCGCGCCATCGGAGCTCGCGGCGCTCGCCCACGCCGTCGACGAGCTCGACAGCCGCGTCACCGAGCTCGCCCGCCGACAGCTGCCCGACATCGATGCGGTGCGCGCAGAGGCGAGCGCCCTGGCAGCCCGGCTGGAGGAGATCGACGTCCGGCTGGCGGAGACGGCCGGCCCCGACGCGCTCGCCGAGCTGGGCGATGCGCTGCGACGGCTCCAGGGCGAGCTCGACGAGACCCGGAGCGAGCTCGCGGAGCGATCCGGCTTGCGGGACGAGCTCTCGGCGATCAGGTCGCGGCTCGAGGAGCTCTCGGACGCCTTCGCCGGCCGGGGCGACCTCGCTCGGGTGGAGGAGAAGCTGGCCGAGC
Source organism: uncultured Gaiellales bacterium (assembly GCA_964623875.1). Taxonomy (GTDB): domain Bacteria; phylum Actinomycetota; class Thermoleophilia; order Gaiellales; family Gaiellaceae; genus Gaiella. The sequence goes on from CAZUVW010000089.1 coordinate 2,988, forward strand.
TCGCGGGCGCGCACGTCGATCCGGAGGCGCTTGCGCGGGTGGAGGAGGCGCTGGCGCGTCTGGAGGGCAGCGCGGTCGATCGTGAGGCGTTGGCGCGGGTGGAGGAGGCGCTGGGCGGGTTGGCCGAGCGGGTGGCTGCGGTGGCGTCGGACGAGGCGGCGCAGCGTCTTGCTGAGCGGTTGGAGGTGTTGGAGCAGCGCTCGGAGGAGCCGCAGCTGGATGCGGTGTGGTCTGCGCTGGAGGCGCTGCAGCGGCGGTTGGATGCGCCGGCGGTGGTGAGCGAGGAGCTGCGGGCGTCGCTCGACGAGCTCCGCGCCCGCGTCGGCGAGCTGTCCGAGACGATCGACCGGGCACCCGATGCCGAGCGGCTCGCCGCGCTCGAAGCGATGGTGGCCGACCGATCCTCGCTCGAGGGGATCTCGACCAGGCTCGACGTCCTCGCGCGCGGTGCGGCGCGCCGCGAGGACGTCGACGCGCTCCACGAGGCGCTCGACCGTGACGTCGAGGCGCTTCGGCACGCCCTCGAGACGAACCGCCCAGGCGACCTTGCCGAGCGCTTCACGCAGCTCGACGCCGCGCTTGCCGAGCTGCAGGAGCGCATCGACTCACGCGACGCGACGGCGGAGCGCGCGCGCCTCGAACAGCAGGTCGCCGACCGTCTTGCCGAGGGTCAGGCCGTGCTGGACGAGCTCGGGCGACGGATCGACGAGGCGCTCGGGCGCATCGAGCGCACCGAGGAGAGCGCGTCGAGCGCCTCGGGCCTCGCGGCCGAGCTCGCTGTCCGTCTGGATCGGCTCGCACCTGCGGAGCGGGTCGCCGCGGTCGAGGAGCGCCTGTCTCAGGTCGGGCAGGAGCTCGGCGAGCGGATCGACGGCCTCCACGGCGCGCTCGAGGAGATCTCGTTCGAGGGGCTCCGGGACGAGGTCGAGCGCTCGGTGCTGGGTCTGGACGAGCGCATCACGGTGCTGCAGGTGCGGCTCGATGCGGCCGGCTCCGATCGACGTGACGTCGACCGGATCGCCGAAGAGCTGCGGGCCGAGCTCGACCGGGTGCGCTCGGGGCTGGAGGAGCTCGTCGGCCGGGTCGCGGCCGAGAGCGCGACAGCGCTCCAGCAGCGGCTCGCGGAGACGGTCAGCAGGGCGGAGCTCGGCGCGCTTGCCGGTGACGTGCACGGCCGGCTCGAGCAGCTGGAAGTGGTTCTCGCCAACGACCTCGCGGACGGGCGGCTCGGCGCGCTCGACGGACGGCTGGCCGAGGTCGCCGCCGCCGTCGCCGACGTCGATCGCCGCCTTGCCGAGATGGCCGGACGGGTCGAGGACGCTGTCGGCCGGGACGAGGCAGCCGAGCAGGTCGCCGCGCACGTGGCAGCAGCCTCGAGCGCGCTCACGAGCCGGCTGGAGGAGATGGTCTCGGCCTCGAGCGACCGGCTCGCCGTGGTCGAGCACGAGCTCGTCGAGGTCGATGGCCGCGCGGCGCGCTCGGTCGAAGCGGTGCGCGAGGCGATCGAGTCGCGTCTGGCGGACGCCGTCTCACGGACGGAGATCGGCGCTCTCGCGGGCGAGCTCGGCGCCCGGGCGGGACGGACGGAGGCGGCGACCGAGCAGCTGGCACAGCGACTCGAGAGCGAGCTCGCGTCGGTGCTCGCTCGCGTCGAGGAGGCGAGCGCGCGTCTCGCCGGTCGCGAGGAGCTGCAGGCCCTCGCGGGTCAGGTCTCGGATCATCGGGCAGCGCTCGACCAGGCCCTGGCGGACGTCGTGCGACGAGGCGAGGTGGACGAGCGGGTCGCAGCGCAGGTCACGGCGTCGACGGCGGGGCTCTCGGCGGTGCTCGAGGAGCGGATGGCGGAGGTCGTCGGGCGGTTCGCCGAGCTCGAGGGCGCGCTGACCGAGACGGATGCTCGTGCGCTCGCCGTCGCGGAGGCAGTGCAGGAGGGCGTCGAGGCTCGGCTGGCCGACACCGCGTCGCGGGGAGAGCTCACCGAGCTCCGCGCGGAGCTCGAGTCCGGTCTCGACGCGCGCCTCGCACACGCCCAGCGCGAGACGACGGGCCGACTGGACGACGTCGCGGGCGAGCTGCACGGAGCGATCGCCGCTCTGCACGTGCGGATCGACGAGCTCGCTGCCGGGCTCGGCCACGCGGGCGGGCGACTCGTGGCCGTGGAGCAGGCCCTGCCGCAGCCGGGCCTGGTGGACGAGCTCCGACATCGCGTCGAGGTCGTGCAGCGGCAGGTCGAGGAGGAGATCGCGCTCGGCGACCAGCGCACGAAGGCGACCGAGCGGGCGCTGCGCAAGGGCTTGGCGGGGCTCGGCGAGCGGCTGGTCGCGAGCGAGCAGGCGTACGTCGAAGCCGGCACCGCGCTTCGTCGCTCGATCGAGCGGCTCGGCGCAGCGGTCGTCGAGGCTGATGCCCGTATCGCCGGCGAGCCGCTCGATCCGCCGTCTGCAGGCTTCGTCGCGTTCGTCCCCACTGCCGACGGCTACCGCCTGACCGCGATGGACGGCCTTGTTCCCGCGCTCGACGCGGTCGTCGAGGTCGACGGCGTGGAGGGAGCGCACCGCGCGGTCCGCATCACGCGCTCGCCGCTGCCGCTCGACCGGCGCGCCTGCGTCTACCTCGAGCGAGCCGACTGAGCCATCGCCCGCGTCGTCGAGGCGCCGGGCATCCTCCGAACGAGGGACGGACTGGTCGGCGACGACCGCCGATACGGATGGCGGTGGGCTCGACCGTCACCTCCGCACGGGTGACCGGGGCTCTTCTCGTCGAGCGCGGGCTTGTGACCCCTGCGCAGCTCGCGGAGGCCCTGGAGCATCAACGTGCGAACGGCGGTGAGCTCGAGGACGTCCTGCAGTACCTCTTCACGATCCACCCGGATCAGGTCGCCGAGGTCGTCGCCGCCTACCGCCGCCACGAGATCTCCGTGGACGTCGGCTCGCTGCTGATCGCAGCTGGCGCGGTGGACGTCGAGAAGCTCGACGAGGCCCGGCGACGCAGCACGGAGACGGGGCAGCCGCTCGGCCCGATCCTCGTGGAGATGGGAGCGATCTCGCGCCTCGAGCTCGCGAGCGCGCTCGCCGACCAGTGGAGCGACAGCCCGGCGCAGATCCTGCCGCCGCCGGGCGTCGCCGAGCGGGTCGAGACGGGTGCCACCGCCGAGGACGTCGAGGATCTCCGCTTCGCGATGCGCGCGCTCGAGGACTCGGTGCGCGCAGAGCGCATCGCCGATGCCGGTGACGACGCGCTCGAGCAGATCCAGCGGCGCGAGGACGCTCTGGCCGCGCGGGTGGCGGCGCTCGAGATCGCGATCGACCAGCCGATCGAGGTCGACCCCGACCTCGTCCAGGAGATCCACGCGACGACCCAGCGGCTCGCGACGCTCCAGGGAGCGCTCGAGCACGTGGCGCGGGCGGAGGACGTCGCGGCGCTCGCGGGAGCGCTGGGCGATCTCGAGGCGCTGCGTCTCGCGGTCGAGGCGCTGGATGCGCGCACCGCGCACCTGCCAGAGCCAGACGTGCTCGCCCGCGCGCTGGCGGACGTCGGCGCGCTCACGAGTCGAGTGGACGAAGCGGCGGCATCGGGGGCCGAGCTCGCAACACGCGCGGAGCTCGACGCCCTGCGAGGCGCCGTCGAGGCCCTGGGTGCCCGGCCGCCGGGCGACCCCGAGCTCGTCGATCGCGTCGCGGAGCTGAGTCGCAGCGTCGAGGCGCTCGCGGTGCTCGCCGAGGCGTCCTCCGGTCCGGACGGGCTGCAGGAGGCACTCGCCGGGCTGGGCGAGCGCATCGAGGCTGCCACCGACGTCGCGGCCCGGGCGCACGACGATCTCTCGGCGCTGGCAGCGACCGTTGTGGAGCTCGGTTCCGCCCCGCAGCGCATCGAGGAGCTGTCGGACGCCGGCGCGCGCGTCGAGCAGCAGGTCGCGGAGCTGCGGGACTCGGTCGAGGACGTGGTGTCGGCGACGACCGAGCTCGACGCGCTCGGCGCGACCGCCGCGCAGACGGCCGACGATCTCGCCGCGCTGCGCGCGGTCGTCGACGGCCTCGCCACCCTCCCCACCCGTGTCGACGAGCTCTCGGCTCGATCGTCCAGGACGGACGAGCTGGCCGAGAGCCTCCGCGCCGTCCGCGACGAGCTCGCCGAGGTCGCGAGCCGCCCCGCGGGTGAGCCCGGGCTCGCCGAGCGACTCGACGAGCTCGGTGCGAGCGTCGTCGCTCTCGCTCGCTCGGTGGAGTCGGTCGAGACGATCGCGCAGACGGTCGCCGACGTCGCCGGACGCGTCGCCTCCGTCGAGGGGCTCGCCGTCGATCTGGCGACGCTGAGAGCGGCGCTGGCGGAGCTCGCCGAGCGACCGGATGCGAGCGACGAGCTGCTCGTGCGCGTGACGGGCCTCGCCGATCGGGTCGAGGCCCTGTCGGCCGACGCGCTCGGCCCTGCCGCCGAGGCTGCGGTGGCGGGGGTCGCTGCACGGGTCGAGCAGCTCGCCGAGCGCCAGGCCGACGGGGCGGGACAGGTCGAGCAGCTGCGTGCGCGGGTGGACGACCTGCGGGCGGAGGTCGCCGCGCTCCGCGAGCGTCGCGACGGCGATCCGACCGTCGCAGCCGGCGCGGGGGCCCTGGAGGCCGCGCTCGCCGAGCTCCGCATCCGGCTGGAGGGGACCGCGCCGGCCTCGACCGTCGCGTCCCTGCTCGTCGCGGTTGAGGAGCTCCAGGTCGCGGTCGCCCCGCTGCACGCGCTCGAGGCCCGCGTCGGCGCGGTCGAGAGCCGCCTCGGCGAGGCCGAGGCCCGTGCCGAGGCCGCCGCCCGCGCGACCGAGGGCGCGATCGGCGCTGTGCGCGAGCAGCTCGACGCCGTGTCCGAGCGGACGACGGCGCAGCTCGGGACGGTGCTCGACCGCCTCGATCGCATGGAGTCCGCGATCGCGAGCCAGGACGCGCCCGACGACGATCTGCGCGCCGACGTCGCAGCCCTCGGCGGTGCCGTGGAGTCCGTGCGCTCAACCCTGGAGGCCGAGCTGCAGCGCCTCGAGCAGGCATGGGATGCGGAGCGCCACGCGCTTGCAGCGCAGGCTGCGGCGGTCGCTGGCGGCGCCACCCCACTGGCGCTCGCCGGCGGTGCGGCGCCGTCGTCCGCGCAGGGACCGTCCGCTCCGGAGCTGGCGCAGCTCGCCCGCGACCTGGAGCGACTCTCGGACAGGGTGATGGAGCAGGAGCGCTCGCTCGTCGAGCACTTCGCGCGGCGCGAGAGAGCGCTGGTCGAGCGCCTCGGCGCGGGCACAGACGTGGGGCAGCGGCTCGCGGAGCTGACGCGGAGGATCGAGGAGCTGCGGGCGCGGGTCGACCGAGGTGCTGGCGGCGGCGGCGGCGTGTCGGAGGAGGAGGTCGCGGCCCTGAAGGAGTCCTTCGTCAGCAGGCTGGAGCGCCTCGCCTCGTCGATCGACTGGCGCTTCCAGCGACTGGAAGGCGGCCCTGCGGCAGCTGCAGGGCGGACGGACTTGCACACGCGCGTCGACCAGCTCGCGAGCATGGTCGAGCAGCTCACCGGTCGGAGCAGCACCGCGTCGTCGGCGAGCGAGCCGGCGACGGGCGCGTTCCTCGCGCTGGTGCCGAGCGCCGGCGGCCACCAGCTCGTCGAGCTCGTGGGAGCCGTGCCGGCCGCCGGAGACCGGATCGACGCCCCGCAGGCGCCGGGCGAGCTCCTGGTCGTCGCGGTCGGCTCGTCGCCGCTGCCCGGTGACGAGCGACCGTGCGTCTTCGTCGAGCTGGTCCACGAGCCGGACGCGGCAGGGGCGGTCGCAGTCGACGCGGGGTCGAGCGACTAGCGGCCCTGCGCGGGTGGCGCGCTACGAGCCCGAGAGCGTCAGCGCATCGAAGGCGTTGCGCACGAGGCGCTGCATCCGACGGTCGGGCGGCGTCTCGGCCCGCGTGACGCCCGGACCCACCTTCCCGCCGTCGGCGCTGCCGGTCAGCGTCCAGCCGAAGTCGATCGAGCCGACCGCGAGCACGGTCGCGCCCGACGGCGCCCTGTACGTGACGAGGTCGGCGTTGGTCGAGTGGAACGTGGACGTGTACACGCCCTCCCGCTGCGGGGTGCGCCTGCCCGCGTAGTGGAACAGCACGCGCAGCCGCCGGTTCGTTCTCGCGCACTCGGGTGCGATCGCGTCCCACTCGTACCCCACGGCGCCGCGGACGCGGTCGCCCGCCCGGAACCCGGTGCCGGCGAACCAGGGGTGGGAGAGCGCGCCCTTCACGACGACGTAGGAGTGCACGCCGGGGTCGGTGGACGGATGGCCGCCCTGCCACTGCACGCCGATCAGCTCGCACTCCTGTCGGCTCACGGGGGCGTCGCGCCAGCGGACGGTCTCCAGGGCGGGGTTGGCCGTCGGATCGAGCGTGGCCGAGCGGAACTGGTAGAGCGTGCGACGGGTGCGGTTGCCGTACCGCGTCTGCCAGTACCCGGTGTTGCCGCTCAGGAAGGCGAGGTTCACGCCCGCGTCGCGCGCGCGCTCGAAGCCGTCGCGCATCTTCTTCGTCCAGTACTCGCTGTGGCCGGGGACGACGACGAGCCGCGTCCGCAGCAGCAGCGACGGGTCGCGGTCGACGTCGACGTCGGTCACGTACCCGACGTCGTAGTCGAACTGGTCGACGAAGCGCACGACCGGGTAGTCGAGGAGCGGCTTGTTCAGACCGTGCGCGTACGGTCGGTCGAAGGAGACCTTCACCGCTGCCGCCCCGTCCGTGTACGTGTTGACGCCGCCCCAGGCGTTGTACTGCTGCCACGTGTTCACGGGCAGCACGACGAGCATCCTCGGTCGTGCAGCGGCCGGTCTGCGCACGGCGAAGGGGACGGCCGCCGCCCGACCGGCGTTCGGGCCGGCCGTGAGGACGAGCTTGGCGACGTAGTAGCCGCTCCGCCACGTGGCCGGCACCGAGACGCGATCGGTGATCGGCCAGTCGACCCGCGTCTCACCCGTGCGGCGATCGGGCTCCGGCATCGGGCGGGGGCTGCCGTCGAGGTCGGTCGTGCATCCCCGGGGAACGCAGGCGATCCGTCGGCCGCCCGTGCCCCCGTACCAGCCGATGCGGTGGACCTCGATCCGGTATCGCTCGGCGGGTGTCGTCCCGACGTGCAGGTCGAGGATCTCACCCGGGGCGACGCTGGTCTGCGATGCGTACCCCTCGATCGCGCGTGGCGCAGACGGCGGGACGACGCGCCACGTCCCGGCCGACGCGGCGATCGCGGTCGCGTCCGCCGCGCTTCCGCCGGAGACCGTCACGGCGGACGCGAGGGCTGCGACTGCGAGGACGACGGCCGGGGGGAGCCAGGCCCGCATCGACCTACCGTGCCTCAGATCCGGGGCGACACCCTCGACCTTCACGGAATCCGAACACCGCTCGCGCCGTGCCCACGCAGCGCGGGCCGTGACGTGGGACAATCCCCGGGATGGAGCGCCAGACGGTTCGGTCGCCGCGAGCGCGACGCACGACACGACGGGCGCGGGCCCCACGGGCAGGCGCATGAGCGCCGACTCGACGGCGATCGTCAGCGCCGCCGGTGTGACGAAGCGCTATCGCTCGACCGTCGCCCTCGACCAGCTCTCCGTCGAGATCGGGCACGGCGTCACCGGGCTCCTCGGACCGAACGGCGCGGGCAAGACGACGTTCATCGCGCTCGTCCTCGGTCTGCGCCGGCGCGATGCCGGCGAGCTGGTCGTCCTCGGCCACGATCCGCAGACGGCGGGCATCGGCGTGCGCGCTCGGATCGGCTACGCCCCCGAGCACCACAACCTGCCGCCCGACGTCCACGCAGCCGATCTCGTCCGGCACCTCGCCGAGCTGCACGGCCTCCCGGCACGTGCGGCGATCCAGCGCGCGAACGACGCGCTCTGGCAGGTCGGTCTCGGTGAGGAGCGCTTCCGGCCGATCGGCACGATGTCCACGGGGCAGCGCCAGCGCGTGAAGCTCGCAGGGGCGATCGCGCACGACCCGGAGCTGGTGCTGCTCGACGAGCCGACCGACGGCCTCGATCCCCTGCAGCGAGACGACATGCTCGCCCTCATCCGGCGGATCGGCAGCGAGTTCGGGATCGACATCGTCATCTCCTCGCACCATCTCGAGGAGGCAGAGCGGATCTGCGACGCCGTCGTCATCCTCGGCGACGGAGCCGTCGTGCATGCGGGGCGCCTGGCCGGCCTCGACCGGGCGGGCACGCGGCTCGTGGTCGGGGTCGACGCGCGCTCGTCCGAGCTCGCGACCCTGCTGCGCGAGCGCGGGTACGACGCCGTCGAGCG
>CAZUVW010000090.1:0-11144 GCA_964623875.1 uncultured Gaiellales bacterium
GGGCTTGAGGCCGACGCTGCCGGTGAGCGACGCAGGGCAGGTGATCGAGCCGTCGGTTTCGGTGCCGATCGCGAGCGGCGCGTGACCGGCCGCCACGGCGGCACCGGAGCCCGACGACGATCCGCCCGCGCTGCGGTCGAGCGCCCACGGGTTGCGCGTCAGCCCGCCGACCGCCGACCAGCCGCTCGCCGAGCGAGGGGAGCGGATGTTCGCCCACTCGGAGAGGTTGGTCGCGCCGAGCACGACTGCGCCGGCGTCTCGCAGGCGCGCGACGAGCGGCGCGTCGCGGAGCACGGGGCGGCCCGCGAGGGCGAGCGAGCCAGCCGATCCCGGGAGCCCGGTCGCCTCGACGTTGTCCTTCACCAGCACGGGCACGCCGTGCAACGGCCCGCGTCGTCTGCCCGCTGCGAGCTCGCGGTCACGCGCCGTCGCGGCGGCGACAGCGTCGGGCGCGAGGGCGATCACGGACGAGAGCGCCTGGGGCGAGCCTGCCCGCTCGATCGCCTCGATCCGCTCGAGGGCCGCCTCGACGACCTCCCGGGCGGTCGTCCGGCCGATGGCGATGTCGTCGCCGAGCGCTGCGGCACCGCGCCGGGCGAGCGGCTCGGTGGGCGGGTGTGGATCCACTACCGCTCGGTCGAGACGAAGACGCTCTTGAGCTCGGTGTTGTGGACGAGCCCCTCCATTCCGAGCTCCTTCCCCGTCCCGCTCATCTTGTAGCCGCCAAAGGGCGCCTGGGGGAACACCGAGCTGTTCGAGTTGACGCCGAGCCCGCCGGTGCGCAGCGCCCGAGCGACGCGGAGCTGGCGGCCGCCGTCGCGAGTCCAGAGCGAGCCCGAGAGGCCGTAGGGCGTGTCGTTCGCCAGTCGGATCGCCTCCGCCTCGTCGCGGAAGGTGATCACCGACACGACCGGCCCGAAGATCTCCTCGCGTGCGACCGTCATCTCGTTCGTGCACCCGTCGAGGATGGTGGGGCGCAGGAAGAACCCGCGGTCCAGACCCTCGGGCCTGTTGCCGCCCTCGAGCACGGTCGCGCCCTCGGCGACGCCCTGCGCGACGTAGCCCTCGACCGTCTCGCGCTGCGCGGCCGACACGAGCGGCCCCATCTGCGTGCCGTCGGCCTCGGGGTCGCCGACGACGATGGCGCGGGTCGCGGCGACGTAGTGCTCGAGCAGCTCGTCCTTGGCCGACTCCTCGACGAGCAGCCGCGAGCGCGCGCAGCAGTCCTGACCCGCGTTCTCGAAGACGGAGAACGGCGCCAGACGACCCGCCTTCTCGAGGTCGGCGTCGGCGAACACGATGCAGGCGCTCTTGCCGCCGAGCTCGAGCGTCACGCGCTTGATCGTGCCGGCGGCCTTCCGCGCGATCTCGATCCCGACCTCCGTCGAGCCGGTGAAGCCGACCTTGCCGACGAGCGGATGCTCGACCAGCGCATCACCCACCGCGCGGCCAGGTCCGGGGACGACGTTGAGCACGCCTGGCGGGAGCCCTGCCTCCAGCCCGAGCTCGGCGTAGCGCAGCGCGGTCAGCGGCGAGAGGCTGGCGGGCTTGAGAACGACGGCGTTGCCCGCGGCGATCGCCGGCGCGGTCTTCCAGTTCGCGATGTTGAGCGGGAAGTTCCAGGGCGTGATCAGCGCGACGACGCCGATCGGCTCGCGGAAGGTGAGCACGATCCCGTCTCGATCCACCGGGATCGTCGAGCCGAAGAGCTTGTCGACCGCGCCGGCGTAGTAGCGCATCACGGCGGCTGCGTTGCCGGCGCACCAGCGAGCGTCACCGAGCGCCATCCCCATGTCGCGCGTCTCGAGCAGGCCGAGCTCGTCGACGTGCTCCTCGATCAGGTCGGCCCAGCGGTAGAGAACCTTCGCGCGCTGGATCGCGGTGCGCGAGCCCCAGTCCTCGAATGCGCGCGCCGCGGCGCGCACGGCGCGGTCGGCGTCCTCTGCGCCGGCCTCGGCGATCGTGCGGAAGACCTCGCCGGTCGCCGGGTTGACGGTGTCGAACGTGCGTCCCTCGGCCGCAGCGACCCGCTCACCGTCGATCACCAGGTTCTCGATCACAGGCATGTCGTGAGTCTGGCACTTCTGCGTCGCAGAAGTGCCAGGGAGCGCGCCGCGATCAGTGCCCGACGACTTGAACCAACCAGCGACGCTCGCGCTCGCGGTCGAGCTCGAGGAACAGAATCCGCTGCCACGTGCCCAGGCACAGGACGCCGTCGCGGACGGGGATCGACTCGCCGGCAGGTCCGAGGAGCATCGACATGCAGTGGGCGTGGCCGTTGTCGAAGCCCATGTCCTCCTCGCTGATGTTCTCGGTGCGGCGATCCCAGTCGTCGTGGGCGTAGTAGTGCTCGGTCGGGACGAGCCGCTTGAGCAGCACCGAGAAGTCCTCGAGGAACCCGCGCTCGTACTCGTTGACGCGCACCGAGCACGTCGTGTGCGGCGAGTAGACGCAGCAGATGCCGTCGCGCACGCCGCTCAGGGTGACGGCCTCCTGCACCTCGTCGGTGATGTCGGTGATGCTGAGCCCACCCGCCGTCCTGAGCTGCACCTCTCGGTGGAAGGTCTTGAGCGAGCCGCCGTTGGCGGCGGACGGGATATCGGTCTCTGGCACCGACGTCATCTGGCCTCATTGTGTCAGTCGCCTGCGACGGTCGTGTGGAGGAACCTCATCTGGGCCCCGCCGGACTGCCGGGCGGTCCGGGACCGACGGCGTGTCGGCTGCCGGCGCTACGCTCGCCGCGGCGGGCCCGTAGCTCAGCTGGTCAGAGCAGCCGACTCATAATCGGTAGGTCCCTGGTTCGAGTCCAGGCGGGCCCAATTCCTCGCAGCGGCGCTTCGCGACCCCACCGCTCGCGAGCCGGACATCTCCCGTCGCACGGGGCCCCGGCGATGCCGGGGCCCCGTCGAGCCGCTCGGCGGGAGCGTCAGCTCGCCGGCATGATCTTCGCGGTGCCGAGCAGGAGGCCGTCGGCGAAGATCCCGGTGTCGAGCGCGCCGTTGAGGACACCGGCCGCGGCGGCGTTGAGGCGCACGTCCGCGGTGAGCGTCGTCGCGTTGACGTTGGACAGGCTGGCGATCGCCACGCCGCCGCCCACCCCGACGACGTCCGCGCGCAGCTCGGCCTTCGGGATGTCGATCACGAAGCTCTTCACGGTCGCCCGCTTGCCGTTGCGGACGTTGAGGAACGTGATCCCGCCGGAGTGAGCGAAAGGAGCGGTGAGGCTGACGGGGCTCGTGATCGGGAACGAGAAGCGAAGCCGCGGCGGCAGCAGCGACGCGACGCCGAAGCCGGCGCCGTCGGCGGGCAGCGGCACGATCAGGCTCTTGACGAGCGTGGTCGACGTGCGGCCGTCGGTCGTGAGGACGGTCTTGCCGAAGCTCGACGACGAGGCGCCGGCCGTCGCGGCAGCGAAGGCGGCGACGAGGGCCGCGACCGCGACGGCGACGAACGTGAGCTTCGAGCGGGTGAGAGCCTGAGACATGGTCACTCCTTCGTGGTCGGTGTGACCGAGATACGACGCCTCCATCGACTTGGATCATTCCTGGACAGAACCTCACAGTGCGGACAGGCGGGGAGCAGCTCGACCGGCTCTCCGCCCACGGCTCGACGGGGCCGTCGCGGCCGAGGCCGCGGCGAGCGCACCGCCAGACGCCGCTGCTAGAGGTTCTGGGCCTCGGCGCGTGCCCGGCGCTCGCGCTCGGCGGCGAGGACGGCGGCGAGGTGCTCGAGGAGCTTCCAGAGGATGTCGGGGTTCGCGCTCGCGAGCTTGCGGAAGTCCCAGAAGGCTGTCATCAGGCAGCGGACGTCGGTCTCGGCGACGATCGTCGCCGAGCGCTCCGCTCTGTTGATCAGCGCGAGCTCGCCGAAGTAGTCCCCCGGCCCGAGCGTGCCGACCCGCTGCCCGCCGACGTGCACGGCGGCGCTGCCGTCGGTGACGATGAAGAAGCCGATGCCGTCCATCTCGCCCTCGCGCACGATCGTCCGCCCGGCCGCGTAGTCGCGCTCGCCGAACGCACGCGCGACCCGCTTGAGCTGCCGCTGGTTGAGCCCGCTGAACAGCGGCACGCGCTTGACGTCGTCCACGCTTCCCGGCACGTCGCGATCCTACCGCGCCACACGCCGCTCGGCCGACCGCGGGGCGCTGCCGCTCCGCGCACGTGCCCCGGCGATCGTCGCCCGCGCAGACGGGGAGCCGCTCGCGCGGCTCCCCGGCGACGACTCGACCTCGGGGCCAGGCGCGGTGGCGCCTGCGGGGAGAGGAGTCCAGCCGCCGCAGGGAGTATTCCTTGCACATCGGCCCGCCGAATGCGAGGCTGGAGGCCCCTCGTCTCGAAAGGAACGCTCGCAAAATGGACATCTCGAAGCTCTCGCACGGAGCGAAGCTCGTCGTCGCAGGGACGATCGCGTTCCTGATCGTCTCGTTCTTCAACTGGCAGGAGGTCGAGTTCGGCGACATCGCGACCGCCGGCGCCAGCATGTGGAACGGCTGGGGCGTGCTGGCGGGCCTGCTCGCGATCGCCCTCCTGGTCTGGGAGGCCCTCAGGCTGGCCAACATCTCGGTCACGCTCCCGGTGGGCCCCGCCATGGTCAGCGCCTTCCTGGCGATCCTGCTCGTGCTGTTCACGTTCATCAAGTTCGTGGCGGACAACGAGTTCCGCACGTTCTGGGCCTGGCTCGGCCTCGCCCTGGCGATCGCGATCGTCGTCGGCGCGGTGATGAACATGCAGGCCGCCGGCGAGAGCGTCGCGAGCGTGCGTGAGCAGCTCGGCGCCGCCGGGGCGGCCGCGGCGGGTGCCGCCACAGCCGCGAAGGACGCGGCGACGTCGGCCACGCAGGGCGCCGAGCAAGCGGCTGCAGAGGCGACCGGCGCCGCAGAGGGAGCAGTCGAGACGGCAGCGGACGCTGCGACCGGCGCAGCCGAGGCGACGGGCGAAGCGGCGGGTGCGGCCACCGACGCCGTGCAGGACGCCGCCGCGGGCGCAGCCACCTCAGCCTCGGACGCCGCCAGCGACGCGGCCGACGCCGCCTCGGACGTCGCCGAGGGCACCCCGCCCACCCAGCAGTAGCGGTTCGACCCCTCTCCCTGGGCGTGTTCGCCGGGCGCCAGCCCGGCGATCACGCCCACGCGGTTACAATCAACGCATGACGGAGATCGGCACGCTCCGCGTCAAGACCGGCCTCGCCGAGATGCTCAAGGGCGGGGTGATCATGGACGTCGTGGACGCCGACCAGGCGCGGATCGCGGAGGAGGCCGGTGCCTGCGCGGTGATGGCGCTCGAGCGCGTGCCGGCCGACATCCGCCGCGACGGCGGGGTCGCGCGCATGTCCGATCCCGAGATGATCCGCGCGATCCAGCAGGCGGTCTCGATCCCCGTGATGGCGAAGTGCCGGATCGGCCACTTCGTCGAGGCGCAGATCCTCGAGGCGCTCGAGGTCGACTACATCGACGAGTCCGAGGTCCTCACGCCCGCGGATCTCGAGCACCACGTGGACAAGCACGCGTTCACGGTGCCGTTCGTCTGCGGGGCGACGAACCTGGGCGAGGCGCTGCGCCGGATCGCGGAAGGCGCAGCGATGATCCGCACCAAGGGCGAGGCCGGCACCGGCGACATCGTGAACGCCGTCACGCACATGCGCACCGTCTTTGGCGAGATCCGTCGGCTCCAGGGGCTGCGCGAGGAGGAGCTCTACAGCGCGGCGAAGCAGAACGGCGCGCCCTACGAGCTCGTGCGCTGGGTGGCCGAGAACGGCCGGCTGCCGGTCGTGACGTTCACCGCGGGCGGGATCGCCACTCCTGCCGACGCCGCCCTCTGCATGCAGCTGGGCGCCGACGGCGTCTTCGTCGGCTCCGGCATCTTCAAGTCCGGACGCGACAAGCAGCTCGACCCGGACGGCTGGGCCGAGGACGTCGCCCGTCGCGCCCGCGCGATCGTCGAGGCGACGACGCACTTCGCCGAGCCGAAGATCCTCGCCGAGGTGTCGGCGGGGCTCGGACAGCCGATGGTCGGCATCTCGGCGGCGGGGCTCGCCGAGCACGAGCGGCTCGAAGTCCGCGGCTGGTAGCGCACAGCCCGGCGCCGCGGCGACCCCCGATACCATGTGCTGATGGCGTGTGACGGACTGCGCATCGGCGTGCTCGCCCTCCAGGGCGCGTTCCGGGAGCACGCACGCGTGCTGCGCCGGCTCGGCGTGGAGGTCGTCGAGGTGCGGCTGCCAGAGCAGCTCGACGGGCTCGACGGGGTCGTCCTGCCCGGCGGCGAGTCGACGACGATCACGAGGCTCGCCGAGCTCTACGGCCTCGACGACGCGCTGCGGACGTTCGACGGAGCCATCTTCGGCACCTGCGCCGGGATGATCGTCCTCGACCGCGCGCACCTCGGCCTGGTCGACCTCGAGGTCGACCGCAACGCGTACGGCCGCCAGGTGGCGAGCTTCGAGGCGGAGGTCGATCTCGTCGGCGACGACGTCCCCTTCCGCGGTGTGTTCATCCGCGCTCCACGCGTGCGGGACGTCGGAGCGGGCGTCGAGGTGCTCGGGCGGCTCGACGGCGACCCGGTGCTCCTGCGAGACGGCCGTGTGCTCGTCGCGTCCTTCCATCCCGAGCTGACGGACGACGCGCGCGTCCACCGGCGCTTCCTCGAGCTGGTCAGGGAGGAGCAGGGTGTCAGGGCATAGCAAGTGGTCGACGATCAAGCACAAGAAGGGCGCCGCCGACGCGAAGCGGGGCAAGCTCTTCTCGAAGCTCTCGCGCGCGATCATGGTCGCGGCGAAGGAGGGCGGTGGCGATCCGGCGACGAACCTCGCGCTCCAGAACGCGATCGAGAAGGCACGCTCGTACTCGATGCCGAAGGACAACATCGAGCGCGCGATCGCGAAGGGGACAGGGGAGGGGGGTGACGGCTCCTCCTTCGAGACGGTGGTCTACGAGGGCTACGGCCCGGAGGGCGTGGCGGTGCTCGTCGAGGCGCTGACGGACAACCGCAACCGCACCGCGTCCGACGTCCGCCACCTCTTCACCAAGCACGGCGGCAACCTCGGCGCGACCGGGGCCGTCGCCTGGCAGTTCGAGCGCCGGGGCGTGGTGCTCGTCGCGGCCGACGGCACGGACGAGGACGACCTCGTGCTCGCGGCCGCGGACGCGGGCGCCGACGACGTGGAGCGCGACGGCGACGTGTTCCAGGTCGCGTCCGCGCCGGAGATGCTCGCCGCCGTGCGGGGAGCGCTCGAGCAGGCGGGCTTCGCGATCGAGTCGGCCGAGCTGTCGATGGTGCCGAAGGTGACCGTGGCGATCGCCGACGAGGCGACCGCCCGCAAGGTGGTGCGCCTGGTCGAGGGCCTCGAGGACAGCGACGACGTCCAGGACGTCTACGCCAACTTCGACATCCCCGAGAGCCTCCTCGAGGCCGTCGCCTCCTGAGCGCACGACCCCTGAGACGGGCGATGTGCGTCCGCCGGTCTCCTGGCCGGTAGGGGCGTCCGGCGAGGCGCGTACCCTCCGCCCGTGAAGGTCCTCGGCATCGACCCAGGGACGGCTGCGTGCGGCTACGGGATCGTCCAGGAGCGAGACGGACGCATCAGGCGGGTCACCGGCGGTTGCTGGCGCACCACCCGGCGGGACCGCCCCGAAGAGCGCCTCAGGACGATCTACGCCGGGGTGAGCGCGCTCATCGTGGAGCACGCGCCGGAGGCGGTGGCGGTCGAGGAGTCGTTCGTCGGCGCCGACGCCCGCATCGCGCTCTTCGTCGGTCAGGCGCGCGGCGTCGCGCTCGTCGCGGCCGCGAACGCCGGCCTGCCGTGCGCCGAGTACGCACCGGCGCGCGTGAAGCAAGCCGTTTGCGGCTACGGTCGCGCGGACAAGGCGCAGGTCGCGCGGATGGTGCGCACCATCCTCTCCATGGCGGACGAGCCCGGCACCTCCCACGAGTCGGACGCCCTCGCGGTCGCGATCTGCCACGCGCTGCTGCCCCCGCTCGCCAGGCTCGCGTCGTGAGGCGCCCGTGATCGCGCGGCTGACCGGGGTGCTGGCCGGTCACACACCGGACGGGATCGTCGTCGAGGTCGGAGGCGTCGGCTACCTCGTCGCGGCGACGCCCTCCGTCCTGCGGCAGGCCGAGCCGAGCGGGACCGTCGTGGTCGAGACGTACCTCCACGTCCGGGAGGACGCGCTCCAGCTGTTCGGCTTCGCGACTGCGAGCGAGCGCGAGCTCTTCACGCAGCTGCTCACGGTGAGCGGGATCGGCCCGAAGGTCGCGCTGGCGGTCGTCTCGGCCTCGTCGGCCGACGACCTGCGCCGGGCGATCGTGCTCGGCGACCATGCGCGCTTCCAGGCGATCCCGGGGATCGGCAAGAAGACGGCGGAGCGGATCGTGCTGGAGCTGCGCGAGAAGGTCGGCCTCGACTCCGGGGCCGAGATCGGCATCGGCGTCGCCGCTGCGCCGGACGGGGGTCCGCCGGCCCAGCTCATGGCGCGGGATGCGCTCGTGGAGCTCGGCTACAGCGTGCTCGAGGCCGAGCAGGCGCTCGCCTCGGTCGATCCGGAGCTGCCGGTCGAGGAGCGCATCCGGCTGGTCCTGCTTGCGCGAAGCGGGACTCGACAGAAGCGGAGTCCCGCCGCTTGATCCCCCGGGTCCGCCTGCGGCGGACGGGGGGGCAGATCCCTGAAGGGGGCGCGCCTGCGCGCCCGCGTCGGCGGGGGCGTGCGCTCGCGCCGCTCGACCGTGGCAAGGGGGCCGGCGCGCGTTCGTGCCGTGCGCGCGGCTGGCGTGCTCGGGCGTTTGGGGATGCCACCCCCGGAAGCCGTTCGCGAAGGCGCGGCGGTTGGGAGGAAGCGAGCGTGAGCGAACGTGCTTGTGGCTCAGAGCCACGAAGTGCTCTACCGCCGTGAACGGGGGCGCGCCCGGGCCACGGGGTCTTCCTAGGTGCGAGTCCGCGAAGCGGATTCGCACCTCGCCGACCGGTGGCGAACGTACGCTAGGTGGCCGTGAGCGAGCGCATCACGACCCCTGTGCTGGACCCGATCGAGGACGAGCTCGAGCGGTCGCTGCGGCCACGACGGCTCGACGACTTCGTCGGTCAGGAGCGGATCAAGGAGCAGCTCGGCATCGCGCTGGACGCGACGAAGGCGCGTGGCGAGGCGCTCGACCACGTCCTGCTCGTCGGCCCGCCGGGTCTCGGCAAGACCACGCTCGCCCAGATCGTGCGCGAGGAGCTCGGGGTGGGGATCCGCACCGTCGCCGGCCCGGCTCTGGAGCGCAAGGGCGACATGGCGGCGATCCTCACCGGGCTCGAGGAGCACGACGTCCTGTTCGTGGACGAGATCCACCGCCTCAACCGGTCGATCGAGGAGATCCTGTACCCCGCCCTCGAGGACTACCGGCTCGACATCGTCGTGGGGCAGGGCCCGGCCGCCCGAACGCTCACGATCGACCTGCCGCACTTCACCCTCGTCGGCGCGACGACGAGGACCGGCCTGCTGACGACGCCGCTGCGCGACCGGTTCGGCCTCACGTTCAGGCTGGGCTACTACGACGCCGAGCAGCTCGGCGCGATCGTGCACCGCTCCGCGGGGATCCTCGGCGCTCCGCTCGAGGACGACGCGGCCGAGGAGATCGCGCGTCGCTCGCGGGGGACGCCGCGCATCGCCAACCGCATCCTGCGGCGGGTGCGCGACGTCGCGCAGGTGCGCCACGACGGCGCGATCACCGCCGCCGTCGCCCGCGAGGCGCTCGACCTGCTCGAGGTCGACGACGAGGGGCTGGAGCGCATCGATCGGGACCTGCTCGAGGCGATCGCCCTCAAGTTCGGCGGCGGCCCCGTGGGGCTCTCCACGCTCGCGGTGGCGCTCGGGGAGGAGCCCGACACGCTCGAGGACGTCTACGAGCCGTACCTGCTGCAGCTCGGGTTCCTGCAGCGCACGCCTCGGGGGCGGGTGATCACGGCGCTCGGCCGTGCCCACGTCGGCGCCGGCGGCGGCCAGCCGACCTCACCGGAGGGGCTGTTCTGAGCCAGGCGATCTGGACGCCCGGCATGGCCGGCCCGCTGGAGGAGCTGGTCAAGCGCATCCATCGGCGGATCGAGGCCTTCGCCGAGGAGCACGGCATCCCGGAGGCCGCCGTCACGATCGAGCTGTTCGACGGGTCGCTCCACCGGCTTCGCTCGCTGTCCGCCGAGCCGGGCTTCGGCTTCATCAGCTTCTGCCCGCACTGCATCGACGGGGCTCCGGAGGAGCTGATCGTCCCCCTCGGCGCCGTGCGAGAGATCCGGGTCGGCCTCCCGGAGCCCGAGCAGCGACTCGGCTTCTCCGCGACGCCCGACGCCCTCTGATCTGCCGTCGAGCCGCGGGTGGCGCGGGGTCAGCGCCGGAACTGCACCTCGTGCCACGACGGCGTCGGGGCGAGCTCGAGCAGCGCCCGGCCGCCCTGAGGCTCGGCGTAGCCGAAGTCGGCGCTCTCCTCGTCCCAGGTCACCTCGAGCAGGCCCTCCTTCACACGGTGGTCGAGGTAGGCCCCGCGGAACACGAGCTTGCGCAGCCAGTAGACGAGCGACTCGCCGTCGACGAGCGCGATTCGCTCCCAGTGCCGCACGAGGTACGACCCGAGCGGGCTGCGCGCCTCGGCGATGCGGCCGTCCGCCGCGAGCTCCACGAGGTCGGCGACCTCCTCCTCGTCGAGGTCGTTCGACCCGATCAGGCCGAGACGGACCGCGGCGGCGGTGACGCGCTCCTCGAAGTCCCGCGCGCCGAAGGCGTAGCGGTACCCGAGGAACTCGAGCGTCACGTCGTCGCCCGAGGCGTAGTTGCCGTCGCCGGAGCTCATGTGCCCAGGCTAGCCTGGGCACATGACGCGCGACCGCAAGGTGATGCTCGGCGCGATCGTCGGCGTGCTGCTCGTGTGGCTCGTCGGTGCGGCCGTGACGAAGTACGACCTCCAGCAGATGGCGCTCCTCGCGCCCATCGCCGTGATCGTCCTGGGGGCGACCGCGGCGATCTTCCTGCTCTGGGCCAAGATCGTCACGCAGGCGGTCCGCTCCCGTCGCACCGGCGACTCCTGACCGCTCACCGCGGTCGTCGGCCGCGTTCGGCGGCCGTCCGACGACGCCGTTGCGATCGGCACGGAGATCCTCGTGATCACCGGGGGCGAGCC
>CAZUVW010000091.1:0-531 GCA_964623875.1 uncultured Gaiellales bacterium
GATCGCGGAAACCCAGGAGCGACTCGAGCGCGAGCTCGAGCACGGTGCGGACGCTCGCCATCGCGAGCTGATGGGCGCCCTCGCCGACATCCGGCAGGCGCTCGACCAGATCGAGCGCACCCAGTACGGCTGAGCGGGCCGCTCGTGACAGGCATCCGCGTAAGCTCGCGAGGTGGGGCTGCTGACGCTCGGGACGTGGAACTGCCGCATGGGTGCCGACCGAAAGCGCGAGGCGCTTCTGCGACTCGGCTGCGACATCCTGGTCGTTCCGGAGTGCGGCTCGGCTCCCGCGCTCGCCACTGAGCCAGAGGTGTCCTTCGACTGGAAGGGCCGCTACCCACGGAAAGGGCTCGCCGTGTTCGGGTTCAACGGGTGGAGGCTCGAGCGCGTCCAAGAGCGTGACGCGATCCCCTGGGTGATGCCACTGCGGATGATCGATCCCGACGGGATCGATGTCGGCCTCCTGCTCGCAACCTGGACGGTGCAGAACGTGAGCGAGCCGCCCGAGCCGCTCAAAAAGACCAGGGCCAA
>CAZUVW010000091.1:541-11137 GCA_964623875.1 uncultured Gaiellales bacterium
GCTGGCCCTCATACGCGGGCCAGGTCTCCGTGGTCATCGACGCCTGGGCGGATGAGCTCTCCGGCGAGACGGCGGTGCTCGCCGGCGATCTCAACTGCTCTGCGCAGGGCCCGTCGGCGTTGCCGCACCTCGCGAACATCGACCGGCTGGAGGGTCTTGGGGTGGTGTCTGCCTACCACGTGCACAACCGCATCGCCCATGGCGCGGAGCCGGAGATGACGCTTCGTTGGATCGGGCCGGGTCGAGTCGCTCGCAGCTATCACTGCGACTTCGTGTTCCTCTCGCAGGCTGCGAGAGGCGCGCTCCGCCACAGCGAGGTCGGCTCCCTTCGCGACTGGGTCGAGACCGGGCTCTCGGACCACGTCCCTCTCATGGTCGGTCTCGAGCGGGACGCACTGACGTAAGAGGTCCCGCCCCACCCGGCGACTCCCTCCCGACGAAAGGAGTCGCCCATGACATTGACCACACTGCCCTTCCAGGTCGGCGAGCCCGTCGAGCATCGCGGGATCGTCGTCACCCCCCTCTTCCCCGGCCGCGACCCCGGCTGTGCGTACCTCACGCTCGACCAGGCGCTGCCGCAGGGCTTCGCGATCACCGAGAAGAGCGCCGGCGGCTCGGTGCCCGAGCTCGTCGTGCGCAACCCGCTCGGGGAGGACGTGCTGCTGTACGACGGCGAGGAGCTCGTCGGCGCCAAGCAGAACCGGATCCTCAACGTGGCGGTGCTCGTCGGCGCCGGCACGAGCATCCCGATCCCCGTCACCTGCGTGGAGGAGGGCCGCTGGTCGACGCGCTCCGCGTTCTTCGACGCAGCGCAGCACATGTCGCACGCTCATCTGCGCCGGCTGAAGGCGGAGCAGCTCGCCGCCCGGCCGCTGGAGCGCGGGGTCGCCCAGCGGGCCGTCTGGGACGAGGTGCGAGCCAAGTCCGCCCGCATGAACGTCGCCTCCCCCACGCTCGCTTCGAGCGACGTGTTCGCCGCCCACCGCGGCGCGCTCGGCGAGCTCGAGCAGGCGTTCCCGATCCAACCGGGGCAGTCCGGCGCCGTGCTCGCCCTCGGCGACACGCTCTGCGTCGACTGGGTCTCCCGCCCGGACGCGTTCGAGCGCCTGTGGCCGAAGCTCCGTCGCGGCTACCTGCTCGACGCGCTCGAGCGGCTGGACGGACGGCCGACGCCGTTCGCCCGCGTCGCAGGGTTCCTCGACGAGGTCGCAGACGCCCCCTCCACCCACGGGCCCACACCCGGCCGCGGCGAGGACGTGCGGCTGCGCGGCCCCGGCGTGATCGGCTCCGGCCTCGAGCTCGACGGCGAGCTCCTGCAGCTGGCCGCGTTCACCAGCGACGGCGGCGCACAGCGCGCGTTCGGGCGGATCGCACGGCCGAGTCGGAGGCGCTAGGTGTCACCGACTCCCCCGCCCGAGTGATGATGACTGGAGTCATCTCTGTCGATGTCCATCCAGAGGCGCTGCGCGCCTCGCCCATCCCGTCACGAAGGAGCCGGACATGCTGCGGTCGTTGAGAGCTCTCGTCCCGATGGCAGGCGTGCTGGTCGCGCTCGCGCTGGCCGCGCCGGCAGGCGCGCACGCACCAGGCAGCGGTGAATGGACGTGGACGCCCGCCCTGTGCAAGTCCAACCTCAAGAACTGGGGCGTCGAGATCGACGACGGCCGCACGTTCCGCGCGGCGTTCGCCTTCTGCGGGGGCATGCCGGAGTGCCTGTACGACCGGAGCGACCGCCGCTACTACTACGACCACTTCTTCGTCGCCATGATCGACAACAACCTCGTCTACCGGACGATGGTGCTGCACGTCACCGGCGAGGACGACTTCAGGGCCGACAAGCTGCGGGTGCACGGTCGGGCGAAGACGACCGCCGAGCTGCGGCGGTTCCAGCGCGAGGCGTCCGCGATCGTGGCGGGGGTGTCCCGCAAGACCCAGGCCACGTGCACGGTCGAGCCGTGAGCGGGCCGATCGCCGACCGCGCGGCATCACGCGGTCGCCCATCGGGCGCCCGTCGCGCGATGGTCGCGCTCGTGACGCTCGTGGCGAGCTCGATCTCGGCCGGCTCCGCGCTCGCGGGCTCGACGATCGACCCCGGCATGTACGACGAGCTCGCGAGCGGCGTCGGCCGCGTCGTCGTCCGCGACTGCGCCGGCGGGCTGCGCTCGCAGGGCACCGGGTTCCTCGTGGGCACGAAGGTCGTGATGACGGCGCACCACGTGCTCGACGACCGTCGAGCCTGCGACGTGCGCGTGCAGATCGGCGGACGCACGTACGTCGGTGAGCGGTGGACGAGCTGGTACAAGGGCTCGCGCCGGACGACCGACGACGTCGACGTCTCGACGATCAAGCTCACGACGCACGCCGACGGCCACGTGTTCGAGTTCGCCCGCGTGCATCCCAGGCCGCGCGACACGGTCGCGATGATCGGCCACTCGGCGGCGAACCCGCTCAGCCTCTCGCAGGGCAAGTTCCTCTCGACGAAGACGATCAAGGGGATCCCGACGCTGGCCGTGTTCCTGCAGGCGGCACGCGGCGCATCGGGCTCACCGCTGATCAACGACCGCGGGACGGTGGTCGGCGTGCTCCAGAAGGGCGTCGCCGACATCGACGGTGGTGTCGTGCTCGGGATCGACCTCGTCCGCGAGCGCGGCCTTCCGCGCGCGCTCTGCAGGGCGTACCCGAGCGGCGGGATCGCCGGGTGCGGCACGAGCCCCGCGAAGCCGGCGACGGGCTCGAAGCCGAAGCCGGCCCCGAAGCCCAAGCCGGCACCTGCGCCCGTCTGCCTCGACAAGCGCTACCTCGCCGATGTGGGACCGGACTGGCAGGCAGCGACCACCGCCTGGACGGCGTGGACGACCCTCCCAGCCGGGAGCGCCGACCCGCTGGGCGTGCTCGAGCGCGCGCTCGACGCGATCGACAGCGCCGTGGTCGAGTCGAGCATGTTCGTGGCGACGGACGTGTGCTCGGCGGGGCTGCGCCGCGCCATCGGGCTGGTCGAGGGACTCGGGCCGCTCTCGGGCGAGGCCCGCGAGAAGCTCGAGACCTACCTCGCCACGCCGCGCGGCACACCCGCCTGGGACACGGCCCTCGATCAGGCGGGCAAGGCGCTCGCCGCGGTCGGGACGCAGGTCGAGGCGATCGACGCCGCGTTCGCCTCACGCTGACGGCCGCACGGCGGGACGGGCAGCTCAGCACGTCGCCGTGGACCGCGAGGGACGCGCGGCTCAGGCGTCCGTTGGGATCGACTCCCATCGTGACCGCGGCTCCTCGAACGCTCGCTCGTACCCGTGGGTGCAGCACCAGCACCTGCCACGCGTGTCGCGGTTGAGGTCCGTCAGGACGTGTCCTCGCTCGCAGACTCCCCACCGCTCGACGAACTCCGCCAGACGCCGCCGTCGGAGCGCGACCTCGTACCGCTCGAGCTCGTCGTGTCGCGCCACGAGAGAAACGGTACCGCCCGACCCCGCGGGATCTGGCGAGGGGTGTGCTACCCCGTCGCGCGCGTGAACGTGACGAGCCGCTTGCCGTCGGCGTCGAGCAGCTCGAGCACGCTGCCGGACACGCGATAGCTCACGGCGCTCGGCAGCGCAGCGAGGTACGCGCTCTCCTGCTCCATCACCCCCGCCGGCTCGGCGCACGCCTTCTTCGTGCCGGCGGGTGGCTCGATCTCGATCGAGCCCTTGTCGGTCGTGTAGGAGGTCGTGTAGCGGTTGCACCCGGACGACCCGCTCAGCGACCCGTCCTCGGCGAACCGCGCGGTGAGCTCCGTGGCCTCGAGCGGGCTCACGGACGCGTCGTCGCGGAGGAGCCCCGTCACATCCCACGCCCCCTCGGGGGTGGCGGACGCGTAGCGCAGCAGCTCGGCGTCGTCGGCGTCGGTGAGCACGAGCTGCTCGCCGTCCACGCGCCAGCCGGCAACGCGGCCGAGCGCCGCGACGTAGCTCTGCTCGATCCGGTCGGCCGGAGGCGCACAGGCCATCTGCGTCGAGGCGAGCTGGCCGATCTCGAGCGACGCGCCGTCGACCGTGTACGGGCCCGAGTACTGGTTGCAGCCCGTCGAGCCCCCGACCGTCCCGTCCTCGAAGGTCGCGCTCGGCCAGACCACCGCCACGTCCTGGGGCACGTCGATGCCCGAGGTGAGCACCCACGGCTGGCCCTCGAGCGCACCGGCATCCGAGCCGCCTTCCTCGTCGCCACCGCACCCCGTGACGAGGGCCACGACGACGAGCGACACCAGCGGAACGACGACGGACCTCACGCGCGCGACCCTACCAACGAGCGAGCAGCGACTCAGTCCGACCCGAGGATGCGGAAGCCTTCCAGCCGGGCGACGGCGGCCAGCTCGCCGTCGAAGCAGGCGAACCCCTCGAGCGTGGGATCGGCGTCGCGGGCCGCGAGCGCGGCAGCGAGCTGGACGGCGTCGTGCGCGCGCAGCCGGGATCGAGCGACGGCAGCGCGCGGCTGGTGGCGATCACCCCCGAGGACGGGCTCGGACGCGCCCAGGATCGAGCGGTGTTTCCCCGGATGGGCCGCGGACTGTGCAGCCACGGCCTCAGGGGTCGTCCCAGCCAGATCGAGCAGGGGTTCGTGAGCTACAGAACCGGGTCTGTCACGCGCAGGCCGGCGAAGCGGCGGAAGCCGTGGTCGTGCGTGGCAAGGACGAGACCGTGCTCGACCGCGAGCGCAGCGATCTCGACGTCGGGCACGTCCTCGCTGCGCAGCCCCGGCGTGGCCGCCAGCGCCGCTGCGATCGCCTGGTGCTGGGCGCCGGGAACGACCAACCGCACACCAGGCTGCGCGAGGTAGGCGGCGGCCGTCGCCCAGCCGTCGGCCACCGAGACCGCATGCTCGGCGAACACGCGGGGGCTCGTGATCAGCCGGACGAACGCGTACACGACGGGCCAGCAGAGCGCCACCGTCCCGTCCGGCGGAGTGAGCTGTCCCTCGAGCCACGCGCGGGCACGCGAGTGCTCGAGCATGTCCGAGAACGTGGCGTAGACGAGGATGTTGGTGTCGACGAGCGTCACGGAAGGTCACGCTGGGCGCGCCGCTCGTCGTCGAGCGTCGCGAGCAGCGCGGACACGTCCGACACGTCGAGAACCGGCCGACCGGGAAGCACGGGGAGCGGGGGTGCGTCACGCGGCGTCTCCTGCCGCGCCGCGCGCCGCAGCAGCCGGTTGATCGCGGACTTGAAGGACTCGCCGGTTCGCGCCCGCTCGGCCTCGACGATGGCTGCCACGTCGTCGTCGAGCGTCACGGTGGTGCGCATGATGCTCGAATCCTAGCATCAGAAGCATCAGATGCATCAGCCCTGCCAGCGGAACGCCGTCGGGTTCACCGGTGAGCCCGCGGGCGATCGTCTCGGCTCGGGCTGGTCACCGAGCCAGGTCGCGGATGGCCGCGGCCAGCACCGGATTCACCGCCGCGCGCGCATCGAGCCAGGCGAGGATCGCAAGGGCCGACTGACGGTTGCGCTCGTACCCCTGCGCCATCGACGAGAGCGGCAGCACGTCGGGGCCGAAGCGCTTCTCCACTCCGCGCTCGATGGCAAACGCATCCTGCGCCGCGGCGCTGCCAGGCGTGGTCAGCTCGAGGAACGCGATCAGCTGATCCACGGCGAACGACTGGATGAAGCGTGTCGCGCTCAGCCGCTCGCCGCGCGCCTCGCGCTGGAGGCCGACGAAGAGGTTCGTCAACGCCTCGTTCACGTGGAAGTCGACGCCGTCGAGCGGTGAGGGTGCCGGCGAGCGCCCGGCTGATTCGAGCCCGGCAGGTGCGTCGTCACGGCTCCACACGATGCGGCCCGGCGAGAAGGAGATCTCGCGCAGCTCGTCGAGGGTGAAGACCGCGTACTCGGCGAAGAGACCGTCGGCGAACAGGGCCTTCCTGCCATCCACGGTGTTCGCGAAGCTGAACGCCACCGGCCCCAGCTGCTCCAGCCAATCGATCGACTCCAGATAGCGGTGCTTGGCGCCGTGCTCGACGACGACGAAGAAGTCGAGGTCGGAGTGATCGTCGAGCCGGTCGAGGTCGCGCCCGACCGACCCGAGCGCGATCAGCGCCACCGCGTCGCCGCGCGCGGCCAGGACGACTCCGAGGTCGTCCAGTCGTCGCAGGAGGCGTGCCGGGAGGTCCCAGGGAGGGTCAGGCGATTCCACGGGACCGACCTGTCAGAGCTCGTCGATCGTGATGACGAAGCCGAGGCGGTCAGCTCCGCGTCGCAGGCGTGCGTCGAGAGTGATCAGCCTGCAGTCCAGGAGCTCGGCGAGCGCGACGTACTCGGCGCCGTAGGTCTTGGCCCACCCGAGCGCATCGGCGATGCGCCATGCCCCAGGACCCACACGCGGATCGTCGCTCCGCTCGATTCGCGCCGCATCGAGGGCGGCGTGCGCCGCGTCTGCGTCGGCCGCGCCGATCTCGTCCCGCCAGCGGAGCTCGTGCAACACGGAGCGCGCCTCCGACCACAGCAGCGGGGGTGCGACGAGGTGCTCGTCTCCCAGCGGCGACAGCCCCGCCTCCGACAGGCAGGCAGTCACCACGACGCTCGCGTCGACGACGAGCGTCACCGCCCGACACGCGATCGCGCGACGGCCGCCGGGACATTCGGCATCCGAGCCCCCGACCGCGTCGTGCGCCATGCCGCCGGCAACGGCAGGACGGCCCCCTCGGCGAGCAGCGCATCGAGATCGGCATCCTCGATCACGTGCTGCGTCCCGACCTTCCTGGCAGGCAGCCGACCCGAACGGATCCAGCGACGGATCGTCTCGGGATCACGACCCGCTCGCTTCGCCGCATCGGGTACGGTCAGCATTGTCGCATGATACTACAACAAGTCACCCGATGGCTGGGTGTGGATGGGCGAGCGGGGTATCGATGGGTTCGTGCGGTGCAGCCGGCGCGCACGGCCGACCGTCGTCAGACCGGCCGGGGAGCGGCCGAGATCGCAATCCCAGGCAGGGCCGTGAGCGGGGACGTTGTGAGCTGCGCAACGAGCGAATGGAGCTAGCCAGACAGCGTTCAACCCCCACGGTGCACCTTCGCTGGCTTCTCGGGGTTTCGCGAGGAGCCCGAGGGCTCGTCTAGGATCTCGTCATGCGCCTGACGACGGCCGTCACCCATGAGTCACCCTGGTATGTGGCGCGCTGCCTCGACGTCGAGGTGGCTAGCCAGGGAAAGACGGTGGAGGAAGCGCTCGCGAACCTGCGGGAAGCACTCGAGCTCTACTTCGAGGATGCGCCCGCGCCCGATCTCGGCGAGCCCCCGATCATCGCGTCGGTCGAAATCGCCGCGTGAGTCCGCGGCTTCCGGTCGCCTCGGGATCGGAGGTCATTCACGCGCTGAACAGGATCGGCTTCGGCCAGGTCGGCCAGCGCGGCAGCCACGTCAAGCTCCGGCACGCGGACGGGCGCACCGTCATCGTCCCGCTCCACCGCGAGCTCGCCCCTTGAACGCTGCGCTCGATCCTCCGGCAGGCGGGCCTTTCCGTCGAGGAGCTCACGGCCTTGCTGTGAAGCGCCGCCGCCGTCGAAGGGACCGGGTATGCCTTGCACAACGGAATGGACTTGATCGACAGCCTCACAACCCACCGGAGCCGCTTCAGCGGCTCCTCGTCGAGCGCTGACGCCGCGGCGGCGAAGCCGACGCCTTCAGGGGTTTGCGCGGTCGAGGATCCGCGCATGCGGATTCTCGACCTGCGAATGGAGCTAGGCGGACTCGAACCGCCGACCTCCTGGGTGCGATCCAGGCGCTCTCCCAACTGAGCTATAGCCCCGCGGCGGTCGATTGTACCGTCATTCCTCGCCGTCGTCGCTCGGCCGCGGCCGCGGGGCGGTCGGCCGGTCGGAGTGCGGCTGACCGCCGCTCGATGTACGGGTGACCGCACCCTCGTAGGTGGCCGTGGGAGCGACGGTGGCAGCTCACACGTCGTTCACCCGCCCGGCAGGAGGTCGAGTCGATGAATCCGAACAAGGCGCTCTGGGAGAAGGGCGACTTCACGCGCATCGCGGAGAGCATGCGAGCCAGCGGCGAGAAGCTCGTCGAGAAGATCGGGATCAGCGACGGCCTCGAGGTGCTGGACCTCGGCTGCGGCGACGGGACGACCGCGTTGCCGGCGGCCAGGCTCGGGGCGGACGTCCTCGGCGTGGACATCGCCAGCAACCTCGTCGAGGCGGGCAACGCACGAGCGCAGCGCGCCGGCCTCGCCAACTGCAGGTTCCAGGAGGGCGATGCCTCCGACCTGCACGAGCTCGACGACGACAGCGTCGACGTCGTCGTCAGCATCTTCGGAGCGATGTTCGCTCCGAGACCGTTCGACGTGGCCAAGGAGGTCGTGCGCGTGACGCGGCCCGGTGGCCGGATCGTGATGGGGAACTGGATCCCCAACGACCCGACGCTCGTGGCCCGGATCCTCGAGATCAGCTCCGCCTACTCGCCGCCGCCGCCCGAGGGATTCGTCAGCCCGATGACCTGGGGAGTCGAGGACCACGTGATCGAGCGCTTCGCGAACGCGGGAGTGCCCGACGAGCGGATCTCCTTCGTGCGCGACACCTACACGTTCGACTTCGCCGGAACGCCGTCGGAGCTCCTCGCGCGGTTCAAGACCTACTACGGACCGACCATGAACGCGTTCGAGGCGGCCGCGGCCGACGGCCGCGAGGACGATCTGCACGCGGAGCTGGACGCCCTGTTCACGAGCCAGAACACGAGCCCGAACGAGGCCGCCACCTCCATCCCTGCGACCTTCCTGCGCGTCAGCGTCGCGCTCTGAGACCCTCACCGGAGCACGAACAGGCTCCAAGTCGGCGACCGTTCCAGCTCTGTTCCAGCAACGGCGGAGAGGCCCCTGCGCAGGGCCTCTCCAAGTCGACGATGCGGCGTGTTTCCTGGTGTTGCGGTGAAGCCCTCTGACGGAATCGAACCGTCGACCCCCTCCTTACCATGGAGATCCAGGCGTGGAGGTGCCATCGCGGGTCGTTGCACTCCGTTGTCCCATCGGGCTTGTTCATATGACTTAGGTCATCGAAGACAACGGACTGCACCGCACTCGAACGGGCTGTGTCCACATTGCGGTCACATGCCAATCCCGCCAGGTGGCCTCGGCAGCAGCAGTGGGCGCGAGCCGCGAGTCGCCCCCACCCCGAGCAATCGTGCCTGTCCGGGCAGGGCTGTAGTTTGTCCCTCCCGTCGATCTGCGGCACTCAACTCTCAGGAGGGACACGATCTCATCTAAGGCCCCGTTCTCCGTTGTCTCCCTGTTCTCGGGATGCGGGGGACTCGACCTCGGGTTCCGTGGGGACTTCGAGTCGCTCCAGACGCGGTATCCGCGACTGCCCTTCGAGATCGTGTGGGCGAACGACTTCAACTCACACGCGTGTCGTACATATGCGCGGAATCTCGACCCGTCGATCCGGGTGGGAGACGTCTGGTCGGAGATGGATTCGCTACCACCGAGCGCCGACGTTGTCATCGGCGGCTTCCCATGCCAGGACATCTCCGTCAACGGCAAGAGGCGGGGCTTGACCGGAACCCGGAGCGGTCTGTATCGCGCGATGGTCGCGGCTGTTGGAAGGATCTCACCGCGCGTCTTTGTCGCTGAGAACGTGAAGGGTCTCTTGATGAGGTACAACGAGGCGGCGCTCGCCACAGTCATCCGGGACTTCTCTGCGCTCGGCTACGACGTCACTCACCACCTCTACCAGGCCGCAGACTACGGCGTGCCGCAGACCCGAGAGCGGGTCTTCATTGTCGGGACATCACGAGAGGCGTCCCCGTTTCGTCCGCCGAAGCCGCTCCTGGAGCGAACGCAGTGGGTCACGGCCGCCGAGGCGATAGCGGATCTTGAGTTGCTACCCGAGAATCCTGAATGGAGCCATGTTTGGAGCCGGGCCAACCGTAGCCCCGAACAGGGGGATCGGCGGCTGAAGGCCGACCGGCCGGGCTACACGATTCGCGCGGAGCATCACGGCAACACGCAGTTTCATTACGCACTCCCGCGTCGGATCTCGACTAGAGAAGCAGCGAGGATCCAGTCGTTCCCAGATGAGTTCATCTTCGAGGCGAGGCTCCGCGAGACGGAGCGACAGATCGGAAACGCCGTTCCACCCGTACTCGGGTGGCACATGGCGACTGCGGTCGCCGAGTCGCTTGGCGTCGCGATACGGGCTAGGGCTGAAATAGGTCGCGCGATGGCGTCCAGCCGACCGCAAGCGCATCTGCTTTCTCTAGCCAGCGCTTGATGCGGTCGCCTGGGGCCACGGCTTCGCCCCAGTACTCCTCGAATAGCTCCACCGGCAACATGGCGGCGGCGTCTCGCATCTCCGGCTCAAGGCCGCGCAGGGCGCTTCGCACGTGGTTCGGGTCTGGAGCCGCCTTGCGACGATCCGCAGCGCTCCCCGCCGAGAAGAGATCGCGAGCCTGGTGCGCGAGGATGCCGTGGTAAGTGATGAGGTAGAGCGCGACGTCGTCGTACTTCTTCTTGGTTCTGGAGGGCAGGACGACACGCGGGGAGAGAAGAGCGGCCTCCCCGCTGACCTTCAGCTTCTCCTCCATGCTCAGCGTCGTATACAGACGAGCGCCAAGCGGAACGGAATGCGTGTC
>CAZUVW010000092.1:0-10992 GCA_964623875.1 uncultured Gaiellales bacterium
GTCGCCCACGTTGTCGGCGATCACGGCCGGGTTGCGCGGGTCGTCCTCGGGGATGCCGGCCTCGATCTTGCCGACGAGGTCGGCGCCGACGTCCGCCGCCTTCGTGAAGATGCCGCCCCCGAGCCGTGCGAACACCGAGATCAGCGATCCGCCGAAGGCGAGACCGATCAGGTCGTCCACCGCCGACTCGGGGCTGTTGCCGAGCCAGTCGGTGAGGATCCAGTAGTAGCCCGCCACGCCGAACAACCCCAGCCCGACCACGAGCAGCCCGGTCACCGACCCCGCGCGGAACGCCACCTTGAAGGCGGGTGCGACGCCCTCGCGAGCAGCCTCAGCCGTCCGCACGTTCGAGCGCACGGCGACGTTCATGCCGATGAAGCCGGCAGCCGCCGAGAGCAGCGCCCCGATCGCGAAGCCGATCGCCGTGCCCCAGCCGAGCTCGCCGTAGAAGCCGATCGCGAGCAGCGGCACGACGGCGACCATCGCGATGGTCGTGTACTGCTTGCGGAGGTACGCAGCGGCGCCCTCCTGCACGGCACGTGAGATCTCCTGCATGCGCTCGTTGCCGGCGGGCTGCGAGAGCAGCCAGTAGGTCAGGTACAGGCCGAACGCGATCGCGACGCCTGCACAGGCGAGCGCGAACAACACGGCGTGGTCAACGAAGAAGTCCATCAATCCTCCGGGTGGATGCCCTCACAAAGAAGCGCCGAAACCCAGTCGGCGCGGGAGATTATGTAGCACAAACGGCGGACGCGCCCGCGGACCAGCCGCGCGTCGCCGCGTGCGAGGGGCGTCGTCGACCGGCCGTTCGGCCCGCGGGAGCTCAGCCGGCTGCGCGGACCGACGCGCCGGAGAGCGTGAGCTCGCCGTAGATCTCCGCGAGGTCCGCGCCGCCCTCGAAGCGGGCGATCTGCCGCTCCGCGGCGTTCTGCTCGGGAATGCGGAGCAGCTCGGCGGCGCCGATCTCCTCGGCCACGGGCAGCACCCAGCTCACCAGCCGCTCCAGACGCGCTCGCGCCGGGAGGACGTCACCGCGCTCCAGGTCGAGCAGCTCGCCCGACAGCCCGTAGCGGATCGCCCGCCAGAGGTTCTCCTCGAGCAGCCGGTGCGGCTGCAGCACGAGCGGCTCGCCCTCGTCGTGCGCGCGGACGACGCGTGCCACGAGCGAGACGGCCAGCGCGGCGATCGCCTGCGCGTCGGCCACGTCGGGCTGCGCATCGCAGATCCTGACCTCGACCGTCGGGAACGCGAGGTGCGGGCGGATGCTCCACCACAGCTGCGTGTGCTCGTCGATCGAGCGCGTCTCGTAGAGGAAGCGGACGTAGCGCTCGTACTCGTCCCAGTCTGCAAAGGTGTCGGGCACGCCGCAGCGCGGGAAGAAGCGGGTGAAGATCTGCGTCCGGGCCGAGTGGAGACCGGTGAACACCCCCTCCGCGAAGGGCGAGCTGGCCGAGAGCGCGAGCAGCTCGGGCAGCCAGTTGCGGACGCCGTTGACCGCGGCCATCGCGCGGTCGACCCCCCGGATCCCGACGTGGACGTGCAGCCCGAACGTGTTGTTCTTCCACACCACGTAGCGGAGGAGCTCGTCGTTGCGGCGGTAGTGCGGTGTGTCGATGATGCGCTGCTCCTTCCAGTCCGCCCACGGGTGCGAGCCCGTCGTGCCGAGCAGGAGTCCGAGACCGTCGGCGACCGCGACGAGCTCGGCCCGCCGCTCGGGGAGCGCTGCGACGGCGGCGGCGATCGACGGCTGGCGACCCGTCTTGATCTCCACCTCGGACGCGATCAGCTCGCCGGCGAGGTTCGGGGCGAGCGGGGTGTCGGCGACCGCCGCCTGGAGCTCCTCGAACCGGTTGACCATGTCGAGGGTGGACGGATCGAGCAGCGCGAACTCCTCCTCGACGGAGACGGTGAAGTCGTCGGCCATCTCGAAGCGCTCGCGCGCCTCGCGCAGCAGCTCCTCGTACGGCATCGTCTGCGACTCGCCCATGCTCCGCGGAAGGCTAGACGATGCTTCCGTTTCGATAGCGGGCGGAGGGGGCGCGCACGTCCGGGCCGGGCAAGCCCGGCCCCTACGAGTGGGGCGAGAGGGCTGCCGTGAGCAGCCGCTCGGCGATCCCGGCCCAGCTCCAGCGCTGCTTGGCCACGCGGCGCACCGTCGTGCGGAGCAGGTCGCGCTCGGCCTCGGGCAGCCCGAGCACGCCGAGCAGCCGCTCGCGGAGCGCGTGTGCATCGCCGTTGGGGAACGAGACGAGCGGCGCCAGCGACAGCGCCAGCGCGGCCTCCAGGTCGGCGGCGACCTCCGCCAGGCCCGAGTGGCGGGCCACGATCGGCGGGCATCCGGCGGCGGCAGCCTCGGCGGCGACCATCCCGAACGCCTCGGGGAACACGCTCGGCACGACGCAGACGTCCGCGAGCGCGAGCAGGTGCCGGAGGTGGCGATGCTCCAGCGGGCCGCTGAAGAGGGCCGCCACTCCGAGCTCGCGCGCGAGTGCCTCGAGCGCAGCGCGCTCGGGCCCGAAGCCGACGACGACGACCCGTGCGTCGAGACCCTCGAGCGCGCGCAACAGCACGTCGACGCCCTTCTGCGGGATCAGCTTCCCGAAGTAGACGACGGTCGGGCGGTCGCCGGCGAGGAAGGCGCGCAGGCGCGCCGCGTTCCCGTCGTCCGGCAGCCGCTCCTCCCGGTTGCCGGGGTTGGGCGCGTCACGCTCGGCCTCGTCGAGAAGCGCTGCGAGCGCGACCTCGCGGCGCTCCGGGAGCCAGAGCTCGACGTCCACCCCGGGGGGAACCTCGTGCACGCGCTCGACGTGACCGCAGACCTCCTCCAGCACGGCGCGGATGTGCCCCGAGCCGACGAAGGTGGCGGCCGCCTCAGCGAGCGTCTCCGCCCCCCATGCCGACAGCTCCGCGTTGCCGCGCATCGCGTACTCGAGCTCCGAGCCGTGCGCCTTGACCGCGAAGGGCGCTCCGCTCCCCGCGCCGACCGGGCCGCCGAGCAGGACGTGGTTCGTGAACACCAGATCGGCGGGCAGCTCGGCACGCACGGCGGCGGCGTTGGCCTCTACCCACCGCTCGAGCTCGTCCCGCGTGCAGTCGGGCAGGCGGCGGACGTCGTCGAAGCCCTCGTAGCGATCGAGCACGAAGACGGGCAGGAAGCCGCCGACCTGGGGGCGCCGGGTCTCGGCACGGCCGAGGTCGAGCAGCTCCGGGTGAGGCTCCTGGCTCAGGACCACGACGTCGTGCCCGGCGCGGCTCCACTCGCGCGCGAGCTGACGGCTGTAGACGTTCGAGCCGGTGCCACCGAGCAGGTACCCGTGCCAGAGCAGGATCCTCACTGAGGCAGCACCACGCTCAGCCCTGCGACGACACAGCCGTCCGCTGCCGTGTCGGCCCGGAGCAGCACCATGCTCTCCGAGACGTCTCGAGTCCTCACCGGGTGTGAGCCCGTGTGGTCGGGATCGCGGATGCCGCGACGCTGGACGACGCAGCACACACCGGTGCGGGCCTCGCCCGTGATCTGGTCATCCCCGAACACTACGCGGCTGCCGCCGCACCAGTCCCGCGCCCGGGGAGCAAGCAACAACTTGTCACTTGCTGTCTTCGCACGGAGGAGAGCCCACGGCGGGCATCCCGGGCGCGCCACCGGGGCGCTCAGGGGCGTCGCTCGCGGTGCCCGGCCGGAGGGGATAGTGCGACAAGCACAGACCCGGAGAGCCGGGTGCCGCGAGCGGCGTCAGCCGGACGCGGAGGGCGGCTCCGCCGCCCGGGAGCGGCCGGCGGCCTGAGCGTCAGGTGAGGTGGAAGTAGAGGGCGTAGAGGAGCTCGACCGCCGGGTTCGACGTGTGCACCTGCACGTCGGCCGGAGTGTCGATCAGCGCGTTCGAGTAGTTGAACACGATCTTCACGCCGGCGTTCACGAGGTGGTCGGCGGCGTCCTGCGCGGACTCTGCAGGGACGGCGAGCACGCCGACCACGATGCTGTGCTCGCGCACGACGTCGTCGAGCATCTCGAGCGGGCTCACGACGACGCCGCCGATCCTCGAGCCGACCTTGGCGGGGTCGTTGTCGAACACGGCGGCGATGTTGATGCCGTGCTCCGCGTAGATGGGTGAGCTCGCGATCGCGCCGCCGAGGCGACCCGCGCCGACGAGGGCGACGTTGTGCTGCCCCTGCGTGCGCAGGATCTTGCGGATCTCCGCGAGCAGCGAGTCGATCGAGTACCCGACGCCGCGCTTGCCGAACTTGCCGAACCCCGACAGGTCGCGGCGGATCTGGGTCGCATTGACGTTCGTGTACTCCGCGATCTCCTGCGACGAGATCCTGTCCTTCCCCATCTTCTTGGCCTGGGTGAGGACCTGCAGGTAGCGGCTGAGCCGCGCGGCAACGCCGACCGTCAGTCTCTCCGCCATCAGCTCGGCAGCTCCGCGCTCGTCATCGGCCATAGTCTGCCGACGACCGCCCGCAGCGGGAGCGGGAACCGTCCTCCGGCTACGGACCGAGGCGCTCGGCGAGCGCCTCCGGGTGGACGTGGTACGTGAACGCGGCGACGCCGTCGATCTCCACGACCGGAATCCGCTCGCGGTAGCGGGCCTCGAGCGCGGGATCGTCGTCGATCGTCAGCACGCGGTAGGAGGAGCCGCAGACCTGCTCAACGACCTCCTGCGCCACCTCGCAGAGGTGGCAGCCGCGCCCGACGACGAGCGTCACGCGCGGGGCGGGCGTCGCGTCGGAGCCCACGGTGCCCTACGGGTAGATGCCGCGCGTCGTCGTCGCCTCGGCCACCCGCTGCACGGCGAGGCCGTAGGCCGCGACGCGCATGCTCGTCGCCATCCGCTCCCGCGTCGCCCAGGTCTCCTCGAACGCGCGGACGACGATGTCGTTCAGCTTCGCGTTCACCTCGTACTCCTTCCAGAAGTACTCCTGGAGGCCCTGCACCCACTCGAAGTACGAGACGACCACGCCGCCCGCGTTGGCGAGCACGTCGGGGAGGACGAGGATGCCCCGGTCCTCGAGAATCGCGTCGGCGGCCGGCGTCGTCGGGCCGTTCGCGCCCTCGCAGACCATCCGCGCCCGCACACGGGACGCGTTGTCGGCGGTGATCACCTGCTCGAGCGCCGCCGGGACGAGGACGTCGCAGTCGAGCTCGATCAGCTCGTCGTTCGTGATCGCCTCCGCGCCGGGCAGACCCGCGAGGGCGCCGGTCGTCGTCTTGTGGGCGATCGCAGCCGCGACGTCGATGCCGCCGGCGCTCGTCACCCCACCCGACGTGTCCGAGAGCGCGACCACGCGCGCGCCCTCCTCGGCGACGAGCGCCGCGAGGTTGCGACCCACGTTGCCGAATCCCTGGATCGCGAAGCGCGTGTCCGGGAAGCGCCGCCCCTCCTTCTGCAGGGCGGAGCGGATGCAGAACAGCGCTCCGCGCGCGGTCGCCTGCTCACGGCCGAGCGAGCCGCCGAGGGAGAGCGGCTTGCCCGTCACGACGCCGAGCACCGAGTAGCCCACGTTCATCGAGTACGTGTCGAAGATCCAGGCCATCACCTGCGCGTCGGTGCCGACGTCCGGCGCGGGGATGTCCCGCTCCGGGCCGATCTCGCCGATGATCTCGGTCGTGTAGCGGCGGGTGAGCCGCTCGCGCTCGGCCGGCGAGAGCTGCTTCGGGTCGCACACGACGCCACCCTTCGCGCCGCCGAACGGGAGCCCCATCAGCGCGCACTTCCAGGTCATCCACATCGCCAGCGCCTTGACCTCGTCCTGGGTCACGTCGGGGTGGTAGCGGATGCCGCCCTTCGCCGGTCCGCGCGTCATGTTGTGGACGACCCGGTGACCCTCGAACACCCGCACCGAGCCGTCGTCCATCACGACCGGCACGGAGACGGTCACCGCCTTCTTGCACTCGGAGAGCACGCGCACGAGGTTCGGGTCGACGCCGAAGCGGTCCGCGACGAGCCGCAGCTGCGACTGCGCGATCGCGTACGGGTTCTCGCGCAGGTGGCTCGCCGGAGCCTCGGCGACGCTCACGACCTGCCTCGTTCCCCGTGCACGCCGGCGACTATATCCGCACCTCCACCCCGAAGCGGGTGTGCGCTGCCGGGCAGCTCCCCAACCGCTCTCCTGCCGTCCGAGCTCAGCGGATCCGGAAGGGAACGTCGATCGCGGTGGGCTCGCCGCCCCCGACCGGGGCACCGACGATGCGGAGCGAGTAGGGGCCGACGGGTAGACGACCGCCCCCGGGACCACGCCCGGTGAGGCCGAGGGCGTAGCGCCCGGGGAGCAGGTCGCGGAGCGTGACGAGCGCTCCCAGTCGTCGCCCGCCGCGATAGAGCTCGACCTCGAGCGTCGCGAGCGGGAGGAGCTGGGGCCGGTCGGCAGCGCCGTCGACGCGACCCGCCACGATCGAGAGCACGGTCGGATCGGCGTCGCTCGGCGTGAACGCGGCAGCCGACAGTCGCACCGCCGACACGACCGGCCGCTTGGCGACGGGCACCGCGGCCGTCCACGGCACGCGGAGGGCTCCGCCCCTGCGCACGACCGCGCGAACCGTCCCGGAGAGCGCAGACGGCGGCGTCGGGAGCCCGCCCGCCGCCCGGACGGTGACCTGCACCGCCTTCGACGCGCCGGGTGCGAGCGACAGCGCGGCCCGCGAGGTGCGCACCGTCACCCCCGGCTGAGCGGTGACCGCGTCGATCCTGAACGACAGCGGGCGACGCGACACGTTCCGGAACGTCACGGTTCCCGACCCGGAGCGCCGATCGGGGGCGAGCGACGCGATCGCGATGGTCGGCGGCGTCGCGACGAGCTCCACCGACGACGAGGCCTGCGGATCCACCGAGCCGAGCGGTGTCCCCGCCCGCCCCAGGCGCCGCCTGGCGCCCGCGACGAGCGCGCCGTGCAGCCCGGCGGCGTCGAGATCCGGCCGTGCGTCGGCCAGAAGCGCCGCGGCTCCGGCGGCCAGGG
This sequence comes from uncultured Gaiellales bacterium, assembly GCA_964623875.1. Lineage (GTDB taxonomy): Bacteria > Actinomycetota > Thermoleophilia > Gaiellales > Gaiellaceae > Gaiella. The sequence goes on from CAZUVW010000092.1 coordinate 6,955, forward strand.
CTGCCGCAGCGCTCGAGCCGCTGATCGTCCCGTACTGCTCGTCGCCGTCCTCCTCCGTCCCGGGCTCGGACGTGGCGAGACCGACCCCGGCTGCCGCCAGCTCGGGCTTCGTGCCACCAGAGAGCGCCAGCCCCGTCGAGGAGAACGGCGCCGACAGCCCGAGGTCGGGATTGGCGCCGGTCGAGGCCGCGCCGGCCGCGAGGTCGACAGGGATCCCCGCCGCGAGCCGCTCGCGCACGCGGTCGGCGACGTCGGCGGCCAACCCGAGGATCGGGACGTCGACCTGCTCGTCGACCCCGAGCGACCCCGCCGGCACGATGCCGTCGACGAGCACCGCGCGGACTCCCGCGGCCGCGAGCTCCCGCACCGCCTCCGGGCTCGTCGGACCGGGCGGGAGCAGCGCCGCGGACCCCGCGACGCGACTGTAGCCGTCCTCGTCGAACAGCCGCCCGAGCGCGTCGCCCGTACGCACCGCAGTGGAGCGCCCGCCGGCGACGGCGATCACGGGTGCCGTGACCGAGCCCGTCGGCGCGACCGCGCCGCCGAGCGGCTGCGGGCCGGAGGCCAGCACCTCCAGCCCGGCTCGCAGCAGCACGTGCACCGTCGCCACCGTCCCGCGCGCGTCCGCCGCCGCCACTGCGAGCGCATCCGGTGCCCCTGCCGGTGCGCCGACGCTCCCGAACCCGGGCCCGGCGGGCCCGTCGTTGCCGACCGGGGCGATCACGAGCGTGTCGAGCACGCTCGCGCCCGCCGCCGCGCGCGCGAGCGGCCCGTCGGCGAAGGACGCGAAGGGCTCGACGAGCCCGACGAGGGCGATCCGCGCCCCGTCGAGCGTGACGCCGTCACCGTTCGGGTCGACGGCGACCTCGAGCCCGGCGAGCAGCTGGTCGGTGCGTCCGTAGACGGACACGCCGCCGGTCGCATCGGGCTGCCACCCCGCGACTCGGATCGGGAGGATCGACGCTCCGGGCGCGACGCCGTGCAGTCCGGCCGGCCCGCCGGAGCCCGCCAGCAGGCCGGCGAGCTCCGTGCCGTGCCGCTCGGGCCGGCCCGGCTCGGTCGGGTTCTCCCGCGCGTCCGCGTTCGCACCCGGGTCGACGATGTCGACGCCGCTCAGGAGCCGCCCTTCGAGGTAGGGATGATCGAGATCGACGCCCGTGTCGAGCAGCGCCACCGTGACCCCGTCGCCGTCCGCGCCCGGTAGCGCGATCTCCGGCCGCCGGCCGCTGCCGGGACCGAACGCCTCGCGCGCGAGCGCCGTCGTGCCGGTCACGGCGGCCGGGTAGGCGGCGCGCACCGGGTACACGCCCTCGACGAGCGGGTCGCGCTCGAGCACGGGCAGCGCCCTGGGATCGAGCGCGGCCGAGAAGCCGTTGATCACCCGGACGAACGACTGCTCGGGGAGGATCACGAGCCCACGGGAGGCGAGCCTCGCGATGGCGCGCTCCTGGGCACGTCGCGCGATGCGCGTCCAGGTGCGGAGGCTGGCCTCGCTCGCGCGCCCGCCCGCCGCGCGCACGCGGTCGGCGAGCGACTGCAGGTCGAGCACGACGATCCAGCGTCCGCCGAGCTGGGGCTCCGGTCGGTCGCCGAGAAGCGACTGCCATCCGGCCGCGTCCGTCGGCCCCGTGGTGTCGGCTGCCGCGCCGCCGGCGCCGAGCACCAGGGCGAGCACCGTCCCGAGGACCGCGAGCTCAGGCCGCCGACGCATACGCATCCAGGACGAGGGCGTGCTCACGCGCGAGGGGAGCGACGTAGCGCGCGGCCGACGCGATCATCGCCGCGTTGTCCGTGCAGAGCTCGAGCGGCGCGAACTCCACCCCCGCGAGCGTCTCGCGCAGCTCGGAGTTGGCGGCCACTCCCCCGACCACCGCGCAGCGGTCGAGCCCGGTCGTCTCCGCCGCCTGCTCGAGCCGTCCGACGAGCGCACGCACGATCGCGCGCTGGTACGAGGCGGCGAGATCGGCGCGGCGGGCCTCGAGCTCGGTCGCCGGCAGGTCGCGCACCGCGTACAGAAGCGCCGTCTTGAGCCCGGAGAACGAGAAGTCGAGGCCCGGCACACGGGCGACGGGGAAGGCGTAGGCGTCCGGGTCGCCCGCCCGCGCGAGCAGGTCGATCTCGCGCCCACCCGGGTAGCCCAGCCCCAGCAGCCGGGCGCCCTTGTCGAACGCCTCGCCGGCGGCGTCGTCGAGCGTCGCGCCCAGGAGCTCGTACGTGCCGTGGTCGCGCACCGCGTAGAGCAGCGTGTGGCCGCCGCTCGCCAGCAGGCAGGCGAACGGGGGTTCGATCGCCACCGGCTGCAGCCAGAGCGAGGCGACATGCCCGCGCAGGTGGTCGACGGGGACGAGCGGCAGTCCGCGCCCCCAGGCGATCGCCTTGGCCGCGGAGAGGCCGACGAGCAGCGCGCCGACGAGCCCGGGGCCCTGCGTGACGGCGACCCGGCCGACGTCGTCGAGCGTGGCGTCGGCCTCGCGCAGCGCCTCCTCGAGCACGGGGGCGACCAGCTCCAGGTGCCTGCGCGAGGCAACCTCGGGCACGACGCCGCCGTAGCGCGCGTGCAGCGCGGCCTGCGAGGCGACGATCGAGGAGCGGATCTCGCCGCTCGGCGTCACGAGCGCCGCCGCCGTCTCGTCGCACGACGTCTCGAGACCGAGGATCAGCTCTCCCGTCACGCCACCCCCTCGCGCGACGACGGCTCGGCGTCACGCCACATGATGAGCGCGTCCTCGCGGTTGTCCGTGTAGTAGCCGGGGCGAACGCCGCTCGACCGGAAGCCGAAGCGCTCGTAGAGCGCGATCGCGGCGGTGTTCGACACGCGCACCTCGAGCGTGTACCCGCGACGCGCGTCCGCGGCGGTCTCGGCGAAGACCCGCTCCAGCAGGGCCGAGGCCACGCCCTGCCGCCGATGCGCGGGCGCGACCGCGACGTTCATCACGTGCCACGCATCGACGTAGCGCGAGAGGATCAGGTACCCGATCAGCGCCCCGCCCGCATCGACCGCGCCGAGCGAGCGCGCGGTCGTCTTCGACAGCTCGCCGACGAACATCGCCCGCGACCACGGCGCCGGGTAGGAGACCTGCTCGATCGCCTCGATCGCGTCGAGGTCGTCGAGCTCCAGGCGGCGCAGGCCGAAGGTCACGCCAGCACCCGGTCGGCGTCGGGGACGCGGACGTAGACGGGCTCGAGCGCCGCGGCCGGGCCGAAGGAGGTCGCGAGCCGGGCATGGTGCACGGCCCGCGGGCGGTGGACGGGGTCGCCGTCGTCCGGTACGACCGCTCCGAGGGCCCGCAGCTCGGCGCGGTAGCGGACGGCGCCGTCGCCGACGCAGATCGTGCCCGGCTCGAGCTCGAGCGTCTCCGGCGAGGTTGCCCGGGGACCCGGCACGAACACCTCCCGCCGGCGGGCGTCGATCACCGGCAGCGCGCCCGGAGCACCGGCTGCGAGCGCGTCGAGCGTGGAGACCCCGGCCGCGGGGATGCTCAGCGCCAGTCCGAGCCCACGGGCGACGGCGAGACCGATGCGCGTGCTCGTGAAGCTCCCCGGCCCGACCCCGACCGCGAGACCGTCGAGATCGGCGGGCGACGCACCGCTCGCCTGCAAGAGCGCATCGACCGCCGCCAGCAGCGCCTTCGCGCTCGAGGTGCGCTCACCGAGCAGCTCGCCGTCGCGCACGAGGGCGGACGTCGCGACGTCAGTCGCCGTGTCGAAGGCCAGGATCAGCACCGGTCACCCGTTGTAGCAGCGAGGGGTCGTCGGATCGGATGCGCACCCTGCGCTCACCCGGCGAGACGTGCTCCAGCGTGACCACGACGCGAGGCGTCGGCAGCGCGCCCTCCCCCGCCTCGGGCCACTCGACGAACACGACCGCGCCGTCGAAGTACGGCTCCAGGTCGCCCCACTCCGCCGGCGACAGGGCCGCGAAGCGGAACAGGTCGAGGTGCGAGACGGGCACGCGTCCCTCGTAGCGGTGGCCGACGGTGAAAGTCGGGCTCGTGACCCGGCCCTCGACGCCGAGCGCGTGCGCCGCACCTCGCACGA
>CAZUVW010000093.1:0-7224 GCA_964623875.1 uncultured Gaiellales bacterium
CCTGCGCGGTCGTCGCCTGCGCCGCCTGCGCCTGGGCGAAGGCGGCCTGCTCGGCGGCGGCCTGCTGCGCCGCGAGCCGCGCACGGGCCTGGGCCTGGATCGCCGCCTGGCGGCGCCGCTCCTCGGCCTCCAGCGCGGCGATCTCGTCCTTCACCGACGCGAGCAGGCGCTGGCGCTCGGCGAGCTGTCCCTCGATCGAGCGCTTCGTCGCAGCCCGGCTCGCCACGACCGCGGCCTGGCGCTCACGGGCCGAGCGGAGCTTCTCCCTCCGGGTCTGCACCTCCGCGCGATACCGCTTCACGTCGCGGAGCACCGCGGAGTCCTGCGCGCCGACCGCCTCGGCCACGTCGAGCCGGTTCAGCAGGTCGTCGAGGCTCTGCGCGCCGAGGATCACCTCGACGGCTCCGCCGCTCCCGCCGTTGATGTAGAGGGCCCGGAGGCGCTTGGCGATGTGCTTCTGGGCGACGACGAGGCTCTGCCGCGCCACGACGAGGTGCTTGCCGTTCGACCGGAGGTCGCCGTCGATGCGCTCGAGCTCGACGTTCGCGTAGTTGTACGACTCGATCGCCTGCGACAGCTCCGAGTCCATCTGCCGGATCTGATCGAGGATCGCCTGGGCCTGCGCCCGCTTGCCGCTGATCGTGGGGTTCGCCGTCGCCGACGTCGCCCCGCCGAGCACGACGGCTGCGAGAGCCGTCACTGCAAGAAGAAGGGCGGGTGCCTGTCGCTTTCTCGAACGCGTCATATGCCTACTTGTTCGACCGGCGACAGGTTCGCCTCGTCCGGCGAGACCCGTCACAGGGGCCCCAGGGTACCAGCGACTCCAGACGGTCGCAACCGTGAACGACCCGTGAAGCGTCGTGCACACCCTTGTTTGCAGGGAAATCGTGCGACGGTGTGCTACGGTCCCCGCCCCGTGCGCGCCCCTGCGGACATGCCCGCACGCCGGGCGGCGACGGTCGCCGCCGCCCTCGCGATCCTCGCCTCGTCGCTCGCGGTGCCCGCCGCCGGCGCTGCCGACGCACGGGCCGAGCTGGAGCGCCTCGAGCAGGCCGAGCGCTCGGCCGTGCTCGAGGTGTACGCCGCAGAGGCGTCGCTCGCGGCGGCGCAGGAGGCGCTCCGCGTCGCCGACGCGAGGGTCGCCCAGCTGGAGGCGCGGGAGCGACGCGTCGAGCGGGACGTCGTGCTGGTGCGCGGGTCGCTCGCGATCGCCGAGCGCCGCGTCGCCGAGACGCTCCGCGCGCTGTACGTCGAAGGCGACCGCGTCGACCCGATCGCCGTGCTGCTCGGGGCCGAGTCGCTCGACGCGGCCCTCGAGGGCCTCGACGGGCTCGCCCATGCGGTGCGGCAGAACCGGCGTCTCGGCGCGCAGCTGGCGCAGCGTCACGGAGAGCTCGAGACGGCGCTCGCCGACGTCCGTCGGGCACGTGCGGCTGCCGACGAGGCGCGAACGCGCGCGGCGGGGGCGGCCGCGAGGCTCGCGACGGCGGCAGGAGACAGGGCTGCGACGCTCGCCCGGATCCGCTCGCAGAGCGAGGACGCCCGCGCCGAGCTCGCCTCGCTCGAGGCGCGGGCGGCCGCTGCCCAGCGCGCGTCGGTCGAGCTGACCCGGGCCGCCCGGACCGAGCCCGTCGCCACGGACGCCGACGCGGACAGCCGGGCGGAGGCGGCGGACGCGCCTCCCCCGGCGCCGGAGCCCCCGGCCGAGTCCGCTCCGGGCCCGTCGACGACGCTGGTGGTCGATGCGGTCGCGTACCACCTCCCGGGCCGGACGGCGAGCGGGCTCCCGGTCGGCGTGGGCGTGATCGCGGTCGACCCCGCGGTGATCCCGCTCGGCACCCGCGTCTACGTCCCGGGCTACGGGCCAGCGGTGGCGGCGGACGTCGGCTCGGCGATCAAGGGGAACATCATCGACCTCTGGATGCCCAGCACGGCGCAGGCGCTCGCCTGGGGGCGCCGCACCGTCACGATCACGATCTACCGTTGAGGGATGCGTCGCGCGCTCGCCCTCGCGGTCACCGTCGCCGTCACTGTCGTCGGCATGGTCGTGGCCGCGTCTGCGGTCGCAGCGACGGCCACGACCTCCGCCGGACAGCCCGGGCTCCACGGGCGGCTCGCCGGCTCCCTCCACGGTGCCGGGCTCGCACCGGGACGAACCGCTGCGCTCGCCGTGGACCTGCGCACCGGCGCGCTCGTCTTCGCGCACAACGCGCGACGGCCGTTCGTGCCGGCCTCGAACGAGAAGCTCGCCGTCTCGTTGGCCGCGCTGTTGCGCCTCGGACCTGACTGGCGGTTCCGCACCGAGGTCGTCGGGCTCGGCACGCGGCGTGGGCGCGTCTGGGACGGCGACCTCGTGCTCAAGGGGTACGGCGATCCGACGCTGACCGGAGCCGACCTCGCGGAGCTCGTGCGCACGCTGCGGATGCGTGGGATCCGCACGGTGACGGGCCGGATCCTCGGCGACGAGTCGTTCTTCGACCGTCGGCGCGACGCACCGGGCTGGAAGCCGTCGTTCGTCGGCATCGAGTCGCCCCCGCTGTCCGCGCTCGTCGTCGACCGCGCGCTCGGCTGGCCTGCCCGGCCGCCGGCCGTGCTCGCCGCGCGATCGCTGCGGGACGCGCTGGTGCGCCGGGGCGTGGACGTGCGAGGCAAGGTCGGGCTCGGTCTCGCGCCCGTCGAGGCGGAGCGCCTGGCGGTGCACGAGTCGCCACGACTGGCCGAGATCGCGCGCGCGATGAACGCCGACAGCGACAACTTCACCGCGGAGATGATCCTGAAGCAGCTCGGCACGTCCGACGGCGCGATGGGGACGACCGCAGGCGGCGCCGCAGCGGTGCGTGCGGTGCTCAGGGAGGCCGGTGTCCCGCTCGATGGCGTCCGTCTGGTGGACGGCTCGGGGCTCTCGCGCGACGTGCCGCTGACCGCTGCGGCGCTGGTGCAGATCCTGCGGGTCGGCCTGACGCACCCGGTCGTCGGTCCGTCCTTCCGGCAGTCGCTGGCGGTCTCGGGTCGCGCCGGCACGCTGTCCGAGCGCTACGGGGTGCCCGCAGGGATCCTGCGAGGGAAGACCGGGACGACCAGCCTGGCCTCGTCGCTCAGCGGCCTCGTCCGCGGCCGGATCGTGTTCGCCGTGCTCCAGAACGGCGATCCCGTGCAGTTCTGGGCCGCTCGCGCGGCGCAGGACCGGTTCGTGAACCTCCTCGCCACCGAGGTCGCCACCCGCTAGCGACCGCGCCGGCCGCTACGCGGACGTCAGCAGCGCCAGGAGGTCGGCCTCCGTGAGCAGCGGGACGCCTGCCTGCTCCGCCTTGCGCGCCTTCGAGCCAGGGCTCTCGCCGACGATCACGCCGGCGGTCTTGCGCGACACGCTGTCGGAGACCTTGGCCCCGAGCGCCTCGAGCGCGGCCTTGGCCTCCTCGCGCGTGTAGCGCTCCAGCGTTCCGGTGATCACGTACTGACGGCCCGTGAGCGGCCCTTCGGCGGGGCGCTCCGCCTCGCCGGCTGCCATCGTCAGACCGAGCGAGGCGAGCTCGGCGAACAGGGCACGGTTCTCGTCGTCGGCGAACCACTCCGCCACGAGCTCGGCGCGATCGGGCCCGAAGCCTTCGACCTGCTCGAGCTCCTCCTGCGTCGCGGCGGCCAGCGCGTCGATCGTGCCGAAGTGCCGCGCGAGGTTCCGCGCGAGCACCCAGCCCACCTTGGGGATGTTGAGCCCGAACAGGACGCGCGAGAACGGCTGCTGCTTCGACGCCGCGATCGAGGCGACGGCGCGGGCAGCCGAGATCTCGCCGTAGCCGGAGAGCTCGACCAGCTGGTCGGGCGTGAGGCGATACAGGTCGGGCATCGACCGCAGCAGCCCCTCGTCCCAGAGCTTCCGGACGAACTGCTCTCCCACGCCCTCGATGTCCATCGCCGCGCTGACCCAGTGGATGAGCGTCTCGAGCCCGCGCGAGGGGCACGCGCGGTTCGGACAGCGGTGGTTGACCTCGCCCTCGGGCTTCACCACCGGCGCGTCGCAGAGCGGACAGCGCTCGGGCATCCGGAACGGCACGGCACCCGGTGCGTGGTCGCCCGCAGGACCGACGACCTGCGGGATCACGTCTCCCGCGCGCTGCACGATCACGCGATCGCCCTCGCGGATGTCCTTGCGGTTGATGTCCTCCTCGTTGTGGAGGGTGGCGGTCGAGACGGTGACGCCGCCGACCTGCACGGGCTCGAGCTCGGCCCAGGGGTTGAGCTTGCCGGTGCGGCCGACGCGGATGTGGATACGACGCAACGTCGTGATCGCGGTCGACGGCGCCCACTTGAACGCGCGCGCCCAGCGTGGGCGCTGGTGCAGCGCGCCGAGCCGCTCCTGCTGGGCGAGGTCGTCGACCTTGATCACGACCCCGTCGATCTCGTAGTCGAGCTCGGGGCGGCGGCGCTCCCAGTCGTCGACCGCCTTCCGCACCTCTGCGATCGACTCGACTCGCTGGGCATGGGGGTTCACCCGGAAGCCGTGATCGCGCAGCCAGCCGAGCATCCCCCAGTGCGTCTGCGGGAACTCCCCCTCGCGTGCGCCGGCCCCGTACACCCAGATCGCGAGGGGGCGCTCCGCGGTGATGCGCGGGTCGAGCTGCCGCAGCGAGCCGGCGGCGGCGTTCCGCGGGTTCGGCGCCGCCTTCTTGCCCGCCGCGACCTGCGCCTCGTTGAAGCGCGCGAACCCTGAGAGCGGGAAGTAGACCTCGCCGCGCACCTCGAGCAGCGGGGGCGGCTCCTCGCCGTCGTCGAGGAGCACGCGCAACGGCACCGTCTCGAGGGTGCGGAGGTTCTGGGTGACGTCCTCGCCGCGCTCGCCGTCGCCGCGAGTCGCACCGCGCGTGAACACGCCGTGCTCGTACACGAGCGAGATCGCCGAGCCGTCGACCTTCGGCTCCACGACGAACGCGACCGGCTCGTCGGTGCCGAGCCGCTTGCGGACGTCCTCGGCCCACTTGGCGAGGCCCTCCGCGTCGGTGACCTTCTCGAGCGAGCCCATCGGGAGCAGGTGCTCGACCTTCCTGAACCCCTCCGCCGGGGAGGCGCCGACGCGCTGGGTCGGCGAGTCGGGCGTGACGAGCTCGGGGTGCTCCGCCTCGATCGCCCGGAGCTCGTCGACGAGCGCGTCGTAGGCGCTGTCGGGGATCTCGGGGTCGTCGAGGACGTGGTAGCGATGGTCGTGGTGCGCGATCAGCCGCCGCAGCTCGGCCGCGCGAGCCGCCGGCTCAGAGGACATCGAGCAGCTCCTGCGCGCTGAGCACGAGCGCGTCGGGCGCCTCGCGCGCGAGCCGGTCGGGCGTGTGGATCCCTCCCCACCCCACTGCCACCGCGAACGTGCCCGCGGCCTTCGCGGCGCCGACGTCGAACGGCGAGTCGCCGACGTAGGCGGCCTCCGCGGGCGGAACGCCCAGCTGCGCGAGCGCGTGCAGCAGCGGGTCGGGGTGCGGCTTGTGGCGCTCGGTGTCCTCGGCGCCGACGAGGACGTCGCAGCACTCGGCGAGCAGCGGGAACCGGTCGAACGCGAGCTGCGCCGTCGCGCGCCGCTTGGCGGTCACGATTCCCAGGCGACGTCCCTCGGCACGGAGGCCCGGCAAGACCCCGAGCACCTCGTCGAAGGCGGTGAGCGTCTCGTGGAGGCGCTCGTTCTCGTCACGATAGGCGGCGACGAGCTCGTCCACGCGGCTCGGGTCGATCGCCTCCATCATCGCCGTCAGCCCCGGGCCGCCGATGCTGGCGCGCACCTGCTCGAGCAGCTCGGCGTCGGGCTCACGGCCGAGCACCGTCCGCACCGCGTGCTCGGCCGAGCCGATGATCATCGGGCCGCTGTCGATCAGCGTGCCATCGAGATCGAACAGGACGACCGCGAAGCGCATCGGCCGATCGTAGCCCCGCCGCGCCGAGCGAGGTCAGGGCCCGTAGTCGACGTGCTCGAGGTACAGGCCCCACGGCGGAGCGGTCATCCCCGCCTCGGCGCGCGACCGACCCTCGAGCAGCTGCGCCAGCCCGTCGTCGCCGCGCTCGAGCATCGTCCCGACGAGCGTGCGCACCATGTGGCGCAGGAAGGAGTCGGCAGTGACGGTGAACGAGAGGCGCTCGCCGTCGGCAGTCCACGCTGCGGCGTGGATCTCGCGCCGGAACACCTCGTGCTGGGTCTCGGTCGGCGTGAAGGCGCGGAAGTCGTGCGCCCCCGGAAGCAGCTCGGCAGCCGCCTGCAGGCGCTCGAGGTCGACGGGGCGCGGCCACCACAGGGCCCGTCTCGCATCGAGCGCGCTCCGCTCGGGTCGAGCGAGCACGACGTAGCGGTACGACCGAGCGCGGGCAGAGAACCGGGCGTGGAAGCCCTCCTCTGCCTCCGCCGCCTCGATCACCGCCACGTCCTCCGGCAGCACGGCGTTGAGTGCCTGGGCCGCGCGCGTGGCGGGCGGGCCCCCCTCGACCGCCACGCTCACCACCTGGCCGGTCGCGTGGACGCCGGTGTCCGTGCGGCCGGCGACGGCGAGGTCCGACCACCGTGGGTAGAGCCGGTCGAGCGCGTCGCGGAGCGCCCCCTCGACGGTGCGCCGTCCGGGCTGGCGGGCCCAGCCGCGGAACGCGGAGCCGTCGTACTCGAGCCTCAGGCGCAGGAGGGTCACTCCTCCGCCTCGACCTCCAGCACCATCCGATCGACCGCGCGGACGACCACGCGTGCGCCGGGAGCGGCCCCGGGCGCGCCCCGTGCGCGCCAGAGCTCGCCGAACAACCGCACCTGTCCCTCGGGGCGCAGCGGCGTGACCACGACGGCGGTGCGGCCGACGAGGTCGTCGACCCCCACCGCGGGACGGGTGAGCCGGCGACGCCGACGCGACCACCAGACGAACGCGCCCGTCTCGATCAGGTCGATGATCGCAGCGACGATCACGACGATCCAGCTCCACGGCTGCGGCAGGAACAGCAGCGCGATCACGAGCGCGACGAGCGTCAGCATGGGACAAGCGTAGGCGCTGCCTGGCACGCGCGGCCGGCGGCAGCACGCTCGCGCCACCACCCGGGGCTGCCGCGAGCGACGTCAGCGGGTCGCGGAGGGCGGCTCCGCCGCCCGGGAGCGACCCGCCCGCGGGCTCCGAGACCAGCCGAGGCCCGCCTGGCGCTCCGGGGCGTCGCTCGCGGTGCCCGGCCGGAGGGGATAGTGCGACAGCACAGACCCGGAGAGCACGGTACCGCGAGCGA
>CAZUVW010000093.1:7234-10986 GCA_964623875.1 uncultured Gaiellales bacterium
GGGCCCCCCCGGGGGGCCCCCCCCCGCGGCCGGTGCGTCAGGCGGACCCTGAGCCCTCCGGGGCGGTGCTGGGCGTTCACGGCCGGAGGGGATAGTGCGTGAGCACAGACCCGGAAGGCCGGGGACGTCCAGCGCCGTCAGCGCGCGACGGCGGAGGGCGGCTCCGCCGCCCGTGAGCCGGCGCGCGCGGCCGGTGGGCTCAGGACGGGTCGTGGTCGACGAGCTCGAGAAGCGCCATGCTCGCAGCATCGCCCTGCCGCGGCCCCAGCTTCACGATCCGCGTGTAGCCGCCGTCGCGCTCGGCGAACCGCGGTGCGACGTCGGCGAACAGCTTGTGCACGACGTCGTTCGAGCGCAACTCGGCCATCGCCTGCCTGCGTGCGTGGAGGTCGCCGCGCTTGCCGAGCGTGATCATCTTCTCGGCGTACGGCCGGACCGCCTTCGCCTTGGCCTCGGTCGTCTCGATCCGGCCGTGCGTGATCAGCGCGCCGGCGAGGTTCGAGTACAGGGCCTTGCGGTGCGCGGCGTCGCGGCCGAGCTTCTTGCCTGCCCTCGCGTGGCGCATGGCCTAGGGCAGCTCCTCGCCCTTGAGCGTGAGGCCGTGGGCGGCGAGCGTCTCGCGCACCTCGTCGATCGACTTCTTGCCGAAGTTCGGGATCGCGCCGAGCTCCGCCTCGCTCTTCGAGGTGAGGTCGCCGATCGTCTCGATTCCGACCCGCTTGAGGCAGTTGTAGGAGCGGACGCCGAGCTCGAGCTCCTCGATCGGGAAGTTCTCCATGCCGTGCGCGGTCGAGGGCGCCTCGGCCTCGCCGGGGGCGGGCTCGCCGAAGCCCTCGATCTTGTCGAGGTCGGTGAAGATCGCCAGCTGACGGATGAGGATCTCGGCCGCCTCGGCGATCGCGTCCTTCGGCTCGACCGAGCCGTCGGTCGCCACGTCGAGCGTGAGCCTGTCGTAGTCGGTGCGCTGCCCGACGCGGGCGGTGTCGACCTCGTACGAGACGCGGCGCACCGGCGAGAAGATCGAGTCGATCGGGATCACGCCGATCGACGTCTCCGGCCCGCGGTTGAGCTCGGCCGGCACGTAGCCGCGTCCGCGTCCGATGGTCAGCGTCATCTCGAGCTTGCCCTTGTCGGCGAGGTGCGCGAGCTCGAGCTCCGGGTTGAGGATCTCGAGGTCAGCGGGCGCCTCGATGTCACCGGCGGTGACGATGCCGGGACCCTTCTTGGAGATGTACACCTCGATCTCGGGCGACTCGCCGTGCAGGCGGCAGACGAGCTCCTTGAGGTTCAGGATGATGTCGGTGACGTCCTCCCGCACACCGGGCAGCGTCGTGAACTCGTGCGAGACGCCCTCGATCTTGACGGCGGTGACGGCTGCGCCCTCGAGCGACGAGAGCAGCACGCGTCGGAGGGAGTTCCCGAAGGTGTAGCCGAAGCCACGGTCGAGCGGCTCGATCGTGAAGCGCCCGGAGCGCTCGTCGGCGTCCTCCGAGACGATCCTCGGGATCTGGAAGTCCATCAGGCTGGCCAATGCTGTCCTTTCGCGTCTATCAGCTGGAGCACGTCGGGTGTGCCGCGCGGGCACGGGGTGGGAGCGGGCCGGGCAAGCCGGTCCCTACTTCGAGTAGAGCTCGACGATCAGGGACTCCTGGACGGGAGTGTCGATCTCCGCCCGCTCCGGCCACTTGAGCACCTTGCCTGTGAGCCCGTCGTGGTCGGCCTGGAGCCACGGTGCGACCGAGGCCGTGAGATCGGTGGCGTCGCGCACGATCGGCTCGACAGGGCTGCCCGTCTTCAGGGAGACGATGTCGTCGGGCCGCACCCCGAAGCTCGGGATGTTCACCCGCCGCCCGTTGACGAGGAAGTGCCCGTGCCGAACGAGCTGGCGCGCCTGGGCGCGCGAGCCGGCGAAGCCGAGACGGTAGACGACGTTGTCGAGGCGCGTCTCGAGCATCCGCAGGAGGTTCTCGCCCGTCGGGCCCGATCGGCGGGACGCCTTCTCGTACGTGTTGCGGAACTGCTTCTCGAGCAGGCCGTAGTAGCGACGCGCCTTCTGCTTCTCGCGCAGCTGGAGCAGGTACTCGCTCTGCTTGATGCGGCCGCGGCCGTGCTCTCCCGGCGGGTACGAGCGACGCTCGAGCGCGCACTTCTCGGTCAGGCAGCGCTCGCTCTTGAGGAAGAGCTTGATGCCCTCGCGTCGGCAGACGCGGCACTTGGGTCCGAGGTCGCGTGCCACTAGACCCTCCTGCGCTTCTTCTGGCGGACGCCGTTGTGGGCCTGCGGGGAGACGTCCTTCACGCCGAGGATCTCGAGACCGGCTGCCTGGAGCGATCGGATCGCGGTCTCCCGACCGGAGCCGGGGCCCTTGACCAGCACCTCCACCTTCTGCAGACCGTGCTCCATCCCCTTGCGGGCGGCGTTCTCGGCCGTGACCTGCGCAGCGAACGGGGTCGACTTGCGCGAGCCCTTGAACCCGGCGGAGCCCGCGGACTCCCACGCGATCACGTTCCCCTCCTTGTCGGTGAGGGACACGATCGTGTTGTTGAACGACGTCTTGATGTGCGCCTGGCCGATCGCGACGTTCTTGCGGACGCGGCGGCGCGTGCGCCCCCGGGAGGCGGCTGCCTTGCGTGGCGGTGCCATCTACTTGCCCTTCTTCCCGCGGCCGACGGTCTTCTTGACGCCCTTGCGCGTCCGGGCGTTGGTCTTCGTCCGCTGGCCCTTCACCGGCAGGTTGCGGCGATGCCGGAGCCCGCGGTAGCAGCCGATCTCCGACAGGCGCTTGATCGCCTGCGACCGCTCCCGGCGCAGGTCGCCCTCCACCTCGAGGTTCTCGTCGATGTAGGCGCGGAGCTTCGAGACCTCGTCGTCGGTCAGGTCCTTGACCTTCTGGTCGCGGGAGAGACCGAGGTCGTCGCAGACCTTCTGCGCCGTGGACTGGCCGATCCCGTAGATGTAGGTGAGCCCGATCTCGAGCCGCTTCTGGTTGGGGAGGTTGACCCCCGCGATACGTGCCAAATCTGGTCTCCTAGCCCTGCCGCTGCTTGTGCCTGGGATTGGTGCAGATCACCATGGTGCGTCCGTGCCGCTTGATCACGCGGCAGCGCTCGCACATGGGCTTCACCGAAGGACGGACTTTCACGAGTGCTCCTGGGGATCCTGGGTCGACGGGCCTGACGGTCGTGCACGAGAGCGTCGCGGCCGAGGCTCCGCAGCGCAGGCACGATCGGCCGCTCTGCGGGGGCCGCTACTGTAGCAGACGAGTCGTCTCCTTCGCGACCCCCACGCGGGGCGTCAGCACCCGGGGGCCGGACGCGAGGACGGCCACCGTGTGCTCGAAGTGCGCCGCGAGCGAGCCGTCCTCGGTCGAGATCGTCCAGCCGTCGTCGTCGAGCACGACCTCGGCCCCGCCCATGGTGATCATCGGCTCGATCGCGATCGTCATGCCCTCCGACAGCTTCGGCCCCCGGCCCGGCTCACCGAAGTTCGGGACGTGCGGATCCTCGTGGTAGTGACGGCCCACGCCGTGCCCGACGAGGCTCCGGATGACCGAGAAGCCCGCTCCTTCGACCACCGTCTGGATCGCGTGCGAGACGTCGCCGACCCGGTTCCCCACGCGCGCCTCGGCGATGCCCGCCCGCAGGGCCTCCTGGCACACGTCGAGCAGCCGCTGGACGTCGGGCTCGACCTCGCCGACCGCGAAGGTGTAGGCGCTGTCGGCGATCGCCCCTTCGAGCGTGGCGCCGACGTCG
>CAZUVW010000094.1:0-10875 GCA_964623875.1 uncultured Gaiellales bacterium
CGACGTCCCGTGCTCCCCCGCCTCGCAGGCATCGCTGGCGGTGCGTCGGGGCCGGGGAGCGCCGGCGCGCTCAGCCGGCGTCCGCCCGCTCGGCGGCGAAGCGCTCGAGCGACGCGCCGACGTGCTCCACCCAGACCTGCCAGCGCGGCAGGCGCTGGAGCGCCCCGGACGGACGTCGCACGGCCGCTCCGTGGAGCGCCCGCGGGATGATCGTGTACGTGCCGTCGACGCCGAGCGCGCGGGCGCGCTCGAAGCCCAGCCGGGAGACGCGCGGGCTCACGCCGGGGATCCCGGGCAGCCAGCGATCCCATGCGCCGTGCACGACATCGAGCCGCTTCCCGTGCAGCCCGTCGAGCGGCAGCCGCTCGGGGATCCAGGGCGCCAGCGCGAGCACAGAGGCGACGGCCTCGTGGCCCGCGACGCCGATCGACACGGCGCCCCCCATCGAGAACCCGATCAGCAGCGCCGACCCCGGCCCGCGTCCGTCCACGAGGTCGAGCGCAGCCTCTGCGTCTGCCATGCACGAGTCGAGCTGGTTCCAGGTCTTGACCCGGTAGCGCACCTCGGCGAACGCGATCCCTGCGAATCGGTGGGCGAGCTCGGTGACGAGCAGCTCGCTCGTCGCGCTCCAGGTTCCGGGCACCGCGCGCGCCGTGCCGCCGTTGACGAGCACGGCGGCGAGCGGTGCGCCCTCGTTCGTCACCCGAGCGTCCGCTCCGGTCGGCAGCGCGACGATCCGGCGCCTCATCCGGTCGCCTTCTGCCGGGGGCACGAGCGCACGAGCCGCGCGGCCTCCTCAGCACGAGCCCGGTAGCCCTCGGGGCTGCCGTGCACGCCGTCGGGAGCGAGCAGCCCCGGCTCGCGGGCGAGCATCTCGTCCCAGCGCAGGAGACGAAGGCCGTGCTCGGCAGCGGCCCGTTCGAGCACGGCGTTGAAGCCCTCGTCCGCACCGTCCGAGCGCCAGATGGTCGCCCAGATCACGCACCGCCCGACTCCGGCGATGCGCAGCGCTCGCTCGACGTCGTCGCCGAACGCCTCCACCGCGTCCGAGGGGTCGTTCGTGCCCAGGGAGATCAGCACCGGCTCACGACCGCCCAGCCGCTCCAGTGCCGCGAGACCGTCGTCCGTGATCCGGCCGACGACGCTGTCGCTGCGCACCGTCCAGCCGGGGAGCGCCTCGTCCAGGTAGTCGAGCGTGCCGACGTTCAGCGAGTCGCCGACGAGCGCCAGCTCACCCGTGTCGGAGGGGGGGTCGTCGCCGGACCGCAGGGCGACGCCTGCGACGATGGCTGCGCAGAGCGCACCGACGGCGAGCACGACGAACGAGGTTGGGAGACGACGCACGGGGACATGGTGCCCGACGGCGGGGTAGATTCCGCCGCCGTGACCGCATCGATGATCGACGGGGACGCGCTCGCCACCGAGCTGCGGCGCGAGGTCGAGCTCGACGTCCGCGCGCTCGAGCGCGACGGGATCGTCCCAGGGCTCGCGACGCTGCTCGTCGGGGAGGAGTACGCCTCGGCGGCGTACGAGCGACGTGTGCGTCGCCTGGCCGACGAGCTCGACTGCCGCTACGCCTGCGAGCGGCTCCCCGCGGACGCAGAGGAGGCGGAGGTGCTCGCCGTCGTCGGCAAGCTGAACGCCGACCCCCGCGTCTCCGGCATCCTCGTGCTCCGGCCGCTGCCGGCGCACGTGAACGAGGGTCACGTCTATCGCACGCTCGACCCGCTCAAGGACATCGAGGCGGTGCACCCCGACAACGCCGGGCTGCTCGCGCTCGGCCAGCCGCGCTTCGTCCCGTCGACGCCGGCGTCCGTCTTCTGGATGCTCGACCGCTACGTCGCCTCGAGCGGGCGCGACCCGCGGACGTTCTACAACGGGCTCGACCTCGTGCTCGTCGGCCGCTCGAACAACGTCGGCAAGCCGGCGCTCTGGCTCGGGCTGGCGCGCAACGCCACGGTGATCAGCGCACACCACCACACGGCCGCTGCGGGGCGGCTCGAGGCGCACACCCGGGCGGCGGACGTGCTCGTCGTCGCTGCCGGCGTCCCGCGGCTCGTGACCGGTGGGATGGTCAAGCCGGGTGCGATCGTGATCGACGTCGGGATCAACCCCGAGCGCGACGCGACGACCGGGAAGGTGCGGATGGTCGGCGACGTCGACCTCGGCTCGGTCGCGGAGGTCGCCGAGGCGGTGTCGCCGGTGCCCGGAGGCGTGGGCCCGATCACCGACGTGTTCCTGCTCCGGAACGCCGTCCAGGCGGCGAGGCTCCAGGCTCGGGCACACGAGGACTGAGCTCGACCACCCTGCAGGACGGGATGGGGCGCGGGCCGAACGGGTCACCATGGACGCAGCCCCCGTCGACGTGACAGCCGCTGTCGACCGCTTCCTCGCCAGCCCGGGGCTCTCCGAGGCGACCCGACGTGCCTACGGCGCGGACCTGCGGGACTTCGCGGGCTGGCTCGAGGCGGAAGGGCTCACGCTGGCCGAGGTCGACGTCGGCGCCCTCGCGGCCTACACCGGTGAGCTGGGGCGCAGCCGCCGGGGGCTCGCACCGGCCAGCATCGCCCGCCGGCTGTCCGCGGTCCGAGCGTTCCTCCGGTTCACGCTCGGCGCGTCCCGCGTGCCCGACACGGGGATCGCCGCCCGGTCACGGCGACGGCTTCCGGTCGCGCCGAAGGTGGCAGAGGTCGAACGGCTCGTCGACGACCTGGACGGCGACGAGCCGCTCGCGTTGCGCAATCGCGCCCTCGTCGAGCTCGTCTACTCCTGTGGGCTGCGGAGCGCCGAAGCGGTCGGGCTGGCGCTCGGCGACGTCGATCTCGACCGCGAGGCGATCCACGTGCGCGGGAAGGGGGGCAAGGAGCGGGTCGTGCCGATCGGCGAGGAGGCCGCTTGGCGGCTTGCGCGCTATCTGCGGGACGGCAGGCCGGCGCTCGCCCGCGGCGCATGCGACTGGGTCTTCCTCTCCGTGCGCGGCCGACGGCTGGACACGAGCACGCTGCGACGGCTCGTGGCGAACCCCCACAAGCTGCGCCACGCGTACGCCACGCATCTCCTCGAGGGCGGCGCCGACCTACGGACGATCCAGGAGCTCCTTGGCCACAGCTCGCTGTCCACGACGCAGGTGTACAGCCACGTGGACGCCCGACGCCTCCGGCGCGTGTACGACCGGTCGCACCCACGCTCGTAGCAGCGACGCGCTCGCGCTCTCTGCCTGGTTCGGGCCTCGCGACTCGGTCGGCCAGGCAGACCTGGGGCCGTCACGATCCCGGTCGAGATTTGGCACAGAGCCGTGCGCGCCGCGCTGCGAGAATGCGTGCCCCGTGGGCGGGTGGGGGTTGGGGATGGGACCGGCGCTCGTCTCGCCGGCGCCGCAGGCGCGGCCTGAGCGGGCGCAGGAGCGGGCGCCGCGCCGCCGAATCGGGTCCCGCTCGTGTCGCCGCGCGCCACCGACCCCGATCTCGACAGCTACCTGCTGCTGCTCGCCGCACGCAGGTCGCCGCGCACGGTGGACGCCTATCGCCGCGACCTTGCCGCATTCGCGGCGTTCCGCGACGGCCCACCCGGCGACGCGACCACCGCCGAGCTCGAGTCGTGGCTCGCGTCGATGCGAGCCGACGGACTCGCCTCCTCGACGATCGCGCGACGCCTCGCGGCTGTGCGCTCCTACCTCCGGCATCTCGTCCTCCTCGGCAGGCGGGCCGAGAACCCAGCCGCCGAGATCACGCCGCCGCGGAGGCCCCGGACGCTGCCGCGCACGCTGTCCCCGGCCGAGGCCGAGCGCCTCGTCGACGCGGCCAACGGCACGACGCCACGGGCGATGCGCGACCGAGCGCTCGTGGAGCTCCTCTACGGCGCCGGTCTCCGCGTCTCGGAGGCGGTCGGGCTCGCACGAGGCTCGGTCGACATCGACAACCGTCTCGTCCGCGTGCTCGGGAAGGGCGGCAAGGAGCGCATCGTCCCGCTCGGACGGCCCGCGGCCGAGGCGTTGCGGCGCTACCTGGCGCTCGGGAGACCCCACCTCGATCGGCGCCACCGCCCCGACCTCTTCCTCAACGCACGCGGCGGCGCGCTCACCCGGGCCGGGGCGTTCCTGATCCTGCGGCGACTCGCCGATCGCGCCGGGCTCGAGCCCGGCCGCGTCCACCCCCACCTCCTCCGCCACTCGTTCGCCACGCACCTGCTGGAGGGCGGGGCCGACCTGCGCTCGGTGCAGGAGATGCTCGGCCACGCCGATCTCGCCACGACCGAGCGCTACACGCACGTCTCCGACCGACGCCGACGGGAGGCGTACTTCGACGCGCACCCGCACGCGCGGCGGCGCGGCGATCGGCCGGGGCCGGCGGGCGCGACCGGCTGAGCGACCCGTGCTCCGCCGCTCCGTGCTGCGCCCCTGTGGAGCGATTGGCACGAAGTCGTGCGGATTGCTGTCTCCCCCGGAGGACAGCAGGCCCTGACAGGATGGGGAGCCAGGCCGGGCGCCACGACCGCGCGAGCGATCGAGTCGGGCTCGGCCAGCGCTACGTCGCCGCCGCCTCCGCGAGCTCGATCGCCGCCTGAACCGCCGCGTCGCTCGCTCCGACGAGCGTCACGTGGCCCACCTTCCGACCCGGTCGCGACTCCTTGCCGTAGAGGTGGAGGTGCGCTGACGGCAGCGCCAGGAGGTCGTCGAGGGGCGGGATCCCGCCGATCAGGTTGACCATCACCGCCTCCGCGAGAGCCTGGGTCTCGCCGAGCGGCAGGTCGAGGATGGCGCGGAGGTGGTTCTCGAACTGAGACGTCACCGCCCCGTCGATCGTCCAGTGACCCGTGTTGTGCACACGGGGGGCGAACTCGTTCGCGAGGAGACGGCCGTCCACGTCGAACAGCTCGACCGCGAGCACGCCGACGTACGCGAGCTCGTCGAGCAGCGCGGTCGCCATCGCCTCCGCGTCGGCCTGTCGGACGTCCGACGCGGGAGCGCGGGAGACGCGGAGGATGCCGTCGCGGTGGACGTTCTCCGTGACGGGCCAGAAGCGGGTCTCACCCGAGCGCGCGCGCACGCAGACGATCGAGAGCTCCCGGTCGAACGGCACGAGCTCCTCCGCGAGCTCGTCGCCTGCGAGCGGCTCGACGGCGTCGATCCGACGCTGCCCCTTCCCGTCGTAGCCGAGCCGTCGCAGCTTGACGAGCGCCGGCACGCCGATCTCCTCGGGCGAGCCGAACCGGGCGGTGGGGATCCCCAGCCGACGGAAGAGCTCCTTCTCCCGCAGCCGGTCCTGTCCCTCCTCGAGGGCACGCGGCCCGGGGACGGCGCCCACGGCCGCCGCCGCCTCGACCGGGACGTTCTCGAACTCGAACGTCACCGCGTCGGCACCGTCGGCGAGCCGAGCGAGCAGCGCCGGATCGTCGTACGCGCCGACGAGGAGGTCACCCACGGCGCGCGCGCAGGCATCGGGGGCCGGATCGAGGAAGCGGAGACGGATGCCCAGCGGCAGCCCCGCGAGCGCGAGCATCCGACCGAGCTGTCCGCCGCCGACGCAGCCGACGAGGAAGCGCGCCTCCGGCCTCACGCCGCAGGATCGGGGCGGTCGAGCACGGCCTGCGTCTGCGCGGCGCGGAACTCGCGCAGCCGGGTCGCGATGCCCTCGTCCCCCGTGGCGAGGATCGCCGTCGCGAGCAGGGCGGCGTTGACCGCGCCAGCCGTGCCGATCGCGAGGGTTCCGACCGGCACACCGGCGGGCATCTGCACGATCGAGAGCAGCGAGTCGAGTCCCGAGAGCGCCTTCGACTCGACGGGGACGCCGAGCACCGGCAGCGCGGTCTTCGCGGCCGTCATCCCGGGGAGATGGGCCGCCCCCCCGGCCCCGGCGATGATCACGCGCAGCCCTCGGTCGGAGGCCTCTTCCGCGTAGGCGAACAGCAGGTCGGGAGTGCGGTGGGCGGACACGATCCTCGCCTCGTAGGGCACGCCGAGCGCCTCGAGCGTCTCGGTCGCGTGCCGCATCGTCTCCCAGTCCGACCGGGAGCCCATGATCACGCCGACGAGGGGCTCGGACACCCCAGCACCCTACTTCTTCGCCAGGCGCTGCTTCTTCACGAGCAGCGTCGAGACGCCTGCCGCGGCCTTGCGCACCTCGGGGGGCGCCTCGTCGTCCGCGGCGATGCCGTCGAGGATGCTGATCGTCCCCCGGTCGGGCGTCCCGTTCTTGAAGCACGCGATCGCGAGGCGGCGGACCGCGACGTTCGGATCGCGCGCCGCGAGCTCGTTGAGCAGCGGCCTGAACTGGTTCACGTCGCCCGGGTGGTCACGGGAGAGCGACTCGAGCGCGATCAGCGCGGAGCCGCGGACGCCCGGGCTCTCGTCGTCCAGCCCGCGGCGGAGCAGCTCGAGCTTCTGCCGGAAGCGGAACTGCGCCAGGGCGCGAAACGCGACCCCGCGCACCCGGTAGTCGGACGCCCGGGCGGCGGCCTCGAGCTCGTCGTCCCACTCCGCGCGGAGCGCCGCGAGCTCGCGCTCGGCGCCCGGCCGTGAGGCGAGCTCCTCCGCGTAGGCGGCCGCCTGCTCCAACGTCATCGCGTCGGGCACGAGGCGTCAGCCGCCGACTGCCGAGAGCGGCCGGGGCCCGGGACCCACGTAGCGGGCGGACGGGCGCACGAGTCGACCGAGGCGCTTCTGCTCGAGCACGTGCGCGGACCAGCCGGCGGTGCGGGAGCAGGCGAACATCGCCGGAGCGAGCGCAGGCGGCACCTCGGCGACGTCGAGCACGACCGCCGACCAGAACTCGACGTTCGTCGCGAGCACGCGATCGGGCTTGCGCGCCTGGAGCTCGGCCAGCGCGACGCGCTCGAGCTCCTCGGCGACCTCGAAGCGCGGCGAGCCGAGCTCCTTCGCCGTGCCGCGCAGCAGGCGCGCACGCGGATCCTCCGCCCGGTAGACCCGGTGACCGAAGCCCATCATGCGGTCGCCCCGGTCGAGCAAGTCCTTCACGTACGACTCGACCGACGGCGCCGCGGCGGCCGCGTCGAGCATCGGCAGGACGCGCGCGGGAGCGCCGCCGTGGAGCGGCCCGGACAGGGCCCCGACCGCCGAGGACAGCGTGGCCGCGCAGTCCGCGCCCGTCGAGGCGACGACGCGCGCGGTGAACGTCGACGCGTTGAGCCCGTGCTCCGCCGTGCAGATCCAGTAGGTGTCGATCGCCTGCGCGTGCATGGGGTTGGCCTCACCGCGCCACTCGAGCAGGAACCGCTCGGCGGTCGTCCGCCCCTCGGCGATCGTCGCGTCGTCGACCGGGGTCGAGCTCCCGTCCGCGATGCGGGCCGACCGCGCCGCGATCGAGATCATCGCGGCCGACAGTCGACGGAGGTCCTCCTTGGCCTGGTCGTCGGTGATGTCGATCAGCTGGCCGAGCTGCCACACGGCGCCGAGGCGCGCGGTCTGGACCTGGAGGTCGGCCGGCCCGTCTCCGGTCTGATCGCGCTGCTCGAGCGGCTCCGACGGGGGCAGGCCGGGCTCGGGCGTCTCGTCGACGAGCAGCCCCCACACCTTCTCGAACGGAAGGACGCCGACGAGCTCCTCGATGTCGACCCCGCGGTAGCGGAGGGAGCCGCCGTCGCGATCGGGCTCGGCGATCTCGGTCTCGAAGGCGATCACGCCCTCGAGCCCCGGCTTGAATTCGCTCATCGTGCCTCTCTTCCCGGTCGCTGGTCGACGTCCAGACGGTACCGCACCGGCGGTTCGCGACGGTTCCACTAACCTCACCCGCATGACCTACACCGTGACCCTCGTCCCCGGCGACGGCACCGGGCCGGAGCTGACCGAGGCGACACGCCGGGTGCTCGAGGCGACAGGGGTCGACTTCGCGTGGGACGTGCAGGAGGCCGGCGTGGACGTGATGGAGACGGCCGGCACGCCGCTCCCGCCCGAGACGCTCGCGTCCATCAGGCGCACCAGGTTCGCCCTCAAGGGGCCTATCACGACGCCGATCGGCACCGGGTTCCGCTCGGTCAACGTCGCGCTGCGCCACGAGCTCGGCCTCTACGCCTGCGTGCGCCCCTGCAAGACCTACGCCGGCGTCCGTTCGCGCTACGAGGGCGTGGACCTCGTCGTCGTGCGCGAGAACACCGAGGATCTCTACGCCGGGATCGAGTTCGAGTCGGGCACGCCGGAGGCCACCGAGCTGATCGACTTCCTCAACGCCCGTCAGGCGAAGCAGATCCGTCCCACCTCGGGGATCTCGATCAAGCCGATCAGCCCGGAGGGAGCCGAGCGGATCGTCCGCTACGCGTTCGAGTACGCACGCGATAACGGACGCAAGCGCGTCTCGTGCATCACGAAGGCGAACATCATGAAGCACACCGACGGCCTCTTCCTCGCCGTCTTCCGCGAGGTCGCCGCCGAGTACCCGGAGATCGAGCCGTGGGAGAACCTCGTCGACGCGCTGTGCATGGGGCTCGTGCAGCGTCCCGAGGAGTACGACGTGCTCGTGCTGCCGAACCTGTACGGCGACATCATCAGCGATCTGACCGCGGGGCTGGTCGGCGGCCTCGGCGTCGCACCGGGTGCGAACATCGGCGAGGACGCGGCGGTGTTCGAGGCCACCCACGGCTCCGCCCCGAAGTACAAGGGCCTCGACCGGGTGAACCCGACCGCGATGATCCTCTCCGGAAAGCTCATGCTCGAGCACCTCGGCGAGCGCGACGCCGCCAGCCGCCTGGAGGCGGCGGTGGCCGCCGTGATCGCCGAGGGCGACCGGGTCACCTACGACCTCAAGCCGTCGCGCGACGACCCGACCGCGGTCGGCACCGCCGCGTACGCGGACGCCATCATCGAGAAGCTCCAGGCGGGCGCGTAGCGCGCCGGAGCGGGAAAGGACACACCGTGAACGGCAGGAAGAAGGTCACCGTCGTCGGCGCCGGGAACGTCGGCGCGACGTGCGCTCAGGAGGTCGCGCGCCGCGACTACGCCGACGTCGTGCTCGTCGACGTCGTTCCCAACCGGGCCGCGGGCAAGGCGCTCGACATCAACCAGGCCGGATCCGTGCTCGGCTACGAGCCCACCGTCGTCGGCGTGGACGCCTCCGGCTACGACGCGACCGCCGGCTCCGACGTGGTCGTGATCACTGCCGGCCTCCCCCGCCAGCCGGGGATGAGCCGCGACGACCTCGTCCAGACGAACGAGAAGATCGTCGCGGACGTGACGCGGCAGATCGCGCGCCGCTCGAAGGGCGCCGTGCTGGTCGTCGTCTCCAACCCGCTCGACGCGATGTGCCACGTCGCGAAGGCCGTCTCGAAGTTCCCGAAGGAGCGCGTCGTCGGGATGGCGGGCATCCTCGACACCGCCCGCTTCGAGTGCTTCATCGCGCAGGAGACCGCGCTCTCCGTCAAGGAGGTGACGGCGACCGTGCTCGGCGGCCACGGCGACCAGATGGTGCCGGTCGTGTCGGCGACGAGCGTCGGCGGCGTGCCGCTCGAGCAGCTCGTCTCGAAGGCGCGGATCACGAAGATGGTGGAGCGCACGAAGGTCGGCGGCGGCGAGCTCGTGAAGCTCCTCGGCACGTCCGCGTGGTACGCACCGGGTGCCGCGGCCGCGCAGATGGTCGATGCGATCTGCCTCGACGAGAAGCGCGTGCTCCCCTGCACCGCATACCTCGAGGGCGAGTATGGCATCCGCGATCTCTACATGGGCGTGCCGGTCAAGCTCGGCGCGGCCGGCGCGGAGGAGGTCGTCAGGCTCAAGCTCAGCCCCGCGGAGAAGAAGATGCTGAAGGTCTCGGAGGCGGCCGTCCGGGACGTCGTCCAGGTGCTGACGCACCGCTGAGCGACCCGCTGCCGGGAGCGCGGCAGGTCCGGAGCCGGCGTCCGTCGGCAGGCTCCCGAGCGAGTCTCCGCGTCGCGTGCTTTGCGAGCCCTGAACACGCACCGGGGTAGGCTTCGCGCTCATGGACCTGGGGCTCAGCGGGCGCACCGCGATCGTGACCGGCGCCTCCGCCGGCATGGGCCTCGCCGTCGCGGAGGGGCTCGCGGCCGAGGGCGCGAACGTCGTGATGCTCGGTCGCCGCGGCGACCTCCTGACGGAGCAGGCTTCCCGCATCGGGGCCCTCGCGGTTCCGGGGGACATCACGTGCGCGGAGGACCTCGACCGACTGGTCGAGACGACCGTCGAGACGCACGGCGGCGTGGACGTGCTCGTCCTGAACGGCGGCGGGCCGCCCGGGAGCGCCGCCACGGACGTCACGCCCGAGGCGCTCGCGTCGGCGGTCGCCCTGGCTCTGACCCCGTTCGTGTCGCTCGCCACCCGGTGCCTGCCGTACCTCCGCGAGAGCGGCCGCGGCCGCATCGTGGCGATCGAGTCGATCGGGGTGAAGGAGCCGGTGGCCGGCCTGGCGCTCTCGAACGCCGTGCGCCCGGGGGTCGTCGGCTGGCTCAAGACCCTCGCCCGCGAGGTGGCCGCCGACGGCGTGACCGTCAACACGATCGCCCCGGGCAGGATCGCGACCGACCGGCTCCGCTCGCTGTACGGGCCGGACTGGCCCACCCCGGCCGACCTGGCGACGATCCCGATGGGTCGGCTGGGGTCGCCGGCCGAGATCGCAGCCGTCGCGTGCTTCCTCGCGTCCGAAGCCGCCGCGTACGTGACCGGGACCGTCGTGCTGGTCGACGGCGGGCTCGCGCACGGGCTCTCCTGAGGCCATGCGGCGCCTCCTCGCCCCAGTCGCCCTCGTCGGCGCGATCCTCGTCACCGGCGCGCTCGTCGTCGGGATGCTCGTGCCGAGCGGCGACTACGTCTACGTGCCGAACGAGGCGCGCAGCGTCGCCGGCGCCGTGCGGATCGAGGGCCGCCCCGACCGCTCGGACGACCGCGGCGGCATCTACGTGGTCGACGTCTCGGTG
>CAZUVW010000095.1:0-3946 GCA_964623875.1 uncultured Gaiellales bacterium
TCGAGCATCGGCGCATCGTCGCAGAAGCGCGCGCGCCCGCAGCACGGGCAGCAACCCCGCGCACACTCGTGCGCCTTTCGGCACACCACCGTGCGTGTTCCTGTCTCCCCCGACAGACAGCACTGCCTGCCAGCATCGCCTGCCAGCGGGGACTGGCAGCAGCGCCTGCCAGCGGGGACTGGCAGCAGCGCCTGGCAGCGGGGGCTCGAGGCGGGACGCGGTGACCGGCGCGCCGCGACGCGGCAGCGGCGATGATGGCCGCATGCCGCATCTCGCGCTGCAGGGCGTCCGGGTGCTGGACGTCACGACCTCGATCGCGGGGCCGTACTGCGCGCAGATCCTCTCCGCCCTCGGCGCCGACGTCGTGAAGGTCGAGCGGCCCGACACCGGCGACGACGGCCGCGCCTGGGGCCCGCCCTTCTGGAACGGCGAGAGCACGATGTTCCTGTCGGCCAACGCGGGCAAGCGCTCGGCGGGGATCGTGCTGCGCGACCCCGACGGTCGCGAGGCGCTGCTGCGCCTCGCCGAGCGGGCCGACGTCTTCCTCCAGAGCCTCCGTCCTGGACTCGCGGAGCAGCTCGGCCTCGGCCCGGACGACGTGCGCGAGCGGAACCCACGGATCGTCTACTGCTCGCTCGGCGCGTACGGGCGAACGGGGCCGCTGGCGGAGGAGCCCGGCTACGACGCGCTGATGCAGGCGGCCGGCGGGCTCATCTCCGTGACCGGGGAGCCGGGGCGCCCGGGCGTCCGGGTCGGTGCGTCGCTGATCGACCAGGGCACGGGCACGTGGGCCGCGCTCGGGGTGCTCGCGGCACTGCTGGAGCGCGACCGCTACGGAACGGCGCCCACCGTGGACGTCTCCCTGTACGAGACCGCGCTCGGGTACGTCGGGTACCACCTCGCCGGCTACCTGGCCGACGGGACCGTGCCGTCGGGAGAGGGGACGCGGTTTCCGATGGTCGCGCCCTACCAGGTGCTCCGCACCGGTGACGGCGACCTGATGATCGCGGGCGGCAACGATCGGCTGTTCGCTGCGATCTGCGAGACGCTCGGCTGCCCGGAGCTGATCGGCGACGCCCGCTTCGCGACGAACCCCGACCGCGTCCGCAATCGCGACGTCCTCTGCGACCTGCTCGAGGAGCGTCTGCGCACCGCGACGAGCGCCGAGTGGCGGGAGCGGCTCGCGGCGGCCGGCGTGCCCGTCGCGCCGGTCGCCGACGTCGCCGACATCGTCGCGAGCCCGCAGACGGCCGCGCTCGGGATGCTCCAACCGGTGCCGCACCCGTCCATCCCCGACCTGCGCCTCGTCGCGCTCCCGCTCAGCTTCGATCGAGAGCGCGCGCTGCACCGCGCTCCACCGCCCGCCGTGGGCGAGCACACCGCCGACGTCCTCCGCGAGGTCGGCTACGACGACGACGAGATCGCGGCGCTGGCCGCGAGAGGAGTGATCAGCGCATGAGCCACGTCTCCGCCTCCTACAGCGCCACCCTGCGCGTCCGCCTGTCGGACGCGCCCGGCACCTTCGCACGAGTCGCGAAGGCAGTCGGCGACGCCGGCGGGTCGCTCGGAGCGATCGACCTCGTCCGCGTCGAGAAGCACGTGAAGATCCGCGACGTCACCGTCGAGGCCTCGAGCGCCGAGCACCTGCACGGGATCGTGGAGTCGGTGCGCTCGCTCGACGGGGTCGAGGTGGAACGGGTGTCCGACCGGACGTTCCTGCTGCACCTCGGCGGCAAGCTGGAGGTGGTGCCGCGCACGCCGCTGAAGACGCGTGACGACCTCTCGATGGCCTACACACCGGGGGTCGCACGCATCTGCCAGGCCATCGCCGACGACCGTGACGCGGCCTGGAACCTGACGATCAAGAAGAACACGGTCGCCGTCGTCTCGGACGGAACCGCGGTGCTCGGGCTCGGCGACATCGGGCCCGAGGCAGCGATGCCCGTGATGGAAGGCAAGGCCGTGCTCTTCAAGGAGTTCGGCGGTGTCGACGCGTTCCCCCTCTGCGTCGCCACGAAGGACGTCGACGAGATCGTCGCGTTGTGCCAGGCGATCGCACCGACCTTCGGTGGGATCAACCTCGAGGACATCGCGGCGCCGCGCTGCTTCGAGATCGAGCGGCGGCTCCGGGACGGGCTCGACATCCCGGTGTTCCACGACGACCAGCACGGCACCGCGATCGTCGTCCTGGCTGCGCTCGTCAACGCGCTGAAGGTCGTCGGAAAGCGGCTCGAGGACGTGAAGATCGTGATGACCGGCGTCGGGGCAGCCGGGATCGCGACCGCCGACATCCTCCTCCATGCAGGGGCGCGGAACGTGATCGGCGCCGACCACGGCGGCGCCGTGTACCGCGGCCGCCCCGACCTCCCTCCGGCCAAGGCGGCGTTCGCCGAGCGCTCGAATCCGGACAACGAGCAGGGCGACGCCGACGAGCTGCTCAGAGGTGCGGACGTCTTCATCGGACTGTCCGTCCCGGGAGCGGTCAGCGCCGCGGGGATCCGCTCGATGGCGAGCGACGCGGTCGTCTTCGCGATGGCGAACCCCACCCCCGAGGTGATGCCCGAGGAGATCGAGGACGCGGTCGCGGTCGTCGGCACGGGTCGCTCCGACTACCCGAACCAGATCAACAACGTGCTCGCCTTCCCCGGGGTCTTCCGTGGCGCTCTCGACGTGCGCGCGTCGGCGATCACCGAGGGGATGAAGGTAGCCGCGAGCCACGCGCTCGCGACGGTGATCGCCGACGACGAGCTCGGGCCGGAGTACGTGATCCCGGGCGTCTTCAACCGGGACGTCTGCCCGCGCGTCGCCGCCGCAGTGGCCGAGGCCGCACGCGCAGACGGCGTGGCGCGCGTCTCGCGCTCGTCGACGGCGTCCTGAAGCAGCTCCCTGGCCGGCCGTCGATCAGGCTGGCTTGCGCTTCCGCGCCAACTCCGCCTCGAGTCGGGCGATGTGCTGCCGCAGCTCCTCGATCCTGGCGGTTCGCGCCGCGTACCACGCGCGGAGCTCGTCAGGCGTCATCTTCCGCTTCATCGTCCTCCTCCTCGTCCAGCCCGCGGAGCAGGGCGAGGATGTCGCGTGTGTCGACCGAGATGTCGGCGAGCGTGATCATCATCAACCTCACCTCGTCGCGGTAGATCCCGGACTCCTCGTCCACCTCACGAGAGTGCCCGACGGTCGCCGATCCCGCAAGATGGCCGGTTCAGGCATCTCTCCGGGTAGCGGAGAGATGCCTACTCGTAGTGCAGCGCCTCGAGCGGGTCGAGCTTGGCGGCGCGCCGGGCCGGGAAGATGGCGGCGACGATCCCCACGAGCACCGCCGCGATCGCGAACACGACGATCTGTGTGATGGGGAAGGCGAAGTCGATGAACTCGACGCGCACGATCAGCAGCGCGGCGAGGACGACGCCGAGCACGATCCCGATCGCCGCGCCGATCAGCGCGGTGATCACGCTCTCGTGGCGGATCATGCGACGCACCTGACGTCGGGTCATGCCGATCGCCCGCAGCATCCCGATCTCCCGGGTGCGCTCGAACACGCTCAGCACGAGCGTGTTGACGATCCCGAACAGGCTCACGATCACGGACAGCGCGAGCAGGATATAGAGGATGTTGAGAACCGAGCTCAGCCCGGAGATCTGGTTGTCGATGAACTCCTCACGCGTCTGCACCTTCGCGTTCGGGAAGTCCTCGAGCGCGGCCTCGAGGCGCGCCTGGTTCTCGTCGGTCTGGTCGCCGGTCATCGAGAGGAACGTGTAGAGGTTGCGCGGGGAGGCGACCTCCTCGTCCCATGCGCTCGTCGAGATCGTCACGCGCCCGAAGGGCGAGCCGCCGGTCGGCGGGTCGAAGATGCCCTCGACGGCGAACGACCGCGTGCTGCCGCTCGGGAAGGTGAGCTCGATCGGCGACCCGACCTGCAGGTCGTGCTCCTCCGCGTAGTCGTCGTCCA
>CAZUVW010000095.1:3956-10866 GCA_964623875.1 uncultured Gaiellales bacterium
CGAACGCGCCGTCGTCGACGAGGTTCGCGATCACGTCCTGCGAGCCGTCCTCCCAGCGGAGGATGATCAGCTCGCGCCCGGTCGGGTCGATCCCGGTCGCGAAGAAGGCCTTGCCGAAGGCGAGCGCCTCGCCGGTGCGCACGTCCATCACGGCCTCGACGCCCTCGACCTCCCGCACGGCCTGGGATGCGGCGATCGGGATGGGCGAGAAGTTGTTCTGGGCGGTGATCCCGTAGTCCGAGTCGGACGTCCGCCAGAGGTCGTCCACCGCGCCGCGGAAGGTCTGCGTGATCCCGGCCGCGAGCGTCGCGACGAGCGTCACCAGGGCGAGGCCGATCATCAGCGCAGCGGCGGTCGAGGCCGTCCGCTGCGGGTTGCGACGGGCGTTGTCGCGCGCGAGCGCCCCGGCCGCGCCGCCGAAGCGGCGTGCCGGCCAGCCCAGCAGCGCGGCGAGCGGTCGGATGAACCGCTGCGAGAGGAGCGCGACGCCGAAGAAGATGAGCAGCGCGCCGACGCCCATCCAGGCGAGCAGCTGGGTCGTGCCGAGGCCCGACTTGAACAGGCCGTAGGACAGCGCTGCGAACCCGACGACCGTGACGAAGACGGCCCACGGCGTGCGGAAGCGGTGGAAGCGACCCTCGGGCAGCTCCGCGCCCTCCCGCACCGCGGCGATCGGCGGCACGCGGGTGGCCCGCATCGCCGGCCGGAGGCTGGCGAGCAGCGTGACGAACACCCCGGCGAGCATCCCGATCACCGCCGTGCGGGGCTGGAAGAGGAGCCCGCTGTTCGGCAGGGTGAAGCCGACGAGGTCGAACAGCCCGAACAGGCCCTCCGCGAGCAGCAGGCCGAGCAGCACGCCCACCGCCGACGCGACGAGACCGACGACGAGCGCCTCGATCACGATCGACGTGAGCACCTGGCGACGCGACGCGCCGAGCGTCCGCACCGTCGCGAACTCACGCGTGCGCTGCGCGATGGTGATCGACAGCGAGTTGGCGATCACGAACGAGCCGACGAACAGGGCGATCCCGCCGAACGCGAGCAGGAACCCACGAAGGAACCCGATGAACTCGTTGGTCTCCTCGGCGTCGTCTCGCGCCTGCGCCTCCGAGGTCTTGACCTGCGTGCCCGGCGGCAGGATCTCCTCGACGTCGGCCACGAGCTGCTCCGGGCTCACTCCGGGCTTCGCGGCGAGCCTGATCTGGTCGAGCTTGCCCACCTTGCCGAACAGCCGCTGCGCGGTCGGGAGGTCGAAGCCGGCGAGCGTCGCACCACCGATCGACTCGGCGCCGCCGAACCGGACGAGACCCGAGATGCGGACGCGCTCGATCGGCCCCTCGGCCTGGACGCCGATCTCGTCCCCGGGCCGGAGGCTCTTCTTCGAGGCCGTGGCCACGTCGATCACGACCTCGTCCGCGCCCGGCCAGGCGCCCGACTCGAGCTGGAGCGCGTTGAACTGCGGCTTGGTGGGGTCGACGCTGAAGCCGAGGTTCGGGGCACCGCCGAACACGATCGCGTCGCCCTCGTCGTCGATCAGCTGCGCCGACTCGCTCCCCACGCCGCCGATCGCGTCCTGCACGGCGTCCAGCGCCTGCACCTCCGCGAGCAGCGCCTCGTCGAAGGAGGGCGCGGACGCCCCGGAGCCGCCGGTGAGGTCGAAGGCGGTCTTGCCC
Source organism: uncultured Gaiellales bacterium (assembly GCA_964623875.1). GTDB lineage: Bacteria > Actinomycetota > Thermoleophilia > Gaiellales > Gaiellaceae > Gaiella. The sequence continues at coordinate 5,630 of CAZUVW010000095.1, forward strand.
GTGATCGAGGCGTCGGTGCCCTCGTAGACCTCCGTGAAGATCCCGTCGAACGCCTTGTCGATCGAGTCGGTGAGGATGAGGGTGCCGCAGATCATCGCGACGCCGAGCACGATCGCCAGCGCCGTCAGGACAGTTCGCAGCTTGCGTCCGAGCAGCCCCTTGAGCGCGAAGGCGGTCATTCGTACTGCAGGGCCTCGAGCGGATCCAGGCGCGACGCCCGCCGCGCAGGCGTGATCGCAGCGAGGAGACCGACCACCACCGCGAGCACGACCAGGAAGACGAGCTGTCCGACCGGCACCTCGAAGCGCAGGTCGAACTCGCCCAGCGCGCGCGTGACGAGCACCGCGAGGAAGACCCCCAGCGGAAGCCCGAGCGCTGCGCCGATCAGCGCGGTGATCACGCTCTCGTGGCGGATCATCCGCCGCACCTGGCGCCGGGTCATGCCGACCGCCCGCAGCATCCCCAGCTCCCGCGTGCGCTCGAAGACCGAGAGCACGAGCGTGTTGACCATGCCGAACAGGCTGATGATCACCGACAGGGCGAGCAGCACGTAGAGCATGTCGAGGAACTGGTCGAACTCGCGGTCCTCCTTCTCGATCCACTCCTCGCGCGTCTGCACCTTCGCGTCGGGGAAGCCCGCCACCGCCTGCTCGATCGCGGCCCGGCTCGCCTCGTCGGGTCCGCCCGCGACGTCGACGAAGGTGTACTGGTTCCGCGGGCGCTCGACGAGGTCGTCGAAGGCCTCGATGGAGATGCTCACGCTGCCGAGCAGCGGGTAGAAGGGGGGCGGCTCGTAGATCCCGCTGATCTCGACCTCGGTGCTCGTGCTCTGCCCCGTCCGGATGGTGACCGACTCGCCGACGACGAGGTCGTGATCATCGGCGAAGCTCGACGCCACGAGCGCGCCGCCGGCGTCGAGCCGGGCGAGCGTCGCGTCCGAGCCCTCGACCCAGTCGAACGTGTAGCCCTGCGTGATCAGCTCCGGGTCGATCCCGGTCAGGTAGCCGCCGTGGCCTGCGATCTCGGCGACCTCCGAGCGGACGTGCGTGACGGACTCGGTGCCCGGGGTCTGCTCGACGGCGTCGCCCGCCGCCGAGACGAACGGGGTGTAGCCGTCCTGGGAGGTGACGATGAAGGTGGCGGCGATCTGCTCCTCGATCGCCTTGCGGTTCGACGCCTTCATCCCGTTCGCGAGCGTGGCGACGAACGCGACCAGCGCGACCCCGATCATCAGTGCGGCCGCGGTCGCCGCGGTGCGCCCGGGGTTGCGGATCGCGTTGCGACGCGCGAGCCCGCCGGCGGCGCCGCCGATCGCGCGAGCCGGCAGCCCCACGACGGCGGCCAGCGGCCGCACCAGCTTCGACGAGATCATCGCCACCCCGACGAAGAGGAGCAGCACTCCGCCCGCGATCGAGAGCAGGCGCAGCGCCGTGTCGATGTCGCTCGCGAACATCGAGTAGCCGAGCAGTCCCAGCGCGACGGCGATCAGCACGAGGGCGAGGTAGGGGGCGACGCGCGAGAGCCGTCCGTGCGGCAGCTGTGCCCCCTCGCGCACCGCGGCGATCGGCGGCACGCGGGTGGCACGGATCGCGGGGAACAGCCCCGCGATCGTCGTGATCCCCGTGCCGATGAGGAGCGACACGACGATCGTCCGCGTCGCGAAGACCGTGTCGGCGAGCGGGAGCTCGAGGTCGAGCGCGCGGAAGAGCGCCTCGAGCCCCTTGGCGATCCCGAGCCCGAGGAACAGGCCGACGACCGACGCGAGGAAGCCGATCACCAGCGCCTCGAGGAGCACCGACCCCAGCACCTGACGCCGTGAGGCGCCGAGCGTGCGCAGCGTCGCGAACTCGCGGGAGCGCTGCGCGACCGTGATCGACAGCGTGTTGAAGATCACGAACGAGCCCACGAACAGCGCGATGCCCGCGAACGCGAGCAGGAAGTAGCGGATGAACGTCGTGAACTCGCTGATCTCGTCCTTGCTCTCCTGCGCCTCCTCGGCACCGGTCTTCACCTGCGCGTCGTCGGGCAGGAGCGGCCCGATGTCGGCCATGAGCTGCTCGGGGGTCGTGCCCTCGGCGCCCGCGACGGAGATCGCGTCGAACTGGCCCTCGCGCTCGTACAGCGTCTGCGCGGTCGCCACGTCGAAGATCGCGAACGTGGTCGAGCCGAGCGAGTCGACCTCGCCGAAGCGCGCGATGCCCACGACCTCGAACGCCCGCTTGGGGAGGAGCGTCGAGATCTCGATCGTCTGCCCCACCTCGAAGCCCTCGCGATCGGCGACGCCGGCGTCGATCGCGACTTCCCCCTCGCGTCCGGGCCAGCGACCCTCGAGCAGGTTGAGCGGGTTGAAGACCGAGAGCTCGGGCCGGGTGTCGATCCCGAAGCCGAGGCTGGGCGCCCCCTGCGTCTCGACCGCCTTGCCGTCGGCGCCGATGATCTTCGTGTTGAGCTCGTCGTAGACGCCGCCCATCGCGAGCTCGACCGAGTCGAGACCGCGGATGTCGTCGAGGAGCGACGCGGCCAGCGGTGGCGCGTCGGGGGTATCCCCCCACACGTCGATGTCCGCGGCCCGACCGCTGACGACGACGTCGGTGCCCGCGTAGGACTCCTCGAAGATGCTCGAGAAGGCGCTGTCGATCGTGTCGGTGAGGACGTAGGTGCCGCTGATCATCGCGACGCCGAGGACGATCGCGAGCGCCGTGAGCGCCGTCCTGACCTTGCGCGCGAGCAGGGCCCCGAGCGCGAAGCGGGTCACGTCGTGATCTCCTCCATCGCCGCGACGATCTCGTGCGTGGACGCAGCCTCGGCCTCGCGCACGATCACGCCGTCGGCGAGGAACAGGATGCGGTTCGCGATCGCGGCCGCACGCGGGTCGTGCGTCACCATCACCACGGTCTGCCCGTGCTCGGCGACCGAGTGCCGGATCAGCTCGAGGATCTCGCCGCCCGTGGCGGAGTCGAGGTTCCCCGTCGGCTCGTCGGCGAACAGGACGGTCGGGCGCGAGACCAGAGCGCGCGCGATCGCGACGCGCTGCTGCTGCCCGCCCGAGAGCTCCGCCGGCCGGTGCGTCAGCCGGTCAGCGAGCCCGACCTGGTCGACGACCTCGCCGAGCCACGCCTCGTCGACCTTCTCGCCCGCGATCGACAGGGGCAGGGTGATGTTCTCCCGCGCGTTCAGCATCGGCAGGAGGTTGAAGAACTGGAACACGAAGCCGATGTGCTCCCGCCGGAGCTTCGTCAGCTCGTTGTCGCCCATCGCCGTGATGTCCTTCCCGGCGACCGAGACCGTGCCCGTCGTCGGACGGTCGAGGCCTGCGAGGATGTGCATCAAGGTCGACTTGCCGGAGCCCGAGGGCCCCATCACGGCGGTCAGCTGTCCCTGCGCGATGGCGACCGACACCCCCCGCAACGCATCGACGGCCGTGTCTCCTTCGCCGTAGCGGCGGGTCACGCCCTCGCCTACCACGACGGCTCCGTTGCCCTGCTCCACGTGGGTCTCCTCCCGGTCGGCTGCCTCCGCGGAGGCTAGCCGACCACCGCGCCGGCGAGGGTGCGGATAACCGCCCGAGGCACCAGGCGTCGTGAAGGTCGGCTCGGCGGGTCAGCCGAGCGCGCGCCGGCCCGCCTCGGCGAGGACGTCGCCAAGGATCCCGACGATCGTGTCCATCTCCGCCTCGCCGGCCACGAGCGGCGGGGAGATCTGCACGACCGGGTCGCCGCGGTCGTCCGCGCGGCAGATCAGGCCGGCGTCGAACAGCGCCGGCGAGAGGTAGCCGCGCAGCAGCGCCTCGCACTCGTCGTCGTCGAAGGTCTGCTTCGTCTCCCGGTCCTTGACGAGCTCGAGCGCCCAGAAGAACCCCGCGCCGCGCAGGTCGCCGACGATCGGCAGGTCGAGCAGCGTAGCGAGCTTCGCGTGGAACACCGGCTCGAGCTCGCGAACCCGCTCGACGATCCCCTCGCGCTTCATGATCTCGATGTTCTTGAGCGCGATCGCGCACTGGACGGGATGCCCGCCGAACGTGACGCCGTGCGTGTACATCGAGGTCGCGTCCATGAACGGCTCCGCCACGCGATCGGTGGCGATCACCGCCCCGATCGCTCCGTAGGACGAGGAGAGCCCCTTGGCCGAGGTGATGATGTCGGGGCGGATGTCGTAGCGCTCGGAGGCGAACCAGGCGCCGACCCGACCGAAGCCCGTGATCACCTCGTCGGCGGAGAGCAGGATGTCGTAGCGGTCGCAGAGCTCGCGCACGCCACGCCAGTAGCCCTCCGGCGCGGTGAAGGCCCCGCCCGAGTTCTGCACGGGCTCGAGGTGGACGAGGCACACGGTCTCGGGCCCCATCGCCTCGATCGTCCGCTCGAGCTCGTCGAGCAGGAACGCCGTGAACTCCGTCTCCGTCTCGCCGTCCGGCCGGCGGTAGCGGTTCGTGTTCGAGACGTTCCGCACCTCGGGGAGGAGCGGCTCGAAGGGCATCCGGATGGCCGGGATCCCGGTCAGCGTGAGGGCACCCAGGGTCGTGCCGTGGTAGGCGGTCTGACGCGTGATCGCCTTGTACCGTCGTGGCGGCGTGCGGAGGTTGGCGACGACGGCGTCGTGGTCGCGCTCGGGAAGGTCGCTGGCGACCGATCGGATCCGCTTCTCACCGCGGGCGAGGTAGTACTGCCGGGCGAGCTTCCAGGCCGATTCGACGGCCTCCGAGCCTCCCGACACGAAGAACACCCGGTTCAGGTCGCCCGGCGCGAGCGACGCCACCTCGCCGGCGAGCTCCACCGCGCGGGGGTGGGCGTACGTCCAGTTGGTGTAGAAGGGCAGCTCGCGCATCTGCTCGAGCGCCGCCTGTCCGATCTCGTCGCCGTACGAGTAGCCGATGTTGACCGAGAAGAGGCCCGCGAGCGCGTCGAGGTAGCGCTTGCCGCTGGCGTCCTCGAGGTGACACCCGTCCCCGCGCACGATGAGCGGCACCTCGGAGTCGAGGTAGCCCCCCATGCGCGTGAAGTGCATCCAGAGGTGGTCCTTCGCGAGGCGCTGCAGGTCGAGTCCGGTCGTCGTCATGCGGCAGCGCGCCCTCTCCGGCTCTGCACGATCGTGTTGGAGAGCATGATCGCGACCGCGGCGAAGAAGATCGCCGAGCCGATCACGTTGACCTGGGGCGGGACACCGCGGGCTGCCTGCCCCCACACGTAGACGGGGAACGTGATGGTGCTGCCGGAGTTGAAGTACGTGATCACGAAGTCGTC
>CAZUVW010000096.1:0-10789 GCA_964623875.1 uncultured Gaiellales bacterium
ATCGTCGGCAACGTCGTCGGCACCGTCGCGGCGGTCGGCGTCGCCCTCGCGGGTCTGCGGCGTCGACCGATCGGGAACGCCATGCTCGTCGCAGGCGTCCTCGTCGCCGCCGTCGGCAGCGGCATCGCCGGCCTCGGCGAGGGCGGCAGCGCCACGTTCTCGGTGATCGCCGCCGCGCTGCTGTACGGCGGGTTCGTCTCGCCCCGGTAGCGCGGCCCGGGCTACGGCTCGCCGTCGACGTCCCGCATCCGCGCCACGCGGCCGGCTCCCTCGGTGGCCCGACGCCGGCGGCGGCGCTCGCGCAGCCACAGCCAACCGCCGGCGGCGACCAGGAGCCCCACGATCGCCAGCTCGATCGCGAGCGACGTGCCGCTGAAGTGGTGGGCGATCACCCGCTGGAGAGCACCCACAGCCCACCGACCGTGTACAGGACCATGAGCGCGAGCATCGCGTACTGCGTCCGCAGCGCGTCGCGGCGCTCCTCGAAGACGGTGATCGCACGATCGTGCGCCACCGCGAGCCCGGCCACGTGCCCGGCGACGAGCGCGCCGACCTGCACGTACCAGACGGTGTTCGGCGAGAAGGGCGTGAGGTTCGGGAGCCAGCCGCTCGTGCCGAGCAGGTCCCAGTCGCGCCCGAGCGGATCGGAGAGCAACGGGATCGCGAACTGGCCCTGGACGACGAAGAGCGTGAAGTAGTGCGCGACGAGGTAGACGAACGCGATCGGCACGAGGGAGAGGAGGAACTCGGGCGCGAGCGAGCGCGGCGCTCCGACCATCGATCCCGCGACGGCGCAGGCGCCGAGGTAGGCGACGCCGACGAGCAGCACCGCCGCCGCGATCCCGCCGAGGCTCGTGAGGGTGACGAGCAGCTCACCGAGCCCCGGCTGGTCGACGAGGTAGGGCCCTTCGATCTCCGCGAGCAGGTCCTGCCAGGTGGTCGTGCGGCTGTAGCCGTCGTACAGCACCGAGCCGAGCATCACGGCCAGCACCGCGACCGATCCCGGCGTCCGCTCCGCCCCGGCGAGCCCCGTCAGCGGCCAGCGCGCGCGCAGCCGCCCGTCGAGCGCGTGGAGCGGCGCCATCCGGGCGAGGTACGCGAACAGCACGGCGAAGCCCTCGCCGCGGCGCTCCCACGTGTCCCGGCCGAACGCGATCATCCCGAACAGCGCGACGTAGGTGTAGAGCGCGATCGCGAACGCCAGGGCACGAGGGCTGGACGGATCCGCGTACGCGAGCTCGAGCGCGGCGAAGGCGAACAGCGCGATCGCGGCCGGGTACCGGCCCAGCCGCTCGGGGTAGGCGGCCAGAGGCGCCGCCGTCCGGCCACTTCGCTCCCACGCCCAGACGAACCCGTCGGCGAGCGCCCGCCAGGGCGAGAGGCCGCGCCAGACGTTGCCGAGCAGCACCGACAGCGCGGGGACGCCGAGCCAGAAGATCACGTAGACCCAGGTCGGCGCGAGGTTCTCGAACGGGTCGGTGTCGCCCACGAGGGCAGCAGCCCAGACGAGCGCGAACAGCGCGACCGAGACCACCTGCACCGCGACGCGCAGGGGACCGAGCACGACGCCCGACAGGCGCGCGCCCAGGGCGACGCCGCGGGTGTGCCTGTCGAGCAGCGGCCGGCGCCACAGCGCCCCGAGCAGCACGAACGATGCGACGAGGACGACCGCCGCCCCCCAGTAGAACAGCCACCGGGGGACGGGCAGGTCCTGGACGCCGCCGATCCCGTGCGCGACGAGGCTCAGATCGACGCCCTGCACTACGGCTTCACGGTGAGACGCGCGAGCAGGGAGTCGGGCTCGTGCAGCTCGAGCTCGAAGCGGCCGGGGATGCGGGTCACGAGCTGGATCACCGTCGGCTTCCCGGGCCGCACCGGCTTGTCGACGTCGTAGCCGTGCAGGTGCACGGACTCACCCCGATCGGCTCGAACGACGAAGCGGACGACGGTGCCCTTCTTCACGGTCGGACGCTTGATGCCACCGACGGGTCGACCCTTGACGACGGTGATCGTCACCGTGGTCGGCTTCGGCGCCGCGGGGGACTGCGGCACGACCAGGACGGCCAGCGCAGCGAGCAGGGCAAGGGGGGCGATCGCGGTTCGTCTCATGTGCTCTCCTCTCTCTCGAGTCGCTCCTGCCGGCGGCACGTGCGAACGGTGCGCCGGGCCTGCGGGAGCGGGTGTCAGACGAGCAGGTTCCCGCAGGCGATCGGCGGGTTGACCTTCGTCCTCCCTTCCGCCGGCTTCCCACCGGGGGTCGCCTGCACCGCCACGAAGGTGCAGGCCGATCCCGGCGGAAGCGGCGTCATCGGCGAAGGTAGAGCGGCGGCCCGCGCCCGAGCGTCGCGGCGGGCTGCAGCTGCCGGCGGGGGACGCGCACGACGGGGCTCCACACGAGCGGAACCGTCGAGACGACCGGCGGGCCAGCCGGCCACGGCGCAGCGGAGTCGAGCACCGCAGCGAGCCGCCGCGCGATCCGGACCGCGACGAGGCCGACCGGGATCTGGAGCGAGAGGCCGACGAGGAACGCGGGATCGGCGAGGAGGAGCGGGAGGTCGCCGGTGTGCGCAGCGCGCTCGAGGTGCTCCTGGACCGCGAAGACCGCCAGTCCCAGACCGGCGAACGGCATCGTGGCCAGCCGCTCCGCGCGCTGGTCGATCGCGAGCCCGAGCAGACCGACGACGGCCAGCACCGCGAGCACCTGTGGTGCGTGGCCGAGGTAGTCGTGCATCGACCCGGGCGCCGTCCCGGTCAGCCGGTACGCGAGGGCGTGCCCGACGAGCACGCTCACGCCGACGAGCGGCAGCGTCAGCGTCCAGGTCAGCGCGCGGCGAGCCACGCGCCCATGGTGCCAGGCGCGCCAGCCGTGCGCGCCGTGTCGGCCTCAGCCCTCGAGCGCCGCGCGCACGAGCTCGTTCACCACGCGCGGGTCGGCCGTGCCGCCGGTCTCCTTCATCACCTGGCCGACGAAGAAGCCGAGCAGACCGGTCTTGCCGGCGCGGTAGGCGGCGACCTGGCCCGGGTTCGCCTCCACGATCGCGGCGATCAGCGGCTCGAGCGCGGCGGTGTCGGACACCGTCTCCTGCGCCAGGTACGGCGCAGCCGAGAATCCTGGCTCCCCGCATCGGCCGATCGCCTCGTCGAAGGCCTTGCGCGGGATGCGGTCGCGGGCCTCGACGAGCGCGGCCAGCTCGACCGGGGAGACCGCCCCCGGTTCGACGCCTGCGCCGACGAGGTTGTTCGCGACGACGTTCGCGGCAGCGAGAGGGTCGGCGCCTGCGGCGACCGTCTCCTGCCAGAGGCCGTCGAGCCCGCCGGTCACGAGCACGACCGCCCGCTCGAGGTCGAGCACCTGCTCGATCCGACGGATCCGCGCGCCGGGGAGCTCGGGCAGCTCGGCGCGGAGCCGCTCGACGAGCTCCGGTGGAGGCTCGACGGGGACGAGGTCGGGCTCCGGGAAGTAGCGGTAGTCGTCCGCCTCCTCCTTCGCCCGCCTCGCGGTCAGGCGGTTGTGGGCGACGTCGTAGTCGTACGTGTGCTGCTCGACCTCACCGCCGGACTCCCAGATCGCGATCTGGCGCGCGACCTCGGCGTCGATCCCCTTCGCGATGTGGCTGAACGAGTTCATGTTCTTGATCTCGCAACGGGTGCGCAGCTCCTCGCTGCCGGCGGGCCTGACGGAGACGTTGGCATCGACGCGCAGCGTCCCCTTCTCCATCTCCGCGTCGGAGATGCCGAGCTCGACGACCGTCTGCCGGAGCAGCTGGAGGAACCGCCGCGCGTCCTCGGACGAGTGGATGTCGGGTGCGGTCACGATCTCGACCAGGGGCGTGCCACCGCGGTTGAAGTCCACGAGGGAGGTCTCGGCACCGCCGATCCGCCCGGTGTGCCCGCCGACGTGCACGGTCTTCGCGGCGTCCTCCTCGAGGTGCGCACGGACGATTCCGATCACATGGTCACCCTCGCTCGTAGGTACGATCATCCGACCATTAATGCAAGAAGGCATATCGTACTGTGAGATCTGATAGCCCTTCGGGAGATCGGGGTAGAAGTAGTTCTTGCGGGCGAACTCCGCGCGCGGAGCGATCTCGCAGCCGAGCGCCAGACCGAGCTTCACCGTCCACTCGATCGCGACGCGGTTCGGCACGGGCAGCGCGCCGGGGAAGCCGAGGCACACGGGGCAGGTCTGCGTGTTCTCGCCCGCGCCGAACCCGACGGGGCAGCGACAGAACATCTTCGTCCGCGTCTTCAGCTGGACGTGGATCTCCAGACCGACCACGGGCTCCCAGGCCCCGGCAGCGCGTACGGTCATCCGCGCAGCCTCGCGGGGACGGGGTCGAAGCCGAGCGCGCGCTCGAGTGCGTGGCCGACCTCGAACAGCCGGTTCTCGCCGAACTGCCGCCCGATCAGCTGGAGCCCGACCGGCAGGCCCTCCGACAGGCCGCACGGCACGTTGAGCCCGGGCAGGCCGGCGAGGCACGACGGGATCGTGAGGAGGTCGCAGGCGTACATCGCGAGTGGATCGGCGGCCTTGTCGCCGAGCGGGAACGCCACGGTCGGGGAGGTCGGGGTCGCGATCACGTCGACCGACTCGAGCGCCGCGCGGTGCTCGCGCACGATGAGCGTGCGGACGCGCTGCGCCTGCCCGTAGTACGCGTCGTAGTAGCCCGCGGAGAGCGCGTACGTCCCCAGCATGATGCGGCGCTTCGGCTCGTCCCCGAAGCCCTCGTCGCGCGTCCGCTCCACCATCGCGCGGTACGTCTCCCCCTCTGCCCGAGCGGCGTAGCGCACGCCGTCGTACCGCGCGAGGTTCGAGGAGGCCTCCGCGGGCGCGATCAGGTAGTAGCAGGGCAGGCCGTAGTCGAACGAGAGCGGGAGGTCGCACTCGACCACCCGTGCGCCGAGCTCCTCGGCGACGCCGAGCGAGCGCTCGAACGCGGCCCGGACACCCGGCTCGATGCCGACGAGTCCCGCGACCTGTCGCGGGACGCCGAGCCGCAGCCCGTCGAGGCGCTCGGCCGCGGGCAGCCGGACGGCCTCCGGCAGCGCAACCGTCGTCGAGTCGGCGGGATCCTGCCCGGCGATGATCGAGTAGAGGAGCGCGCAGTCGCGCGTCGTCCGCGCGACCGGGCCGATCTGGTCGAGGCTCGATGCGAACGCCACGATCCCGAAGCGCGAGACGGTGCCGTAGGTCGGTCGCAGGCCGACGTTCCCGCAGAGCGCTGCGGGCTGCTTGATCGACCCACCGGTGTCGGAGCCGAGCCCCCACGGCGCGAGCCCGGCGGCGACGGCGGCCGCGGTGCCGCCGCCCGAGCCACCCGGCACGCGGGTCGGGTCCCACGGGTTCCGGGACGGGCCGAAGGCGGAGTTCTCGGTCGACGAGCCCATCGCGAACTCGTCGGTGTTCGTCTTGCCGAGGAGCGTGAGACCAGCGGCCTTGCAGCGAGCCGCGACGGTCGCGTCGAACACCGGCACGTACCCCGCGAGGATCCGCGAGCCGGCCGTGGTCTCGACCCCGCGCGTGGAGATCACGTCCTTGAGCGCGATGGGGATGCTCGCACCGTCCGCCTGCTCGACGGTGCGCAGGTAGGCGTTGAGCTCGCCGTCGCCGGCCTCGATCGCCGCGAGGTAGGCGGCGTGCAGCTCGGCAGCGGACACCTCGCCGCGCTCCACCAGCCCGAGCGCGTCCTCGGCGGTGAGGGTCAGCGTGTCGATCCCGGCGCTCACGCGCGCCCTCGGTCGGCGCCGGTCCGCGCCCCCGCGAGGGGGCAGCCTGCCCCCCTACCGGAACGGTACGCGGGCACCGCTGACGGGTGTGCGCCGCCTTCGTGCCCGGTCGGTGTCGGGAAGGGAGGCATGCGTCAGGTCGTCGGCGGGACGCGGAACAGGTCGCCATCGCGGACGGGCGCGTTCGCGAACGCCTCGTCGATCGTGAGCGACGTGTGGGGCTCGTCCTCCGCCCAGGCGTTGACGAGGTCGAGCGGGTGGGACGTCGGTGGGACATCGGCGAGGTCGAGCTCGGCGACCTTCGACACCGCGTCGAGGATCGCGCCGAGCTCGCCCGTCAGACGCTCCACCTCGTCCTCGCGCAGCGCCAGCCGTGCGAGGCGTGCGACGTGCTCGACCTGTTCCCGTGTGATCGCCATCTCGATCGTCCCTCCGAAAGACGGCGGGCCCCCTGCCGGAGGCCCGCCGCGAAACCGCTACCGCGCGTGCTACGCGGCCGCCGTGACGTTCGCGGCCTGGGCGCCCTTGGGCCCCTGGACGACCTCGAACTCCACCTTCTGCCCCTCGGTGAGGGACTTGTAGCCGTCCATCGTGATCGCCGAGAAGTGGACGAAGACGTCATCGCCGTTCTCACGTGCGATGAAGCCGTAGCCCTTCTCGTTCGAGAACCACTTCACGGTGCCCGTCTCGACTGCCAAACGAACGTCCTCCTGCGCATGTCCCGGCGCAAGCGCCGGAACGACTTGACCGAAGCGCGGGGAACGGTAGCCGTTACCGGCCCGGGAACGCAACCTCGCCGCGCCGGAACCGCGCGGCCTTGACCGCGCTCCGGAGCAGCATCGCGATCGTCATCGGGCCGGTGCCGCCGGGCATGGGCGTGAGGTGCCCGGCGACCTCGGCCACAGCGGGATCGACGTCACCGCGGATCCCCTGGTCGGTGCGCGTCAGCCCGACGTCCAGCACGGCCGCTCCCGGCTTGACCATCTCGGGCGTGACGATCCCGGGGATGCCGACCGCGGCGACCACGATGTCCGCACGACGGACGTGCGCCGCGAGGTCGGCCGTGCGCGAGTGGCAGATCGTGACCGTCGCGTGCGCGTGGAGCAGCAGCATCGCCGCAGGCCGACCCACGATCTCGCTGCGGCCGATCACGACCGCCTCCTTGCCCTTCGGATCGACCCCGTACGCCGCGAGGAGCTCCATGCAGCCCCACGGCGTCGCCGGAACGTGCAGCGGCGTGCCGAGGTACAGGTTCCCGGCGTTGACGGGGTGGAAGCCGTCGACGTCCTTCAGCGGCTCCACCGCGTACGTCACCGCCGTCTCGTCCATGTGCGCCGGGAGCGGGAGCTGCACCAGGATGCCGTCCACGGTGTCGTCGCGGTTGAGCGCGTCGACCGCGGCCAGCACCTCGGCCTCGGTGGAGTCCGCGGGCATGCGGACGTCACGCGCCTCGATCCCCGCCGCGGTCGCCGCCTTGTGCTTCGCCTCGATGTAGACGTGCGACGCGGGGTCGTCACCGACGAGGACGGTCGCGAGACCGACGTGACCCAGCTCGGCCACCTCGCGCGCCACGTCCTCGCGGACGCGCGCTGCGAGCTCCTTGCCGTCCATCAAGGTCGCGCTCATCGCAGCCGCGACTCTACCCGGCCGGGCAGGCCCGGAGCCCCGGCAGCCGTCCGCCGTTCAGCGCACGCCGCTTCCTGCCGATATCCGCTGGGAACACATCCACCCTCACCCGCCCCATCCCATGGTCCTGACCAAGATCCTCGTCGTCCTCGCCGCGCTGATCGGCGCGCTCGTCGTCGTGCAGCAGCAGCAGGTGGTGCAGCGCGCGGGGATCGTCGGCAAGTGCGAGGAGGTGCGCGCCCCCGTCAACGACGTCCGCGGCACGCAGTGGTGGTCGTGTCGAGAGGGCCTGATCACCGGCTACCCCTCGCTCGTCAAGGACAACTGCGCGCTGAAGATCCGCACCGGCGACCGCCAGGTGTGGCGCTGCCCCTTCCCGATCCCTCGGCCGTCGGCCGTGTAGGGCGGACGCGCGCCCGACCGGCCGCACGGCGCTTCACGGCGCGCACCGGCTGCACCAGCCTCCACGGGCCGGCCGATCCGGCTCCTGCACCCCGGCGTCGCGCAGCGTGATCCCCGATCGCCGTCGAGCGACGTCGGGGGGCAGGGCGGGCCCCGCCCGCTGGGACCCCCCGTGCCCGCCTGACGCCGGCCTTCGCCTACAACAACTACACAACCCTTCAGTTGTGCTACAGTCCTGCCGTTCCCGACGGAAGGCACAGCCCCATGACGCTCCCTCACCCGCTCTCCGAGCCGCTCGTCGAGCTGATCGCACAGCGCTTCCGCGTGATCGGCGAGCCCATGCGCATCCGGCTCCTCGACCACCTTCGCGATGGCGAGGCCGGCGTCCAGGAGCTCGCCGACGCGGTCGGCGCGTCCCAGCAGAACGTCTCGAAGCACCTCGGGGTGCTCCACTCCGCGGGCGTCGTCCAGCGGCGACGCGACGGCAACCGCGTCCTCTATGCCATCGCCGACGACAGCGTCTTCGCGCTCTGCGAGACCGTCTGCGGTGGCCTCCAGCGCCAGCTCAGCGAGCTCGACCAGCTACTCACCGGAGGTGTCCGATGATCTGCCGTGCGATTGCCGACAACCGCATCCTGTTCGCCATGGCCGGGACGATGACCGCCGCAGCCGTGCTGCTCGCCGTCCTCGTCAGCCCGTGGTTCCTGCTGCTCGCGCTGTTCGTGGCGGCGAACCAGTGGCTCTACGCGCTCGTGGGCGCCTGCCCCGCGTCGCTCGTGCTGCGCAAGGCGCCGTGCGCCCGGACGGTGGCCCGGTGAGCCCGCTCGGCCCGATCGGGCGGCTCGGCTACTGGATGGCCGGGCACGTCCGGCTCGTCGTGATCATGTGGGTCGTGATCGCCGTGGGCCTCGGCGCCTTCGCGCCGAAGGCCGAGCACGCGCTCTCCGGCGCCGGCTGGGAGGCGTCCGGCTCGGAGTCCGTCGCGACGCGCGAGGCGATCGACGAGTCGTTCGGCGGCCAGGGCAGCTACGCGCTGATGGCCGTCGTCAGCGGCGAAGGCGACCTCGAGGCCGTCGCCGTGAAGGCCGGCAAGGTCATGGCCGCCGACGAGCGCGTCTCGCAGATCGCGCCGCTCCAGCGCACGCAGGACGGGAGCGCGATCCTCGTCCAGGCCGGCGCGGCCGCCTCGCCCACGGAGATGGTGCGCGCGGCCGACGACCTCAAGGGCGAGCTGGCCGACCTCGGCAACGAGGCCGTGACGGTGTCGCTCACCGGCGCACCGGGCATGTGGTCCGACTTCAACACGGCCAACAAGGAGGCCATGATGAAGTCCGAGCTGATCTCCTGGCCCGTGACGCTCGCCATCCTGGTGCTCGCGTTCGGCTCGCTCGTCGCTGCGGGTCTGCCGCTGCTGCTCACGATCCTCGGTCTCGCCGCCTCGGCCGGCAGCCTGTTCCTGCTCTCGCAGGCGTTCGACATCTCGATCTGGGCGATGAACTTCGCGCTCATGTTCGCGCTCGCGCTCGGCATCGACTACGCGCTGTTCATCGTGGCGCGCTTCCGGGGCGCCCACTTCGGCTCGAGCCTCTCGACCCGCGAGGCGGTGGGCGTCACGATGGACACCGCCGGCAAGGCCGTGCTCTTCTCCGGCGTGACGGTGCTGATCTCGCTGTCGGCCGTGATGCTCGTCCCGAGCCCGGCGTTCCGCTCGATGAGCGTCGGGATCATGCTCTCGGTGCTGTTCGTGCTGCTCGCCTCGCTGACGCTCCTGCCCGCCCTGCTCGCCAAGCTGGGAGACAACGTCGACCGACTCGCGCTCCCCTGGGTGCACGCAGGTGAGCATCGCTCGCCGGCGTTCGCCCGCTGGGCGGAGCTGCTGTGGCGACGGCCCCTCGCGTTCGGCGGTGCCGCCGTCGCGATCCTGGTGGTGCTCGCCCTGCCGGCGCTCGGCCTCGACACGGGGATGCCCTCGATCAAGGTCGTCCCGGAGGACGACAGCTCGCGGGTCGGCTACGTCCAGGTGCAGGAGTCGTTCGGCCCCGGCGCGCCCGGGACGCTCCAGATCGTCTCGAGCGCCGAGGACGCCACCCAGGTCGTCGGCCAGCTGAACCTCGACGAGGGCATTGCCGGCGTCCAGCCGGGCGGGGCCGCGAACGGGAAGGTGCTCACGCTCGCCGTCCCGACCGCCGACCCGTCCGACCCCGCCGTCGGCGCGACGATCGAGCGGCTCCGGACGACGCTCCCCGCAAGCGCGCTCGTGGGTGGCGCCGTCGCGGAGAACCACGATCTCGAGGAGGCGCTCGCGGCGAAGACGCTGCCCGTGTTCCTCGTCGTGCTCGCGCTCGGCTTCGGCCTGCTGCTCGTCGCGCTGCAGGCACCGCTGATCGCCCTGATGGGGGTGCTCACGAGCCTCCTCGCGACCGGCGCGGCGTTCGGGGTGGCCAAGCTCATCTTCCAGGACGGCTACCTGAGCGGCGTCCTCGGCTTCGAGTCGCAGGGCTTCCTCAACGCCTGGGGGCCGGTGTTCTTCTTCGCGATGATCTTCGCGATCTCGATGGACTACACCGTGTTCCTGCTCGCCTCGGCGAAGGAGCACTGGGACCGCAGCCACGATGCGAAGGAGGCGGCGATCGGCGGCGTCGCCCACTCCGGCCGGGTCATCTTCGCGGCCGCCGGGGTGATGGTGGCGGTGTTCTTCACCTTCGCCCTGTCCGGGCCGCTCCCCCCGAAGGAGATGGGCGTGATCCTCGGCGTCGCGGTGCTGCTGGACGCGTTCCTCGTCCGGCTGGTGCTCATGCCGGTGATCCTGCGGGTGCTCGGGCCGTCCGCCTGGGCGCTGCCGCGCTGGCTCGACCGCGTCCTGCCGGACGTGCGGTTCGGGCACTAGTCCTGCTTGCTTGCGAGCGTGGGATCCGCAGGAGCGGATCCCCGCTCGCGAGTATACCCGCCCCCGGCGCCGCCCGGCGCGGGGGCGTCCCCAGAAGCGGGCGGGTGGCAGCGGCCGCGGCGGGGACCCCGGTCCGGCGTCGTGGGG
>CAZUVW010000097.1:0-10773 GCA_964623875.1 uncultured Gaiellales bacterium
GTGCTCGGCCGACCGTACGAGGAGGAGCGGCGCCGGGTGGCGTACGTGCCGCAGCGCGGCTCCGTCGACTGGGACTTCCCGACCGACGTGCTCGACGTGGTGCTGATGGGGCGCTACGGGCACCTCGGCTGGTTCCGCCGCCCGGGCCGCGTCGAGCGCGAAGCGGCGCTCGACGCACTGCGCCGCGTCGAGATGGACGCGTTCGCGCATCGCCAGATCAGCCAGCTCTCGGGCGGGCAGCAGCAGCGCGTCTTCCTCGCGCGCGCGCTCGTCCAGGACGCCGAGGTCTACCTGATGGACGAGCCCTTCCAGGGAGTCGACGCGACCACCGAGCGCGCGATCGTCGAGATCCTGCGCGCGCTGCGCGAGCGCGGCAGGACGATCGTGGCGGTGCACCACGACCTGCAGACGGTCGACGAGTACTTCGATCGCGTCGCGCTGCTCAACGTCCGACTCGTCGCGAGCGGGGCGGTGCGCGACGTGTTCACCGACGCGAACCTGCGCCGCACGTACGGGGGACGGTCGGCGCTCATCGGCGCCAACGGTCGATGAGCCTCGCGCTCCTGTTCGACGACTACACGCTGCGCACCGTCGCGCTGGGCGCCGTGGCGCTCGGGATCGTCTCCGGCTCGCTGGGGACGTTCGCCGTGCTCCGCCGGCAGGCGCTCGTCGGCGACGCGGTCTCGCATGCGGCGCTGCCCGGCATCGTGCTCGCCTATGTGGTACTCGGGACGAAGTCGTCGCTGTGGCTGATGGTCGGCGCCGCGATCGCCGGCTTCGTCGCGATCCTCCTCGTCGGGGCGGTCGTGCGCACGACGCGCGTGAAGAGCGACGCCGCCCTCGGCATCTGGCTCGCGGTGTTCTTCGGCATCGGCCTCGTGCTGCTCACCTGGATCCAGGGACGCCCCGACGCGTCGCAGGCCGGCCTCGACCGGTTCCTGTTCGGCCAGGCGGCGACGGTCCTGCGGGAGGACGTCTGGACGATCGCCGTCGTCGGCGCCGTCGCGCTCGCCGTCGTCGCCGCGCTGTGGAAGCAGCTCAAGCTCCTCGCCTTCGACCCGGACTACGGCGCCACCCTGGGCCTGCCGATGCGCGCGATCGAGATCGTCCTCACCGGCCTCCTGGTGGTCGCGATCGTGGTCGGCCTGCAGATGGTCGGTGCGGTGCTGATGAGCGCGATGATCGTCGCCCCGGCCGCTGCGGCGAGGCAGTGGACGCATCGGCTCGGAGCGATGACGATCGCCGCCGCCGGGATGGGCGCGCTGGCCGGCCTCGTCGGCGCCGTCGCCTCGGCCGAGGCGGAGCGGCTGCCGACCGGGCCGACGATCGTGCTCGTCGCGACGCTGCTCGTCGTCGCGTCGCTCCTGCTCGGCCCGCGGGGGATCCTCGTGCGCGGGCTGCGCGCGCGTCGTGCGCGCTCCGGGCTCGGCGACCACGTGGTGCTGGCGGACCTGCTCGCCCTGGAGCGGCTCCACGGCGGACCCCACCCGCACGAGGCGGCCACCGTCACGGCGCTCGTGGACGCGGATGCGACCGGCGCCCTCACGTCGCTGCAGCGGCGCGGTCTCGTGCGACGGGACCCCGAGGGGCGCTGGGCGCTCACCGACCGGGGTCGTGAGGAGGCGACGCGGCGATGACCCAGGGCCAGCTCGAGATCCTCGCGATCGCGGTCGTGACCGCCGTCGCGTGCGCGCTCGTCGGCACGTTCCTCGTGCTCCGCCGGCAGTCGCTGCTCTCGGACGCGATCGGGCACTCGGTGCTCGTCGGGATCGCGCTCGCGTTCCTCGTCGTCGGCTCCACGACCTCCCCGCTCCTCCTCGTCGCCGCGACGCTCGCTGGCGTGCTCACGGTCGCGCTGGTCGAGCTCGTCACCAGCACGCGGCTCGTGCGCGAGGACGCCGCGATCGGGCTCGTGTTCCCCGCGCTGTTCTCGATCGGGGTGATCGTGATCTCGCGCTACGCCGACGGCGTGCACCTCGACATCGACGCGGTGCTGCTCGGGGAGCTGGCGTTCGCCCCCTTCGACCGCCTCGTCCTCCTCGGGTGGGACTGGGGGCCTGCCTCGCTGCTCGTGATGGGCGCGGTGCTGCTGCTCGACGCGGCCGTGATCGCCCTGCTCTGGAAGGAGCTGAAGCTCGCGACCTTCGACCCCGCGCTCGCGGTGGCTCTCGGGTTCGCGCCGGTGCTCGTCAACTACCTGCTGATGACGCTCGTCTCGGTGACGGCGGTCGGGGCGTTCAACGCCGTCGGCTCGATCCTCGTGGTGGCGCTGATGATCGCGCCGCCCTCCGCCGCCTACCTCCTCACGGACGGGCTCGCGCGGATGGCGGGGCTTGCGATGGCGATCGGCGCAGGCTGCGCGGTCGCGGGGTACTGGGTCGCCGTCGCGCTCGACGCGTCGATCGCAGGCTGCGTGGCGGGGTGCACGGGGGTCGCCTTCGCGCTCGCGTGGGCCTTCGCCCCGGGGCGTGGGCTCCTCGCGATCGCTCGCCGCAGGGCGCGCCAGCGCGTCGAGTTCGCGGGGACGATGCTCGCCATCCATCTCGCGCACCACGAGGGCAGCCCCGAGCAGGGGGCGGAGAGCCGGATCGCGCATCTCGGCGAGCACCTGCGCTGGGACACGGCCTTCGCCGAGCGCGTGGTGCGCGCGGCGGAGCGGCGTGGGATCGTGACGCGCACGGGCGACTCGCTCGCGGTCACCGACCGCGGACGAGACGTCGCGCGTGAGGCCGTCGTGCGCTGATCACGCAGCCGGACGCGCGCGGCGCGCGAGCGCGCGGAGCCCGCGGCGCTCGCGCGGCTCGAGGAACCCGACAGCGGCGAGGGCTGCGGGGTACGCGAGCACGAGCGGCACCTGGACGAGCAGCCCGCCGTCGAGCACCGCTCCCCCCGCGGCGAGCGCGGCAGCCACCCCCGCGGCGGTCACGACCCGGCGCCACTGGTACGGCACGGGGTAGACGCGCTGCGCGCGGAGGCTCATGCCGAGCGCCATGGTCGTGTACGCGGCGACGGTCGCGATCGCGGCGCCCATCATGCCGATCCGAGGGATCAGCGTGAGGTTGAGGGCGACGTTCACGATCGCGCCCGCTCCGGTCACGATCCAGTTGAACTGCGTCCGCCGCGAGCGCCCGACGCCGATCGTGATCACCACGTAGGCGGCGTAGGCGACGGTGGAGAACGCGAGCGGCCCGACGACGTCCGCCGACTCCGCGAAGGCGTCGCTCGCGAGCAGGTCGACGATCCAGGGCGCGAGCGCCGTGAGCGCCAGGGCGACCCAGGACGTGATCACTGTCAGGTACGTGAGCACGTAGGCGTACGTCCGCTTCGCCTCGCCGTCGTCCGTGATCGAGTACGCGAACGCCGGCCAGGCCATCCGGAACGCGGTGAGGAGGAGGATCATCGCCGAGGCGATGCGCACGCCGACCGAGTAGAGGCCGGCCTCTGTCACGTCGGCGAGCTTCACGAGGAAGAACCGGTCGCTGAGGTTCGTCACCCACAGGAACAGCGCCGACGGCACGAGCGGCAGCCCGAAGCGGTTCATCTCCCGCAAGAGCCCTCGGTCGAGCTCGAGCCCGAGCTGCTCGCGCCGGAATCCGATCAGCGCGAGGTAGACGATGAGCGTCCCGGTCAGGTTCCCGACGATCACTCCGATCGGCCCCTTCTCCAGCACGACGACGAGCAGCAGCGTGGCTCCGATCGTGAGGAAGACGTTGACGAGGCTCGCGGCCACGAATGCGACCGACCGCTCCTCGACCCGGAAGAGCGCGGTCAGCTGCTCGTAGTTGACGGTCGCCCAGAGCGCGACCCCAGAGGCCCGGACGAGGTCGGCGCTGTCCGTCGAGCCGAAGAGCGTCTGGGAGATCGGCTCGGCGAGCGCGAGCAGCGCGAGCAGGCCGATCGTCCCGCCGGCCATCGTGAACCAGAACGACGTCCGCAGCACCCGCAGCCGCCCCGCGTCGTCGGTCGCGTCGAAGTAGAAGCGGAAGAACGCGGTGGTGATCCCGGCGCGGAGCAGGAGCGCCAGCACGAAGGTCAGCGCGACGAGCGTCTCGATCGTCCCGTAGTCCGCGGGTGTCAGGTAGCGCGTGTAGACCGGCAGGAGCAGGACTGCGATCACGCGGGAGACGAGGCCCCCGATCCCGTAGATCGCCGAATGCCGGCCCAGCCGGCGCAGCTGACCGCCGAGGCCGCCTCCCGTCGGCTGCCCGGCCGTCGTGTCGGCGACGTCGCTCACGCGCGGGGCGCGGAGCCGGAGCGCCCGCCCGCCCGCCTGCGACCGGCGCCGCCCTGGATCGCCGCGTAGAGGTCGAGCAGCTGGTCGGTGACCCGCTCCACGTCGTGGACGTGCTCGACGAAGGCGCGCGACACCGCACCGATCCGCGCGCGTCCGTCGGGCCCCATCGCGACGAGCTCGGCCAGGCGCTCCTCGAGGCTCTCCGAGGTCGCGCTCACCAGCGGCAGCTCGAGACCGAACGCATCCTCCGCTCTGTGCGTCGCGTCGTCGTGGAGGTACGTCAGCACGGGCTTTCCCAGCGCCATGCACTCGATCGCGAACAGCCCGTACCAGCCGGCGTTGAGCTGGTCGACGATGATGTCGGCCCGGCGGTAGCGCTCGAGCGCCTCGGTGTGGTGCAGGCCCTCGACGATCTCCAGGTCGACGTCGAGCGCGGCGCAGGCCTCGATCACGCGGGCCGTTCCCTTGCGCTCCCTGGACGACGGCGCGTGGACGACCAGCGGCCGGTCGCGCGCCGGCGGGGGCGAGGGGGTGATCGCGGCGAGATCGATCCCGGGAGGGATGACGGTCGCCTCCGGCACCCAGCGGATCGCGTCGTGGCTCCCGACGATCTCCGCGTCCGCCTTCTTCCCGAACGCGAGCTCCGCGGGCGTCTTGCCGCGGATGTCCGACCCGAGGTAGTGGAAGACCGACCGCTTGCCGAGCACCCGCAGGATCGGGAACTGCAGCGACTGCGGCACGAGCGTCAGCCCGAACACGAAGTGGAAGACGTCGGTCCTCGGCAGGAGGCGCGCGAGCTCGCGCCACTGGCGGGTTTGCCGGCGCACGAGGCCGCCCTCGAGGTCGAGCGAGCGGTCGGCCTCCGGATGGAGCGGGTAGCGGTTGAACACGACGAGGCGGGCGTCGACGCCGCGGCGCCGCAGCGCCTGCACGCAGGTCCACGGGACCCCGGCGGTGTTCACCGGGCAGAAGGTGACCCGGAGCGGGCCTCCGTCGCGACGGCGTGTGCGGGGGTCGGCCGCTGAGCCGCTCACGCGTCCCACTCCACCTGGTCGAAGTAGCGCAGGGCCGTCCTGCCCGGTCGGATCCGCTCCCGCAGCCGCGCGAGCTCGTCGTCGCCGATCTCGCCCAGCGCCCGCTTGATCCCGAGGTACGCGAGGTTCAGGTCCTCCTGGTACACGAGCGTCGAGATGCGCGGGTTGATCTCGATCACCATCTCGCCCACGAGCTGGATGTTGACGAACCACTCGATCCCGAGCTCCGCCACGATCGCGTCGGCGAGCGCGACCAGCCGGTCGTCCTCCAGCGTGACGAAGTACATCGCGAGCCCTGCGCGCATCGCCTCGCGGGTCTTGGGGTGGCCGAGGACGAGCCGGTTGCCGTCCGCGATCCCGTCGACCGTGCGCTCCCCGCCGGTGGCCAGCTCCATCACGAGCAGGTCGGGCCCGTCGTCGGGCGGCAGCAGCTCGACGGCCTCCTCGAGGCGCATCGACACCGACCCCGGGCGCTCGTGCAGCAGCTGGTGCGCCCGGTCGACGCGCGAGTCGAGGATGCGGAACCCCCGCGACCCCGACGAGCTGACCGGCTTGAAGCACACGGGGCGCTCGGGATAGCCGAGCTCGCGCGCCGCGTCCGCGACGCTCGCTGCGCCGCGGACTCGGCGGAAGTCGGGCGCCGGGAGCCCCAGCCGGTGGAGGAGCGCGTACGTCTCCGCCTTGTCGTTGGAGCGGCGGATCGCCTCGGGCGACGAGACGAGCACCGGCATCGGGAAGCGCTCCCGCGCCTGGGCGAGCCCGGCGAGGTCGAAGGACGACTGCGGGAGGACCACGTCGACCCGCTCGCGCTCGGCGACGTCCAGCACCACCTCGGCGAACCGTGGGTCGGAGCCGGGCGGGGTGACGTGGAACGCGTCGCAGAGATGTGCGCCCACCGACCGCTCGGACATGTCCGTGCCGACCAGGCGGACGGTGCGCTCGCCGTTGCCGCGGAGCGCCCGCACGAGCGCGGCGGTGCCCGGCGAGCCGGACGCCGTCAGGAGCACCGTGATCGGCCGCGCCGTCATGGGGCGAATCGAAGCACGTTCCCCGGCCGCCCGGGGCGGTCGGCGGCCGCGAGCCCACGTCGGCGACGCCGCGCCTGCCGGCGAGGCGTCCCGCCCGCTGCTCCCTAGCCCAGGTCGATCCGGTCGGCGGCGAGCTGCTCGAGGCGCCGCTCGCGCTCGGCGTCGAGCATCGACCGCATCGTCTGGCCCATGGTCGCGCCCGGGTAGACCCAGATCTCGGGGTGGACGAGCAGCTGGAGCCAGGGGAGCGCGCCTACGCGGAGGTCGGCGTGGGGACAGCCCGAGCGCCAGCGCTGGTTCGAGTCGGAGCGGTAGGTGGCAGGGTCGAACCACGGCGACTGCATCACGTTCACGGCGCCCTCGATCGGCTCGCTCATCGTCGCCGGCTCCGGGTTGTGCCAGGCGACGACCCGGTCGAAGCGGGCATCGTCGACGATCGCGCGGGGGTGAACCGCGTGGTGGCCGACCGCGTGGCCGAGCTCTCGCAGGCGAGCGAGCGTCGCGACGCCCTCGGTCGAGTCGAGGTTGTAGAAGACGGACTCGGTCATCAGGAAGTAGGTCGCCGTCACGCCGAGCTCCGCCTCGAGCTCCGCCATGCGGCGGGCCGCGTCGAGCGAGAGATCGACGTCGTGACGGAGGAAGAGCGCTCCCACGGTCGGCCGCTCGGCGAACGTCGCCCAGCGGTACCCGCCCGCGCGAGCGGCGTCGAGGATCTCGGCGTAGTGCGCGAGGTCGAAGCCGCAGTCGCTCGGCGTCGCGTCGGCCCGGGTCACCGCTCCACCGCCACCTCGAGCAGCGCGGCCGCCGTCTCGGCCCGCTCGAGAGCCTCCAGCGTGGTGTCTGCCACGGCGATCACGTAGCCGCGACGGTCGCCGTCCACCCGGACGGGACGGATGGTCTCACCGAGGCTGAGGTACGTCTCCGCCTGGACGACGCCGGGGCTTGCGAGGACGTCGTCGAGCGGCCCGATCCCGACGACGCGTCCGGCCTCGAGCGGCCCCGGCTCGGCGGTCAGGAAGCGGATCGCGAGCGCCTGCTGGAACCGCGGCACGACGAGCTCGTCGGGCACCGGCTCTCCGAGCGCCTGGCGCAGGGCGATCTCGACGAGGTCGACGCCGACCGCGTGGCGGACGAGATCCGCCATCTGCCCGCCGGGGATTCGGGCGGCGACCTCGACGACGGCGACACCGCCGTCGGAGGAGGCGATCAGCTGTGGGAAGGCGATCCCGTCGCGCAGCCCCAGCGCGCGGACGGCGTGCTCTGCGGCGCGCTCCGCGCGCTCGAGCCGGTCGCCGAAGATCGACGCGGGATAGAGGTGGATCCAGCCGACGCCGAAGCCGGCTCCGGGCGGGCGCAGCCGGTCGGAGAGGGTGACCACGGTGGGCTCGCCCCCGCGCGCGACGACGATCCCGTTCAGCTCGAGGCCCTCGACGAACCCCTCCACGATCGCCTCGCCGGTCGGCGACTCGGCGAGCGCCACGTGCAGGCTGCGCTCGAGGTCGCCCGGCGTCTCGAGGCGGAACACCGCCCGCTGGCCGCCCGAGTCGGCAGGCTTGAGCACCGCGGGGAGCCCGACCGTCTCCAGCGCCGCGCGGCCGCTCGCCAGGTCGCGCACCGCTGCGAAGGCGGGCTGGGGCACGCCCTCCTCGGCGAGGCAGCGTCGCATCGCGATCTTGTGCGTCATCCGGCGTGCGACGTCCGTGCCGATCGTCGGCAGCCCGAGCCGCTCGGCGACGGCCGCGACGACGGGGACCGCCCGGTCGGCAGACACGGTCAGCACGCCGTCGACGGCGTGCCTGCGGGCGACCAGCTCGACCGCGTCCACGTCGGCGAAGTCCACCACCTCGCCCACGCTCGCTGCCGCGAGCCCGGGCGCGTCGGGGTTGCGGTCGACGGCGACCACTGCCAGTCCCCGGTCGCGCGCCTGCTCGATCGCTCGCCGCTGATGGCGCCCTGCTCCGACGACGAGAACGGTCTGCATCGCGCGCCGATGCTACTTGCGCCTCGTCGCGCGCAGCCCGGGCACGGGCGGCCGAGGACGGCAGGCGGACGTCACGGAGTGGACACGTCGTCGCGCAGGAGGTGAGCTCCCGGGCCGCGCCGGGCGACCCCGTCGCCGGGGTTGAACAGCGAGCAGGCGCGCAACGAGAGGCAGCCGCAGCCGATGCAGGAGCCGAGTCGGTCGCGCAGTGCCTCGAGCGTCGCGATCCGCTCCTCGACGTCGCGTCGCCAGATCCGAGAGAGGCGCTGCCAGTCGCGCTTGGTCGGCGCCGCGTCGGGTGGGAGCGCGGCGAGCGCCGAGCGGATCTCCCGCAGCGGGATCCCGGCCAGGCTGCCGGCCTGGATCACGGCGACCCGCCGCAGCACCGCGCGGTCGTAGCGTCGCTGGTTCCCGTCGGTCCGCCGGGCGCGGATCAGCCCCTCGCTCTCGTAGAAGCGCAGTGCCGAGGCGCTGACGCCGCTGCGGAGCGCGAGCTCTCCGATCGTGAGCTCGTCGGGGAGCGGCGCGGACGGGGGGCGTTCGGACACGGGCTTGACTTCAACCATACTCGAGGTTCTAGGGTGGGGCGATGACGTCTCGCGCCGTCGATCCCGGTCGCGCGCAGCTGCTCGACGAGCTGCTCGCGGAGCTCACGGGGGACGAGAAGCACGCGGCCAGCGCGCACTCGACCCTCGACGTCCTGCGCGTCCTGTTCGAGCGCGTGCTGCAGCTCGATCCGGCCGCCGCAGCCGATGCGGGCCGCGACCGCTTCCTCCTCTCCAAGGGACACGGTCCTGCGGCGTACTACGCGGTGCTCGCGGCGACCGGGCACCTGGACCGCGCGGTGCTCGGGGGCCTCGCCTCGTGGGACTCCCCCCTCGGCCACCACCCCGACCGCCTGCTCGTCCCGGGGGTCGAGATCTCGAGCGGCTCGCTCGGGCACGGGCTGCCGATCGCGGTCGGGCGCGCCCTGGCTCTGCGAGCGTCGGGTCGGGTCGGACCGCGGGTCGTCGTCCTGCTGGGGGACGGCGAGCTCGACGAGGGCTCGAACCACGAGGCGATCGCGCTCGCCGGGAGGCTCCGTCTCGACCGGCTCGTCGCCGTCGTGGTCGACAACCGCTCGGCGACGCACGGCTGGCCCGGAGGGGTCGAGCGGCGCTTCGCCGTGGAGGGCTGGACGACGGCGGTCGCCGACGGCCGCGATCACGACGCGCTCGAGGACGCGTTCGGCCTGGCGGGCGAGGGCCGGCCGCACGTCGTCGTCGCTGTGGTGGCGGAGCGGGCATGAGCGGGATGCGCGAGCGGTTCGCACGCGTCGTCGCGCGCGCGCTCGACGACGATCCCCGGGTCGCGCTCGTGCTGGCCGACATCGGCGTCGGCCACCTGCAGGCGGCCGGCGGCGACGCACACCGCGACCGCCTCGTCAAAGTGGGCAACCGCGAGCAGCTGATTATCGGCGTGGCCGCGGGCATGGCGCTCGAAGGGCTGCGCCCCGTGGTGCACACCTACGCTCCGTTCCTCGTCGAGCGGCCGTTCGAGCAGATCAAGCTCGATCTCGGCCACCAGGACGTGGGCGCCGTGCTCGTCAGCATCGGCGCGTCCTACGACGCCTCGGCGGAGGGACGCACGCACCAGGCACCGGGGGACGTGGCCTTGATCGCCACGCTGCCGGGCTGGACGATCCACGTTCCCGGTCACGCGGACGAGGCCGAGACCCTGCTGGAGCGGGCGATCGCGGGCGACGGCCGTGTGTACGTCCGCCTGTCGACGGAGTCGAACGACGCCGCCCGCCTCGGTGACGGGCTGCAGGTCGTGCGGCGTGGCACGGCGACGAGCCCCGTCGTCCTCGCTGTCGGCCCCACCCTCGACCCCGTGCTCGCGGCGAGCCGGGACCGCGAGCTCACGGTCGCGTACACGTCGACCGTCCGACCCTTCGACGCTGCGGGCCTGCGGGGGGTCGTCACGGGAACGGAGGTCGTGCTCGTCGAGCCGACGCTCGCGGGAACGTCGTCCGCCGCGGTCGCGGACGCGCTGCGCGACCGGCCGCACAGGCTCCTCGCGCTCGGCGTGCGCGAGCCGGAGCTGCGCCGGTACGGGACGCCTGCGGAGCATCGCAGCGCCCAGGGGCTCGACGCAGCGGGGATCCGGCGCTCGTTGGACGGCTTCCTGGCGGCGGCGTGAGGCAGCTCAGCGGACGCCGGTGGCTGGCACGAGGAACCAGCTGCGCTGCCAGCGGTCGATCTCGCACCCGTTGTCACGGCGCAGTCTGACCCAGACGCGCCGCCCCGCGACGAGGCCCGAGACGACCGCGACCTGAGGCCCGCCGTAGATCTCGGCGCAGGCCGTCCGCGGCGGCACGGGCCGGAGCGTGCTCGTGCCCAGGCGCGCGAGCTCGCGGCACGCGGCGCTGCGACGCGGGTGGTTCCCTCCGACGGGGTTGCAGCGCAGCGTCCAGATCACCAGCGTCTCGGGCTCGCGGCCGTCCTCGTAGTACGC
>CAZUVW010000098.1:0-4762 GCA_964623875.1 uncultured Gaiellales bacterium
TGCCGGGTGCGGTCGAGCTGACCGCCGTCATGGGCCTGCTCCGCGACCGCCTCGACGAGGATGCGATCCTCACGAACGGCGCCGGGAACTTCACCGTCTGGGCGCACCGCTTCTACGCGTTCCGCCGGTATCGGACGCAGCTGGCGCCGATCTCCGGCGCGATGGGCTACGGGCTGCCCGCCGCGATCGCGGCGAAGCTGCTGCACCCGGAGCGCCAGGTGGTCTGCCTCGCCGGCGACGGCGACGTGCTGATGTCCGTCCAGGAGCTCGCGACGGCGGCCCAGCTCGGCGCGGCGATCGTGGTGCTCGTGGTGGACAACGGGATGTACGGGACGATCCGCATGCACCAGGAGCGTCACTATCCGGGACGGGTCAGCGGCACCGACCTCGTGAACCCGGACTTCGTCGCGCTCGCCGAGTCGTTCGGCTGCCACGCCGAGCGGGTCGAGCGGACCCTGGCCGCCGGCGCCGCCCTCGAGCGCGCCCTCGCCGCGGGGCGACCCGCCCTGCTGCACCTGCCCGTCGACGCCGAGGCGCTGACCCCGCGCGCGACGCTCTCGGAGATCCGCGCCGCCGCGGCCGGCTGAGCCCCCTCCAAGGTCGTGCTCGGTCCGTCCGATCGGACCTTCACACTGTTCTGTTCCTCGGCTACTCTCCGTACGAGCCATGGGACGTCGTCGGGCGATCGTTCTCGTCGCGTTTGCAGCGGTTTTCGCGGCACTCGCAGCGCCCGCCGTTGCCGGGCCGGACGAGACGCTGCGTGCCGGCGGCATCCAGCTGACGGTGCCGGACGGCTGGTCGCGGATCGCCCGCGTTGCCGACCCGCCGGTCGAGGAGCCGCGCACGCTGCTCGTGGTCGGGACGAAGGGCGCGCGTCCGACGGAGACGGAGTGCCTGATCGCCTCCTACCGCGTCCCCGCCGACGGCGCCGTCGTCGTGGTCGTCGGCTGGCGCGAGCGGGTGGGCACGACCGGGCTTCTGCCGCTCTCGGGACTCAAGCTCCGACGCGAGACGTTCGCCTGCTTCGAGGGCCGCGGCGCGGTCGCGCAGGTCACTCGTGGCGGACGGGACTTCCAGGTGAGCGTGATGGTCGGCGACCGTGCCACCGCGAAGACCGTGACCGAGGCGCTCGACGTGGCGCGCTCGTTCTCGCTCGTCCCGCGGCCGTAGCGCTCGCCCCGGTGGCCGTCACCGCCTCCTGCGCTCGCGGGATCTCGTAGGCTTGCGCAGCCCCTGCACCAGCGCCCTGCGAGAGGAGACCCCAGATGGCCCTGTCCCACGCCAGCAGCGTGATCGACGCCCCGGCCGTCGCCGTCTGGGCGAGGATCCGGGATGTCAACGGTCTCGCCGACTGGCACGGCGGGCTCGTCGCGCGCAGCGAGATCGAGGGCGGTCTCGCGGGCGACCAGGTGGGCTGCATCCGCAGCTTCGTGCTGACCGACGGAACGCACATCCGCGAGGGCGGCCTCGACGCGCTCGACGCGCTCGAGGCGCACTTCGGGTCGTAGCCGGAGTCGGGGAGGGGAGCAGCGCATGGGCGGTCGCGAGCGGGTCGAGTACCGGGTTGCGGGTCAGGCGGAGCCGATCTCGCACTTCACCGACGCGGTGCGGGCGGGCGACCTCCTCTTCGTGAGCGGGATCGTTCCCGTGGACGAGCGGCGGGAGCTCGTGGGAGGCGACGACGTCGTCGCGCAGGCGCGGGCGGTGTTCGAGAACATGGGGGCGATCCTCGCCGCAGCGGGCTGCTCGTTCGCCGACGTCGTCAAGGTGACGGTCTTCCTCACGGACGTCGCCGACCGGCCGCTGATCAACCCGGTCAGACAGGAGGTGTTCGGCGACACGCGGCCCGCCTCGACGCTCGTCGAGGTGTCCGGGCTCGTGATCCCCGGTGCCAGGATCGAGGTCGAGGCAGTGGCGCTGATCCCGTCGTGACGCGGCGCGAGGTCCACCTCGACTCCCGACCGGTGCTCGCGCACTCGGCCGACGCGGTGGTGGCCGACGGGCTCCTCTTCGTCGCGGGGATCCTCCCCGTCGATCGCGCCGGGGCGCTCGTCGGCGCGGACGACGTCGTCGCCCAGGCCGAGCACGTCCTCGGGGAGCTGGGGGCGATCCTGCAGGCAGGTGGCTGCACCATCGCCGACGTGGTCAAGGTCACGCTCTACCTCACGGACGTCGACGACCGGCCGCTCGTCAACCCGGTGCGGCAGCGGGTGTTCGGCGACGTGCGACCCGCCTCGACGCTCGTCGAGGTGCCGGCGCTCGCGGTCCCCGGCGCCCGCATCGAGCTGGACGCGGTGGCAGCGGTGCCATGAGCGGCGACCCCTGGAACGCGACCATCACGTCGCTCGACGACCCGCTGCGCGGCGCGGCCGACGGCCCGCTGGCCGGTCGGAGGCTGATGGTCAAGGATCTCATCGACACGGCGGGCATCCGCACGACGTACGGCTCGCACCTGTACGCCGACCACGTCCCCGACCGGCACGCGACGGCCGTCCAGCGAGCGCTCGACGCCGGCGCGGTCGTCGTCGGCAAGGCGAACCTCGCCGAGTTCGCCTGGGGCGTGCTCGGGACGAACCAGTGGTACGGCACCGTCCACAACCCCGTCCGCCCGGGTCTGACGACCGGTGGCTCCTCGAGCGGGAGCGCCGCGGCGCTCGCGGCCGGCATGTGCGACCTCGCGCTCGGCACCGACACGGGCTGCTCGATCCGCCTGCCGGCCGCTGCGTGCGAGGTGGTCGGGCTCAAGCCCCAGTGGGGGCGGATCGCGATGGACGGCGTCTTCCCGCTGTGCCCGACCCTCGACACGGTCGGGCCGATGGCGCGCTCGGTCGCCGACGTCGCCGCGCTCTGGTCGGTGCTGTCGGGGTGCGACGTCCCGGAGCCCGGTCTCGCCGGGCTGACGGTCGGGCTGCTCCGCCAGCCGCCGGGGATCGGGGACGGGCGCTCGACCGAGACGAGCGACGAGGCCGAGCAGTGGGTCGACGAGCTCGAGCGCCTCGGCGCGCGCGTGGTCGAGGGCCACGTGCCGTCGGCGAGCGCCGACACGTGGCCCTTCTTCCAGCACGAGGCCCGAGAAGCGCATCGCGCCACCTTCCCCGCGCGTGCGACCGAGTACGGCGACCTGATGCGGGTCAAGCTCGAGGCGGCCTGGCGCGCGGAGGACGCGGCGATCGACGCCGGACGGCGCGCGGTCGAGGAGTGGCGCCGCTACGTCCCCGAGGTCGATCTGTACGTGAGCCCCTGCATCGCGGTCGAGCTGCCACCCGAGGACGCGGACGAGCTCGAGGTGCGCCTCCCGCTCACGTCCTTCATGCGCTGGGTCAACCTGATCGGGTGGGCGGGGCTCGCGATCGGGAACATGCAGCTCGTCGCGCCCCGCGACGAGGTCGTGCTCGCAGCCGGGCTCGCCTGGGAGCGCGGCTGACCACTCGGCGGCGCGCGCGTCTACACTGGCCGGCCGTGCTCCGCTCGCTCCTCACCGCGGCCTCGATCGCGCTCGCGCTCGTCGCGTCCGGCTGCGGCGGGGAGGACGACCGCTCGGCGGTGGCGGACCAGCTGGGCGCGCTCTGCACGGAGGCGCTCGCCGACGTCGAGGCGCTCGGGCTCCCCGCGGAGGGAGGCCCGGACGTGATCGGGAAGTGGGCCAACCGCGGCCGGCGGCTCGCGAAGGACGTCGCGAAGCTGACCGGCGAGACGCCCGAGGAGCGCGAGCAGATCTCGACCCTCGCAGCGCACCTCGAGGAGTACTACGCCGGGTTGCGGATCGGCTACATCGTGTACCTGCAGACGAAGAGCTCCGAGGCCTACGCCGCGAGCCTCGAGCGGGCGAACGAGTTCCTCGTCTCGGCCGAGGAGCTCGCGGTCGCCATGGGCGCCGACGAGTGCGCCGAGCGCCCGTTCGCGGACTACTCGCCGCAGTCCTAGTCGCCGGTGAACTCGGGCGGGCGCTTCTCGACGAAGGCCTCGACGCCCTCGCGGAAGTCGTGCGTCTGCCGCAGCAGGCCGTAGGCGAGGCCCTCCAGCTCGAGACCGGTGTGCAGGGGGCCGTCGTAGGCCGTGTTCAGCACGCGCTTTGCCATCGCGAGCGCGAGCGGCGAGTGGCGGCGCAGCTCGTCGAGCAGGCTCACGACGGCGTCGTCGAGCGCGTCCGCGGGGACGACCGACCCGACGAGACCGATCGCGAGCGCCTCGTCCGCGCGGACGCGCCTGCCGCGCATCACGATGTCCTTCGCACGACCGAGGCCGACCAGCCGCGCGAGCCGCTGCGTCCCGCCGGAGCCGGGGATCATGCCGATCGTCGCCTCCGGGAGCGCGAGCTGGACGTCGTCGGCCGCGATGCGGATGTCGCACGCGAGCGCGAGCTCGAGGCCGACTCCGAACACGTAGCCTTGGAGGCGGGCGACCACCGGCTTCGAGCAGCGCTCGGGCGCCGCCACGTGCTTCGCCAGCTGCGACACCTCCCATGGGCTCGCGCGCAGGAAGCCCGCGATGTCGCCGCCGGCCGTGAACTGGCCGCCCGCGCCCGTCAGGACGACGAAGCGCACCGCGTCGTCGGCGTCGAGCTCGCGAAAGAGCGCTGCGAGCTGCGCGCGCGCCTCCATCGACACCCGGTTGAGCTTGCCCGGGACGTCCAGCGTGATCGTCGCCACGTCGCCGTCGCGCTCGAGCCGGAATCCGTCGTACGTCATGCGTGCGCCTCCTCGTCGAAGCGGGTCGTAGGTGCCGTTGCCAAACGAGAAGGCAACCGGGATTGTCGCCCACC
>CAZUVW010000098.1:4772-10682 GCA_964623875.1 uncultured Gaiellales bacterium
AGGTGCCGTTGCGGAGCAACGGCACCTAGGAACGGTCACTGGTCTCGTAGCGCTCTCCGCAGGATCTTCCCCGATGCGCTCTTGGGCAGCGCCTCGACGAAGCGGTACTCGCGTGGGCGCTTGAAGCGGGCGAGCGTCGAGCCGAGGCAGTGCGCGTCGAGCTCCTCCGCGGTCGCGTCCCCGACGACGTAGGCGACCACCCGCTGACCCCACCGATCGTCCGGCGCGCCGACGACCGCGACCTCGTGGACGCCTCGGTGGCTCGCGAGCACGTCCTCCACCTCGAGCGGGTGGACGTTCTCCCCGCCGGAGATGATCATGTCGTCGACGCGCCCGTCGAGCCACAGGTCGCCGTCCTCGTCGAGGTGTCCCGTGTCGCCCGTCCGGTACCAGCCGTCCACGAGGGCGCGGGCGTCGGCGTCCGGCCGGTTCCAGTACCCGGTGAAGGCTTCGTCGCCGACGAGGTCGACGCAGATCTCGCCCGTCGGGTCGAGTCGCAGGCGCGTGTTCACCGCCGGCCGTCCGGCGCACCCGGGCTTCGCCAGCTGGTCGCGTCCGATCGTGAAGGTGTAGATCTCGGTCGAGCCGTAGTGGTTGACGAACACCTCCGGCTCGAACACCTCGGCGCAGCGACGCACGAGCGCCGAGGTCATCGCGGCGCCCGCGTACCCGAGCGCGCGCACCGACGAGACGTCGCGCTCCGCGAGCGTCGGATGGTGGACGAGGTCGTGGAAGAGCGTGGGGGCGAGGTACAGCGAGGTGATCCGCTCCGCCTCGACGAGGCGGAGCGCCTCGCCGGCGTCCCAGCGCGCCTGCGCGACGAAGCACCCGCCGACGAGGTGCATCGCGAGCAGGGAGTGGATCCCCATCGTGTGGTAGAGCGGCATCACTCCGAGCGTGCGCTCGCGCCAGAGGTAGCCGTGCTGGAGGGCCTGCGACCAGGCCCCCGCCCGGTCTGCGCGGTGCGACCGCGGGACGCCCTTCGGGCGCCCCGTCGTGCCCGAGGTGTAGAGCATCAGCGAGATCTCGCCTTCGTCGCGGTCGAGCGCGCCCGGGTGCTCCGGCCCGTCCGGCAGGTCGTCGCCCTCACGCACCACGCGGTGTGCCCCGCTGTCGGCGATGCAGTACGCGAGCTCCTCGTCCGAGACCCGCCACGAGAGCGGTACCGCTACCGCCCCCGCCCACTGGCAGGCCCAGTAGACGAGCGCCGTCTCGAGGCGGTTGTCGAGCACGATCGCGACCCGCTCTCCCGGCCGTGCTCCCAGCCCGCCGGCGATGCAGCGGATCCGCGGCAGCAGGTCGCCGTAGCGGAGCCCGGGGAACGCCTCGAGCTCCGGGTGGCGCTCGCAGGCGGCCAGGAGCGAGCGTGCGAGGTTCACGCCGCCCGTCCCGGCCGGTCGCCGGCCTCGGTCGCCGCCACCTCGAGGATCGCGTCGACGATCGGCGTGTAGCCCGTACAGCGGCAGAGGTGGCCGGACAGCAGCTCCTCGACCGCTTGCCGCTCGACCGCCTCACCGCGGTCGAGCAGCTCCGTCGCCGCGATCAGGATGCCGGGCGTGCAGAAGCCGCACTGGAGCGCGTGGTGGCGCCGGAACGCCTCCTGCAGCGCCGTCCGCGGCCCGCTCCCGGCGAGCGCCTCGACGGTCTCGACGGCGCAGCCGTCGACCTGCACCGCGAGCATGCAGCAGCCCCGCACGGCGACGCCGTCCACCCGCACGGTGCAGGCGCCGCAGACCCCGTGCTCGCAGCCGACATGGGTGCCCGTCAGCCCGACACGGTGGCGGAGGAAGTCGGTCAGCAGCAGCCGCGGCTCGACGGCATCCGCGCGCAGGCGGCCGTTGACGGTCACCGTGATCTCGATCATGCGGCGGCCTCCCAGGCACGTCGGGCCGCCCGGGCCACGACCACGCCGGTCATCGCGCGGAGGTAGTCGGCGGTGGCGTGGAGCGTCCCGTGCGGCTCGACCGCGGCGGTCGCGGCAGCGCTGGCAGCGGCCACGTCTGTGTCCGTGACAGCCGTCCCCTCGAGCGCGGCGGCCGCGTCCACGAGCGCGAGCGGGCGGTCGGAGACGGCGCCGACCACGACCCTCACGTCGCGGGCCACGCCGCCGTCGCGACGGAGGACGACCGCCGCCATCGACAGGGCGTAGTCGCCCGCTCGCAGAGCGAGCTCCTCGAAGGCGCAGCCCTCGCCCGCCAGGGGGTCGGGCCACGTCGTGCCGACGACGAGCTCGCCGTGCGCCAGCGTGGTCGTGTAGTGGGTGACGAAGAACGCATCCGGGGCCACCGACCGTGTGCCCTCCGGGCCGGAGACGAGCACCGAGCCGCGCAGAGCGGTCAGGCAGACCGGGATCTCCGCGGCGCCGTCGGCGTGCGCGACGCTGCCGCCGACCGTGCCCCGGTTGCGGGTCACGGTGTGACCGACGAAGCCGAGCGCCTCGCGCAGGAGCGGATGGGCCCGCGGGTCGCGCTCGATCGCCGCCTGCCGAGCCGTCGCGCCGATCCGCAGCCCTCCCTCCGCAACGGCGACCTCGTCGAGCCCGGCGCGGTTCAGGTCGACGAGGAGCGTCGGACGCACGAGGCGCATGGTGAGCGCCGGCACGAGCGACTGGCCGCCGGCGATGGGCTTCGCGTCCTCGTCGTCGGCGAGCGCGGCGAGCGCCTCGTCGAGCGACCGGGCGGCGAGGTAGTCGAAGGCGACCGGCTTCACGATGCCCTGTCCTCTCCGGGCAGCGCCCGGTCGGGGTCGGCGCGCTGGAGCAGCTCCCAGACGCGCGGCGGCGTGAGCGGCAGCTCGACCTGCTCGACGCCGAGCGCGTCGGCGACGGCGTTCGCGATCGCGCACGGCGCGCTCATCGTGTTCCCCTCGCCGAGGCCCTTCGCACCGAGCGCGGTGAACGGCGAAGGGGAGGAGAGGTGGCCGATCCGGACGTCCGGCAGGTCGGGGGCCGTGGGGGCGAGGTAGTCGACGAACGACGCGGTCAAGGGCGTGCCCCACTCGTCCCACGCGTGTCGCTCGTGCAGCGCGACCGCCGCCCCGTGGGCGAAGCCGCCGCGCACCTGCCCGTCTGCGAGCAGCGGGTTGAGGAGCGTGCCCGCGTCGTGGACGGTGACGTAGTCGAGGATCGTCACCGCGCCGGTCTCCCGCTCGACCTCGACCACGCACACGTCGGCGATGAACCCGTGGGCGGCCGACGAGGCGACCCGGTCGTCGGCGTCGGGCGGCTCGAGGTTCGGCGGCGCCCAGTACGCCACCGCCGCGAGACCCGGCTCCATGCCGGCGGGGAGCCCGGTCGGGTGCCAGTGCGCCGTCCCCGCGACCCGTCGCAGTGACGCATCGGGATCGCCGAGGTGCGCGCGGATCGCGTCGATCTTCGCGCGGAGCGTCCGCGCCGCCTCGCGCACCGCGCCCACGGCGACCCCCGAGAACCGCGACGAGTAGTTGCCGGAGGCGACCGTCCAGGGCACGGCCGCCGTGTCCATCTCGGAGAGGACGTGCACGTCCTCGGGCTCGCAGCCGAGCTCGTCGGCGACCACCTGCGCGCACACGGTGCGGTGCCCCTGGCCCTGCGGGGTCGTCCCGACGCGGACGTGGATGCCGCCGGCCGGGTCCACGGTGATCAGGGCGCCCTCGGCGTTGCCCGACTTCGGCAGCGCGGAGGCTCGCTCGGGTGCGGTCTGCGCGAGCGTGATGTAGCCCATGTTCGAGATCGACGGCTCCACGACGCACGTGATCCCGATCCCGACGAGCCGGCGCTCCGCCCTGGCGGCCTCCTGCTCGGCGCGTCGCTCGGTGTAGCGCGCGAGCTCGAGCGCTCGGTCGAGGCAGGCGGCGTAGTCGCCGGAGTCGTAGAGACCGCCCGACGGCGTCCGGTAGGGCATCTGCTCCTCCCGGACGAGGTTGCGCGCCGCGAGCTCCGCCGGATCGAGCCCGAGACGGCGCGCCGCGATCGCCATGGTGCGCTCGAGCCCGAAGTAGAGCTGCGGGCCGCCGAAGCCGCGGTTCAGGCCCGAGGGCAGCGTGTTCGTGAGCACGACGCGGTTGCGCGCCGCGACGTGCTCGACGCGGTACGCGCCGGACAGCGACCCGTGCATTCGGTACAGGGTGGCGGGCTCCGGTGCTCGGACGTAGGCGCCCACGTCCTCGACCGCGTCGTAGCGCAGCGCGACGAGCTCCCCGTCGGCCGTGAAGCCCGCCTCGATCGCCGTCACGCGCCCCGTCGCGGCGGAGCTCCCGATCAGGTGCTCGAGGCGGTCCTCGGTCCAGCGCACGGGCACCCCGAGCGCCCGCGAGGCGACGCCCGCCAGCACGACGTACGGCAGGACCGCGGACTTGATCCCGAACGACCCGCCGGAGTCGGGTGGGGTGAGCAGGCGGAAGCGGCTCCCCGGCAGGCCGAGCGCGGCCGCGGCGACGCCGTGCAGCGTGAACGGGCCCTGGAAGTTCGCCCACGCGGTCAAGCCCTCGGCCTCGTCCCAGTCCGCCACGACGGCATAGCACTCCACGGGGGTGCAGCTGAAGCGCGGGAAGCGGAACGTCTCGCGCACGACGAGAGCGCAGCGCGCCAGGGCCGCATCCACGTCGCCGTAGTGGAACGACCGGTCGTGCACGCACGCCGGGCTCTCGGCCGCGGCGAGGGGGTCGAGCACCGGGTCGAGCGGGTCGTACTCGACCGCGACGAGCTCGGCCGCGTCCTCCGCCAGGTAGCGGTCGCGCGCGACGACGATCGCGAGCGGCTCGCCCGCGTAGCGCGTCACCTCCACGGCCGCCGCGTGCTGACGTATGTCGGTCTCCAGCGCGGCCGGGAAGGGCCGTGAGAGGGCGGCGACCTCGATGCCGGTCAGCACCCCCACCACGCCGGGGATGGCGCGGGCCGCGGACGCGTCGACCACGATCCGCGCGTGGGGGAGCTGTGAGCGGACGATCGCCGCATGACAGGCGCCTGGCACCGGCGCGAGGTCGTCGAGGAAGCGGCCGCGGCCGCGCAGCAGCGCGTCGTCCTCGACCCGCTGAGCCGATCGCCCCACCCAGGCCTCGCGCTCGACCGCGACCGTCACGTCCCGACTCTACTGCGGCGCCCGTCCCGATGCCGCGGCCCGGCGCGAGGCCGCGGCGGGCCAGCGGTCGCCGTGTCGGGCGCGCGCCGCGTCGATCTGCTCCTGCGTGGGGCCCTGCCCGGCAAGGGCGCGGAATGCGTCGAGCACGGCGCGGGCATCCCGCCGATGGCGGCGTGCCGCCAGGGTGAGCGGCTCCCTCACGGCGCCGCCGCAGTGCGCGCACGGGAACTGGATCTCCGCCATCAGCCGGGCGGCGCGGCCGTCCGGATACATGCGCAGGAGCTCCAGGATGGTCGTGGAGCCGCGTATCGCGCGCCGCCAGTCGACGGAGTCCTGCGCTGCGAGCGGGCCGAGCCCGGGAATCGCCCGGCGTGGGTCAGCGATCTCGTCCATCGCCCCTGGCACGAGTGACGGGTGGCGAAGCCGCCCGTCACTCGTGCCCTGCGTAGGCGAACACGTGCGCATCCGTCTGCTTCATCCGCACCGCGTTGCGCGGCAGCTGGTAGCGGGCGTACGGCAGCACCGCGACCTTCGCCTGCGGGCCGTGGCGCTCCATCGCCGCAGCGAAGGCCTCGTCGATCGAGGTGGTCGCGTCCAGGCCGATGTCCGCCGCCATCGCGAGGTTCTCCTCGAGCGTGACGATCGTCAGGTGCTTGCGCGTCATCACCTCGTAGATCGGCACCCAGATGCATCCGGCCCACATCTGGATCGCGCGCGCGTGGATGTCGGCGAGCACGCGCTGGTAGCCCTCCGGCGTCGCCGGCATGTACGGCTTCATCAGGTCCATCAGCGCGAGACCGGGGAAGTCGCCGATCGCGGTCGAGACACCGGGCGAGGGCGAGCAGTAGATCAG
>CAZUVW010000099.1:0-5966 GCA_964623875.1 uncultured Gaiellales bacterium
CGTTGACGCGCAGGCCGGCCGCGCTGCGCTCGAACACGCCGGCCGGGCACATCCACGCCCACATCTCGGCGAGGTCGCGCGGCACGCGCTCGACGATGCGCACGTGGTTCGGCTGGTCGTCGCGGGTGCGGTTCCCCGAGGCGAAGACCGACGAGAGCTTGTCGAAGGTGAGGGTGCCGTCGGGGGCGGGATACGACGCAGCGCGGCCGGTGCGGATCAGGGCCGTCGCCGCGTTCGGGTGGGTCGCGCGGTCGCCCGGAGGCAGCTTCCCCTTCGTCACGGTCATCGCGCTCGCGAGCGCCCCGCCGACGAAGAACCCCTTGTCGAAGGCCTGCCGCATGTTGCGGACTTCTGCCATCTCCTTCCAGACGTAGCTCGCCCGGATCGCCTCGTCGTACGCGGCGAGCGCCCCGGGGCGGCCGGCCACCTCGCCTCGCTGCAGCGCCGCGAACGCCGCCTCGGCCGCGAGGCGGCCCGACTCGACCGCGTAGTGCACGCCTTTCAGTCGGGGGACGTTCACCAGGCCGGCGCTCTCGCCCACGAGCAGCATGCCCGGGGCGTTCAGCTGCGACGGCGCGGACAGCAGGCCGCCCTCGGTGATCGTCTTGGCACCCCAGGCGACCCGTTCGCCGCCGTCGAGGATGCGGCGCACGAGCGGGTGGGTCTTGAACTCCTGCAGGAGGTCGTGGGCGGACAGCTCGACGTCGGCGTACTCGAGCCCGACCACGAACCCGATCGAGACGTGGTCGTCGCCCATCGGGTAGATCCAGGACCCCCCGAACTCCCCAAAGCGCGCAGCCTTCCGCAGCGGCCAGCCCATCGTGTGGACGATCCGGCCGAGCGGGCGGGCGACCCGCCACACCTCCTTCACCCCGAGCGCCCAGATCTGCGGGTTGCGCCCGTGCAGCCCGAAATGGTCGATCGCGGCGGTGGTGAGGTGGCCCGCGGTGCCCTCCGCGAGCACGGTGAGCCGCGCGGCGATCTCCATCCCCGGCTCGAAGTTCGCGAGCGGCTCGCCCTGCCTGCCTCGGCCCTTGTCGCCCGTGCGGATCCCGACCACACGGCCGTGGTCGACCAGCAGCCGCTCACCGACGGTCTCCGGCAGGAGCGTCGCTCCGACCGCCTCGGCCTGCTCGCCGAGGAACCGGCCGAGTGCGGACAGCGAGACGATCCAGTTGCCGTGGTTGCGCATCGTCGGCGGCGGCGGGATCCGCGCCGCGCGGGCCTTCGAGAGCACGTACACGGCCTCGCCGTGCACCGGCCCGTAGGTGGGCAGATCCTCCATCGCCAGCCGTCCGGCGAACAGCGTCCTCAGCGCGCGCGGATCGATCACGGCGCCCGAGAGGAGGTGCGAGCCGGGCTGCTTGCCCTTCTCGACGACGGCGACGGGGTAGTCGCCGAGCTGCTCGCGGATGTCCGGGTGCTCGTCGAGCAGCTGCCCGAGACGGATCGCGCAGGCGAGGCCTCCCGGGCCTCCGCCCACGATCAGGATGCCGACGTCGATCCGCTCGTCCGGCCCGGCCTCGGGGGCGACGACGACCTCGGCGCTCGTGAAGGGCGGCGGGTGGTCGACGGGCCGGACGCCGCTCATCCGGCCTTGCGGGCCCTGACGAGCTCCGTCAGCCGCGGCGCGATCTGGTGGAGATCGCCCACCACGCCGAGGTCGGCGAAGTCGAAGATCGGCGCGTTCGGATCCTTGTTGACCGCGACGATCGTCCCCGAGCCCTGCATCCCGACCTTGTGCTGGATCGCCCCGGAGATCCCGAGCGCGACGTAGAGCTTCGGCGTGACGTTCTTCCCGGTCTGGCCGACCTGGGTCGAGTACGGGTACCAGCCCGCGTCGACGACGGCGCGCGTGGCCGCGACCGCCCCACCGAGCGCCTCGGCGAGCTCCTCGCAGAGCCCGAAGCCCTCCGGTGCGCCGAGCCCTCGCCCACCGGCGACGATCACGTCGGCGTCCTCGATCGACGGGCCGCTCGCGGACTCCTGCAGCCGCTCGACGAGCACTGCCTGCGTCGAGAAGTCGCGGAACGCGACGTCCACGAAGCGCACCTCGGCCGCCCCGCCGCCCTCGACGGGATCGAACGTGCCGGAGCGGACGAGCGCAAGGCGCGGGCTCGACGTCCAGCCGACCTCGGCCAGCACCGTGTCGCCGAGCGCCGGCCTGTCGGCCACGAGCTCGCCGCCCTCGACCCGCAGGTCGGTGACGTCCCAGTTGAGCCCGGCGTCGAGCCGTGCCGCCAGGCCCGCTGCGACGTCAGCCGCGAGCACCGACGAGGCGAACAGCACCGTGTCGGCACCCGCTGCCGCCACGACCGCCTCCAGCGCGTCGACCCGCGGCTGCGGCAGCGGCGCAGCGAGCGCCGGGTCGTCCACCACGAACACGGTGGCTGCGCCATAGCTCCCGGCGGAGGCGGCGACGTCGGCGACACCGTGGCCGAGCACGACGCCCGCGACGTCGCCGCCGAGCGTCGCCGCCTTGGCGAGCACGCCGAGACCGCCGCGGACGAGCTGGTCGCCGTCGTGCTCGAGGAAGACGAGTGTGGTCGCCATCAGATCAGCCTCTTCTCGACGAGGAACTCGACGATCTTCTCGGCCGCGCTCCCGTCGTCCTCGATCCGCACCTGCCCGCTCTTGGGGGGCGGCGGCGCGGCGGAGCGCACGGTGGTGCGCGAGCCCGCGAGGCCGGCCAGGCCCGGTTCGACCCCGAGGTCGGCGAGCGAGAGCGTCTCCTGCGGCTTCGTCTTCGCGCCCATGATCCCCTTGAGGGACGGGTAGCGCGGCTCGTTGATCGCGTCGGACACCGCGACCACCGCGGGCAGCGGCGCGCGGATCACGTCGTAGCCGAACTCGGTCTGCCGCTTGCCGGTGACCGTGCCGTCGGCGACCGTCAGCTCGGCGACCTGGGAGACCATCGGGCGAGCGAGGCGATCCGCCACCGCCGCCCACAGCACCGCTCCGTCGCCGTCGCTGGCCTGCTGCCCGAACAGGACGAGCTCGGGCGCCTCGCGCTCGATCGCGCGCGCGAGCACGGTGCTCGTCGCGACGAGGTCGGAGCCTGCCGCGGCGTCGTCGGCGACGAGCACGGAGCGATCGGCACCCATCGCCAGCGCCTTGCGCAGCGACTCCTGCGCCTTCGGCGGGCCGAGCGACAGGACGACGACCTCCCCGCCGTGCGCCTCCTTGACCCGCAGGCCCTCCTCGACCGCGTTCACGTCCGTCGCGTTGAGCGCCCCCTCCCCGCTGCGGTCGAGGCGGTGCGTGTCCGGGTCGAGCCGCTTCACGGCGGTCGCGTCGGGCACCTGCTTCACGCACACGACGATCTTCACGCCGACGACTCTAGCGCGGCCCGCAGGAGCGGCGGCGCAGTCATGGCGCTGGTCGCTCGGCAGGCCCGTCTGGTACGGTGGGCGCGCTCGAGCCGCGAACCGGAGCCCATGCTCAGCCACCGGACGACAGCCCGGGGAGCCTCTCTCCTCATCGTTGCCGCCTTCTGCGCCGCGGCGGCACTCGCCTCCCCCGCGAGCTCTGCGAAGGGCGTCCCGACGATCGTCTTTCCGCTGATCGGCGACATCGACTTCGACGACAACTACGGCGATGCGAGGGCGAACGGCTCACACGCGGGGATCGACATCATGGCGCCGCGCCGGACGCCCGTCGTCGCCGCCGAGGACGGGAGGATCAAGTGGTGGACCTCCTCCTCGCGCGCCGGCTGCATGCTCTACCTCTACGGCAAGAGCGGCACGACGTACCTCTACATCCACCTCAACAACGACCGCACCCTCGCCAACGACAACCGCGGCGCGTGTGCGGACGTCGCGTTCTCGGTGCCGGACGGCGCTCGCGTCACGGCCGGCCAGCAGATCGCGCTGAACGGGGACTCCGGCGACGCTGACGGGAACCCGCACCTCCACTTCGAGGTGCACCCGGACGACGGGGCCGACGTCAACCCGATGCCGTACCTGCGCCAGGCGACGCGCATCCTCTTCCCCGCGAAGCTCGGGTCGAAGTTCTCGCTCGCGCTGAAGGGCACGCCGGTCGCAGCGGGCGCCGGCCGCGTGACGCTGCGGGCCAGCGCCGTGCGCTGGTGGCCCGGCGGCCGCTGGACGCCGATCGCAGCGCGGCTCGTCGAGGTCGGCGTCAAGCGCGGCGCCGCGGTCGACGCCGCGCTCGCCGCCGCGGTCTCCAGCGCCACGACCCGCGAGCTCAGCGCACGGCAGACGGAGTCGTTCACGGTCTACACGGCACCGGCGCGCGTGACGTCCGAGGCGCTGCGAGGCGAGCCCGGCGCCCTGCTCGCCGCACGCATCGCGCGTCCGGGCGGGAAGCTCGTCGCTGTCGGCGCGACGCCCGCGAAGAAGCCGGCGAAGGACGGGGCCAAGGACGCCGGGAACGGCGATGCCGACGACGGTGAGTGGACGCCGCCCTGGGAGCAGGCCGACCCCGATGCCGACGACGGCGAGTGGACGCCGCCCTGGTCCGGGTAGCGCCGCCGCAGTCCCTCACGCGCGAACCGATCCGTCGTCCTCGGCGGGCACGGTGCACGCGTTGCCGCGTGCGCTCGGTGTCAGACACCGGTTCCTGTCAAGGGGTTTTTGTGCCGATCGTGTGCCAGTTCATCCACAGGCTCGGAGACCAGCGCCAGCCAGGGCTGCGCGCGTGCCCGCGTTGCTCTCGGCCCGGCAAGCACCCGTCCGAACTCGTCTACTTGACAGAACCAGGTGTCTGACACCGGCCTGTCCGCGGGGACGCTCCGCCCCGCACGTCCGGCGTCGGATCGCTCACGCCCGATCGACGCGGAGCACCCCCCTGTCGAGCCTCTACACTGCGCCGCCGTGACCTACGTCGACGCGTGCGCGGAGAGCGCCCCCTCGAGGAACGCCACGATCTCCGCCATCGGCGCGCCCGGCGTGAAGACGGCGGCGACGCCGCCCGCTTCGAGGGCGCGGGCGTCGTCGGGGGGGATCGTCCCGCCGACGACCACGACGACGTCCTCGAGCCCCCGCTCGCGCAGCCCGGCGACGATCCGCGGCACGAGGGTCATGTGGGCGCCCGAGAGCACCGAGATGCCGACGGCGTCGGCGTCCTCCTGCAGCGCGGTCTCGACGATCTGCTCGGGGGTCTGATGGAGCCCCGTGTAGATCACCTCCATCCCTGCGTCACGCAGAGCGCGTGCGATGATCTTCGCGCCGCGGTCGTGACCATCCAGGCCGGGCTTCGCGATCACGACACGGTACGGCCTCCCCACCCCCTGAGTATAGGAACGTGAAGCTCACCATCATCGGCTCCTCGCCTGCGTGGCCCAACCCGGGGAGCGCGCACGCCGGGCACCTGCTCGAGTCAGGCGGGCGAACGCTGCTGCTCGACTGCGGCCCGGGCGTGCTCGGCCGGCTGCGCGAGCGCGAGGACTGGCCCACGGTCGATGCGATCGCGATCTCCCACTTCCACCTCGACCACTGGGGCGACCTCGTTCCCTGGGTCTGGGGCAGCTGGCACCGGGCAGGGCGCGGAGTGACCCGCCCGGAGCTCTGGGTCTTCCGCGGGGGCCGCGAGCACCTTGCGCGGCTCGGCGCGATCGTGGGGTTCCCGGACATGTTCGAGAAGCCCTTCGACCTGCGCGAGTACGACGCGGAGACGACCTTCGAGGCAGCGGGGTTCGCGCTGACGCCGATGCGCCTCCCCCACTACACCCTGGAGACGTACGGGTTCCGGATCACGGACGGCGAGACGACGATCGCCTACACCGGCGACACGGGCCCGACCGACCGCCTGGCGGAGCTCGCCCGCGGGGTCGACCTGTTCCTCTGCGAGGCGACGCTCGCCGACGACGCCGGCGCCTCCGACGGGCCGCCGCGGGGTCACCTCAGCGCGGCAGAGGCCCTCGAGGCCCACACCCGGTCGGGCGCGCGGCGCCTGCTGCTGACGCACCGACCAAGCGAGCTCCCGCCGCCGGAGGGGATCGAGCT
>CAZUVW010000099.1:5976-10505 GCA_964623875.1 uncultured Gaiellales bacterium
GCCCTGAGGTACGGGGTCACGCGTACGTCGCGGCCCGGCTCGGCGTGCGCCACAGCGGAATCGGCTGGGCTTGCCCCGCCCGCCCGCCCGGCGGACGGCAGCCGGGTGCGGTGCGCCGCCCGGGCCGGGCACGCCCGGCCCCTACTGGGCGAGGGGGATGGGCACCTTGTACTTCGGTGCCCAGTAGTTCACGAGCCAGCGGGCGCTCGCGCCGTCGCCGACCTTCACGAGGCCGATGAAGAAGCTCAGCGGGTTGATCCCCTTCGTGCCGGCGGCGGGGAAGAGCCGCACCTCGAGGAGAGCCTCGTCCTTCAGCGAGTAGGCGACCGTCCAGTCGTCTCCGACCTCGTCGA
Organism: uncultured Gaiellales bacterium; assembly: GCA_964623875.1. GTDB lineage: Bacteria > Actinomycetota > Thermoleophilia > Gaiellales > Gaiellaceae > Gaiella. The sequence continues at coordinate 6,330 of CAZUVW010000099.1, forward strand.
CCGGGTACGGGACGACGGGGATGTTGCCCTTGGCCCACTCGGCGCGGGACATCGTGCCCCGCATGTCCTGATGAGTGATGTCGTACGTCGCCGCGATGTCGCGCCGTGCGACGGCGTTGAGGATGAACGCCGTGGCGACGCGCTTGACCTCCGGCGCGAGCGGCGCCTCGACCTGCTTCTCGAGCACCGTGGCCGCCTCGTCGCGGATCGGCGCCTCGAGGGTCTCGCTCGTGTTCCAGTAGACCGTCGAGACGAGGGCCGCGGCGCCGATCGCGAAGATCGCGACGCTGGCGATCAGGGCGCGCCTCTGTGCGCGCGGCGAGGTCTTCAGCGTCTCGAGGAACGACCGCTTCTCGGTCGGTGTCGGTGAGGCCGTCACGGGCGCCACTGTAACGCCGGGGTCTGGAAGAGCCGGTTAAGAATCGGTTTCGTCCACCGTTCGTCACATCGTTCGCACGGCTCGACACCGGCTCCTGCGATGCACGGTGCCCGGCCCCGGCCAGGCAGGGCGAGAGCCGCTACGCCGAGCCGGCGACGAAGGCGTACGGCTGAGGCTGGTCGACCGAGAGCGTGCGCTGGCCTGCAGGCGCACCCTTGAGCGTCCGCACGCGGTAGCCGCGGTCGAGGAACGTGAACCCGGGCCGGAAGGTCTGCCAGGCCCCGCCGCGTCCCTGTGCGACGCCAACGCTCTCGAACCGGAAGGCGAACGTGTTGCAGCTGCTCGTCCCGTTGTCGTACGACTCCGCCGTCGCGATCGGCCGCCACCGGTTCGTGGAGCCGGGCAGGTGGATCGGCTTCGTCACGGGCCGCCCGTTCAGCCAGACCCGCCAGAAGCTCGGGCGATGCGCCATCTCGAGCACTGCGAGCCGGAAGCTCTGCTGCGGCTCGACGTGCTCGACGAGCGAGACGAACTGCGGGTGGCGCCCGGGGCGCGTGATCTCGGCGTAGACGAGCGTGCCCATCCCGGGGACCGACGCGATGCCCGTCTGGAGCCACATCGTCTCGCCGTTGGGGCCCTGGCCGGGACCGCCGACGCCGATCCAGCCAGCGACGTGACCGGCCGTGATCGCCGGCGGCATCGTCGGGGAGACGACGGCCCGCACGCCGTGGCCCACCCCGCGGGACTGGAAGCCCGCGTACGCGTAGCCGGGAGAGCCGTTGGCGCCGCTGCCACAGGCGGAGGCGCTCGCCGTGGCGCGACCCGGTGCCAGCACGGCCGCTGCGACTGCGAGCACGGTGACAGCGACTGCAGTGACGAGGGCCGGCGTCCGCATGACCCTCCCTGGATCGGAGTCACCCTCGTGGGCTCCCATCCCTCGAACAAGGGAGGCAGCACTGCCGGAAAGGGGGACGGCCCGCCACGGCCGGGAAGCCGAGAGGCCATCCGGGTCCGCTGGTGTCCGACGTCAGTCAGACACCTCCTCTCACGCTGCGGCCGGAAGCGCCCCGCGCCGACGCGTTACGATCGCGGTCAGATGCCGCGAGCACCGCACGAGAGCGGGATCGGCTCGCTCGAGGCGTGGCGGGAGCGGGTCGCGCGGGGATCCGAGCGACGCGACGAGGAGCTGACGACGATCTCGGGCCTCGCCTTCGAGCCCCTCGCCACGCCGGAGACGGTCGACCTCGACCACGATCGCGACCTCGGCTACCCGGGCTCGTTCCCGTTCACCCGTGGCGTGTACCCGTCGATGTACCGCGGCCGCCTCTGGACGATGCGCCAGTTCGCGGGTTTCGGCACGGCGTCGGAGACGAACGAGCGCTTCCGCTACCTGCTCGAGCACGGGCAGACCGGGCTCTCGACCGCCTTCGACATGCCGACGCTGATGGGGTACGACGCCGACCACCCGCGCGCGGAGGGAGAGGTCGGGCGCGAGGGCGTCGCCGTCTCGTCGCTCGACGACATGCGGGAGCTGTTCGCCGGGATCCCGCTCGCCGACGTGTCGACGTCGATGACCGTCAACGCGCCGGCCGCGATCCTGCTCGCGCTCTACGTCGCCGTCGGCGAGGAGCAGGGGGTCCCGCGCGAGCGGCTCCGCGGAACTGTCCAGACGGACATCCTCAAGGAGTACATCGCGCAGAAGGAGTACATCTTCCCGCCCGGGCCCTCGATGCGGCTCGTGACGGACATGATCGAGTTCTGCGCGGCCGAGATGCCGCTCTTCCACCCGATCTCGATCTCCGGCTACCACATCCGTGAGGCCGGCTCGACCGCGGCGCAGGAGCTGGCCTTCACGCTCAAGAACGGCTTCACGTACGTCGAGTGGGCGCTCGCGCGCGGGCTGCCCGTCGATGCGTTCGCCCCGCGCCTGTCGTTCTTCTTCAACGCGCACATCGACTTCTTCGAGGAGATCGCCAAGCTCCGCGCCGCGCGCAGGATCTGGGCCCGCGAGCTGCGCGACACGTACGGCGCCCGTGACGAGCGCTCGCTCCTGATGCGCACCCACGTCCAGACGGCCGGTGTCTCGCTCACCTGGCAGCAGCCGCTCGTGAACGTCGCTCGCACGGCGATCGAGGCCATGGCCGCCGTGCTCGGTGGCACGCAGTCGCTCCACACGAACAGCTACGACGAGGCGCTCGCGCTGCCGACCGAGGACGCGGTACGGATCGCGCTGCGCACCCAGCAGGTGATCGCGCACGAGACGGGCGTCGCGAGCGCGATCGACCCGCTCGGCGGCTCGTGGCACGTCGAGTCGCTCACGAACCGGCTCGAGACCGAGGCGTACGCCCTCTTCCAGCTGATCGACGACGCCGGCGGGATGGTCGAGGCGATCGAGCGGAACGTCCCCCAGCGCGAGATCGCCGAGGCCTCGTACCGCTACCAGCGCGAGGTCGAGGAGGGCCGCCGCGTCGTGGTCGGCGTCAACCGCTACCCGGTCGCCGACGACGAGCCGCCGCCTCTGCACCGGCACGACGAGGCGCTCGAGCGCAAGCAGGCCGAGCGGCTCCGCGCGCTCCGCGCCCGCCGGGACGCGACGCGCGTCGAGCAGCACCTCGCGGCGATCGCCGAGGCGTCGGCGAGCGAGGACCGCAACCTGATGCCGCTCCTCGTGGAGGCCGTGCGCGACGACGTCACGCTGGGCGAGATCTGCGACACCTGGCGCGGCGTCTGGGGCACCTGGCGCGAGCGGCCGGTGTTCTGACCGAAGGAGCCTGACTGAAGTCAGGCACCACACGTATCCGCCCCCAACCCCGGTGCCTGGCTTCAGCCAGGCACCACGCGTCTCCGCTCGACCCCGGTGCCTGGCTTCAGCCAGGCACCTGTCGGCCCTACGCGGCGACGATCTTGACCGGCGTGCCGAGCTTCAGCTTGCCGCGCAGGTACAGGATGTTGTCGTTGTGGAGGCGGACGCAGCCGTGCGACACGGCCTGTCCGAGCAGCTCGGGCCACGGCGTCCCGTGCACGCCGACCACGCCGCCCCCCGGCCAGTCGGAGAGCTTCGAGTAGCCGCTCGTCTCGAACGCGAAGGCCCCGAGGATCGGATACTTCCGCGGCGTGAACCTCGACTGCACGTAGAAGAGCCCGATCGGCGTCTCCATCCCCGGCGCGCCGACGGCGATCTTGCCCGTCCGCGTGAGGCGCCGGTCGACGTACAGCTCGAACTTCCGCGAGTCGCGGTAGACGACGAGCCAGCGATCGACGGGGTCGATCCGGACGCTCGCCGCGGGCACCCAGCCGCGCTGGCCGTTCGGCCGACCGGGGAGCGCGAGCTGGTACCACTTCGCGGCGCCCGTGGCGTCGGTCGCCACGTCGGTCGCCATCACCCAGCGCGGATGGAAGTCGGGGCGGAACTGCCCGAGCACGCGGATCACCGGAGCCGTGAGCGACGGCGCGCGCCGCGCGGCGACCGACTTCCACTGGATCGGCCCGGAGCCGACCACGTCCACGCTCGCGAGCGGGGTGAGCTTGGTCGTCGGCGCGCGATCGGCGGCGCCGACGGGCGCTGCGAGGGCCACGGCGAGCACGGCCGGCACGACTGCGAGCAGCCACCTGGTCACATTCACACGGTACCCCCGATCGGGTGAGCGCCCAACCCCCGATCGAGGGGTTGGCGCCCACCTTCCGGGTGGCCGCGCGTCGGCAGGACCACGAGAACGGGGCCCGCGAGGGCCCCGCTCTCTCCCACCCTCCCGACAGCCGGGGCCCCGTGCGGGGGCCCCGCTCGAGTGCCGAGTCGG
>CAZUVW010000100.1:0-3849 GCA_964623875.1 uncultured Gaiellales bacterium
GTCCTTCGCGTACATGAGCTCGGAGGCGAGGATCTTCTTCGCCTTGACGTACATCTGCTTCTCGCCCGTCGAGAGGCCCTTCTCGTGGTCACGCAGCGCGAGGTTGCGGACGACCTCGGCGAGCTCGAGGATGTCGCCCGTCTTCATCTTGTCGCGGTTGTGCTTGAAGCGACGGTTCCAGTTCTTCGGCATCTCGGTCGACCCGCCGAGGAGCACCTTGTGGACGACCTCGACCATCTCCTGGTCGATCACCCAGCGGATGCCCACCTTCTCCGCGTTGTCCGTCGGAACGTTGACGGTCATGTCGTTGTGCAGGATCTTGATCGTCAGGTACTCCCGCTCCTGCCCGAGGACGATCTTCACGTCCTTGCTCACGACCGTGCCTGCGCCGTGGTGGGGATACACGACCTTGTCGCCGACATCGAACACGTTGGCTTGCCCTCCCGTCGCTCGACCTGTTGTCCAGTGACCCACGAAAAGCGCCGGCGGATCGATCTGCCGGCGTGAGGCCCCAATTCTAGCGAAGATCCGGCCCGGCCGGACGCGAGCGAACCAGACGCCGATCAGTCGTCGTCGGCCGAGACGGGGTCGCTGCGACGGGCGTGGACGCTCGCCGCGATCGCCTGGCGGAGCGTCTCCGCACGCGTCACGCGCGGGACGCCGCCTCGCGCGCGGGTCCCGTCCGGGGCGACCACCGTCGCGACGCCGAGCTTGGCGCACTCCTCGAGCCGGCGCTCCGCCTGGGCCGCCACCCGCAGCCGACCGGTCAGGCCGATCTCGCCGAACGCAGCGTGCCCCTCGCGCACGGGAGCGCCCCGGGCGGCCGAGGCGATCGCGAGCGCGATCGCGAGATCTGCGCCTGGCTCGTCGATCCGGACGCCACCCGCGACGTTGACGAAGACGTCCGCGGTCCCGAGCGGCACGCCGGCATGGCGCGCGAGCACCGCCACGATCATCGCGAGGCGCTTCGGGTCGACGCCGGTCCCGACGCGGCGCGGCATCGCGAGGTCGGTGCGGGCGACGAGCGCCTGCACCTCGAGCAGGAGCGGCCGCGTCCCCTCGAGCGCGCAGGCGACCGCGGCGCCGACCTCGCCCGCATGGGTGCGCCCGAAGAGCTCCGACGGGTACGGGACGCCGACGAGGCCCGCGGCCGTCATCTCGAAGACCCCGAGCTCGTTCGTGGAGCCGAAGCGGTTCTTGACCGCTCGCAGGATGCGATGCGCGTGGTACCGGTCGCCCTCGAACTGCAAGACGCAGTCCACGAGGTGCTCGAGGACGCGTGGCCCGGCGACGGAGCCGTCCTTCGTCACGTGGCCGACGAGCACCGTGGCGACGCCGCTCTCCTTGGCGACCCGCAGGAGCCGCGCGGCGGACTCGCGCACCTGCGCCACCGACCCCGGCGCCGAGCCGAGCTCGGCGGCGTGCAGCGTCTGGACGGAGTCGATCACGCAGACGTCGGGGCGGAGCTCCACCAGCGTCGCGCAGACGGTGTCGAGGTCCGTCTCGGCGAGGATCTCGACGTCGTCCGCGCCGCCGAGCCTGCCGGCGCGCAGCTTCACCTGCGCGACCGACTCCTCACCCGTGACGAGCAATCCTCGGCGCCCGTCACGCGCGATCGCGCCGAGCGCCGAGAGGAGCAGGGTCGACTTCCCGACCCCCGGCTCGCCGCCCACGAGCACCAGTGAAGCCGGCACGAGGCCGCCGCCCAGGACTCGGTCGAGCTCGGGCACGCCCGTCGCGATGCGCGCAGCCTCCTCGACCTCCACGTCGGCCAGCCGGCGCGGAACGGCGGGACGAGCAGACGTGGTCGTCGGCGTGTCGCGACCGGTCAGCTCCTCGACGAGCGTCCCGAACGCACCGCAGCCCGGGCACTTGCCGAGCCAGCGTCCGGTCGTCGTGCCGCACGCGTTGCACGTGAACTGGACGACGACCTTGGCCACGGGCTCCATCGTACGCGGAGCGCCGGACGGCGTGTTGCCCCTTCGGAGAACGAGCTAGCGAGCGCTGCCGGCCACCGCGACCGGTCGGGAGGACGCGTCGCCACCGAGCGGGTGAGCGATCGTCGCCGAGTCGATCGCGCTGCGCAGGTCGTTCCAGAGGTCGTGCACGTCCTCGAGCCCCACCGAGAGCCGTAGCAGGCCGTCGCCGATGCCGGCGGCGGCGCGCGCCTCCGGGTCGACGACCCGGTGCGTGAGGCCGGCCGGATGCTGGATCAGCGTGTCGGTCGAGCCGAGGCTGACCGCCGGCGTGATCAGCCGCAGCCCGCCCATCACGGCCGTGGCCGCCGCCAGCCCCCCGGCGAGCTCGAAGGACAGCACGGCGCCAGGGCCCCGCAGCTGGTACCCGTCCGCCTCGGGGTACAGCACGCGCGTCACGCCCGGGTGCTCGCCGAGCAGCAGGGCGAGCGCTCGCGCGCGCTCCTGGGCCTCGCGTACCCGGAAGGGCAGCGTCGGGAGGCTGCGGTGCAGGAGGTACGCGGCGAGCGGGTGGAGGATTGCCCCGGTCGCGATCCGCACCTGGCGCAGGCGGCCGGCCCAGTCGGAGTCCGTCATCACGCACCCGGCGACGACGTCGCCGTGGCCGGCGAGGAACTTCGTGCCCGAGTGCAGGACGAGCGCCGCGCCGTGACGCGCGGGGTTCTGGAGGATCGGCGTCGCGAACGTGTTGTCGACGACCACGGGGACGTCGCCAGCCGCCGCTACCGCCGCCTCGATGTCGACGACGCCAAGCGTGGGGTTCTGGGGCGTCTCCAGCAGCACGAGCCCGGTGTCGGGCCGGACCGCCTCGCGCACGCCCGCCACGTCGTCCACCCAGGTGACGTCGAGCCCAAGGAGACCGCACGCGAGCAGGTGGTCGGAGCCGCCGTAGAGCGGTCGCACGGCGACCACGTGACGCCGCTCTCCGCAGGCGGCCAGGAGGGTCGCCGTGAGCGCCGCCATGCCCGACGAGAACGCGACGGCGTCCTCGGTGCGCTCGAGCTGCGCGAGAGCGACCTCGAGCCGGCGAACGGTCGGGTTGTGGAGGCGCGCGTAGACGGGCGAGGACGCCGACGCGGCGCCTGCCGCCAGGGCGTCCAGCGCCTCGATCCCCTCCGCGAGGTCGGGGACGGGATACGTGCTGGACAGGTCGATGGGCGGCGCGTGGACGCCGAGCGCGGCGAGGTCGTGTCGGCCGGCGTGGACGGCGAGGGTATCGGTCTCCATGCGTCCAGTATGCGACGATCGTCGGGAAGAGTGCGCAGTCATCGAATATGATTCGGAACGGATGCTCGGAGAGCGCCTGGACCGCACGGATCGCGCCATCGTCGCCGCGCTGCAGAACGATGCGCGGCTGCCGAACAAGGAGCTCGCGGCTCGCGTCGGGATCGCGCCGTCGACCTGCCTGGAGCGGGTGCGCGCGCTCCGCGCGCGGGGCGTGCTGCGCGGGTTCCACGCCGACGTCGACCGCACTGCCCTCGGCCGCGGGCTCGAGGCGATCGTGGCCGTCCGCGTCCGCCCTCACTCGCGCCCGATGGTCGATGCCTTCTGGCGCGCTGCGCTGTCGTTCCCCGAGGTGGTGCAGGTGTTCCACGTCACCGGCGCGGACGACTTCCTGCTCCACGTCGCGGTCAGCGACACCGAGGGGCTGCGCAACTTCGTGCTCGACCGCCTGACCGTCAGGCCGGAGGTCGGGCACGTCGAGTCCCGCGTGGTCTACGACCAGGCCAGGCGCCCCACGCTCGAGCCGCTGTACGAGTAGCGCGGGGCGGGCCCCGCCCCTACGGCGACGTGGAGGCCGTCTGGGCCGACGCCTGCTCGCCGTCCGGCGCGGGCTCAGGCGTCGGCTTCGGCTTCGGCGTCGGCTTCGGCG